>JANMAA010000020.1:0-22805 GCA_031359215.1 Acidobacteriota bacterium | reverse complement strand
AGTTCGACATTGCCGACAATATGGTCAACCAAAACGATTCCGACATCTTCGCCTACGACTGATTGCTCAACAAATCCCGGCAAAAACACGCCGTTGTAATTATGTCCGTTATTGTTATTATACGAAATCAACGAATGAATCGTGTCGCCGTAAGTGTGAATCGCCGCTTTGCGAACCGAGCCGTTTTCATCCGTCCAATCGTGCGGTTCGATAAACGCTTTCGCGCCTCTTTTAATCGCTTCGCTAAAAGCGTGGTCGGCATCTTCGACCATAAACGCAATATCGCGCACGCCGTCGCCGTGAATTTTGATATGCTCTGCCGCCGGATGTTCAGGATTAAGCGGAGTCGTCAAAACGAAATTGACGCGATTCTGCCGCAAAACATAACTCGTCGTTTCGCGGTTGCCCGTCTCCAATCCCGAATAAGCCGCCCGCGAAAACCCGAACGCCTTCCGATAATAAAACTCCGCCTGCTTCGCATTGCCGACGTAAAACTCAACGTGATGTATCTTTTTCAAACCTAATGGATTTTTTTCGTCTGTCATAATTGCCTCTTTATTTTGAATCGTAATATTCTATTTTTCTGTAAACTACATTCATTAGTTTCCAATCAGATTTTCCATCCTTTTCTCTCAATTCATAATCTGATTTCTTTTTCCAATTTCCCTGATTGTCGAATTCGTATTCGTATTTTCTTTTACTTATAACAGCATTTTCACTTGAGTAATTAACGACTGAAATCGGAACATCATTTTTATCGAAAGAAAAAACGCTCTTTACTTCTAACTTGCCGTCAGGCTGATAAGCAAAAATTTCTGCAAGCCTGCATTTTTCATCTCTCTTGAAACCAACGCGAAATCTTTGCTTACTTCTCGAATCAAAATCAGCAAACTCAAAATACCTTTTCTTTAAATCGTTTGTAAATACCCACTTTTGCAGAATTTTATTGTCTTCAAGATTGTATTGAGCTATTTCCTTAACATTTCCAAAATCGTCGTAAATGTATCTAGTTTGCAGATAAGGTTTTTGGCTTAATGCGCTCAACGCATCATCTTTAATAATCCAATTCTTTTCATTATACGAATAAGTGCTTTTAGGTAATTCTTTTCCGTCAATTGTGTATAAATAACTTTCTATTTTCCTTCCTTGTCTATCAAACTCAAGCCTTTCTTTTAAGAGAGGTTTATCGTGTTTGTAGATAAAATCTCCTTCAAATTCATAAATTTGTTCTTCAACGCGAACTGATTTAAATGCACCCGAAAGATTGTTTTCGTTTCCGCTAGACCATCTATCTATCTGATTAATACATTGTTTTCCCTGCGCCCCGACAAAAGACGCAAACAAAATCGTCAGATAAATCAAAAGCAAAATTGAACGCTGAATGTGTCGCATAAATTTTTATTCAAACTCCTCATCAATATCGCGCGGTTCGGTTAAAAGTTTAATGCCTTCGAGAATTTCGTCAACGCGGCGGCTGGAAAGCGTTCCGATTTTCTCGCGCAGTTTGGACTTATCAACCGTCAACATCTGCGAAACAACAATTACGCTTGATTTCGGCAAATCGGCTTCCGTTTTGTAAAGCCGCACATTTCCAGGCGCAGCGGCGCGTGAAAGATTTGTTGTCAGAGCGCAAACCAAAACCGTATTGATTTTTCCGCGATTGAACAGATTATTTTGAATGAAGACAAACGGGCGCGTAAATCCGGGTTCGGAATCTCGCGGCTCGTCAACGTCAACCCAAAAAATATCGCCCTGTCTTATTTCCACTCGTCTAAAACCTCAAAAGATTTCTTTGTCATCAGCCGAATTTCTTCGCGTTCTTCTGCGGTCGGCTCATCTTTGTAGGCTTCATTTATCGCTTTGAGCAAATCGTTATTTCGCTTGCGTTCGAGAAAATCTTCGAGTGCCAGCGAAACAATCTTGTCGCGCGAAACACGCATTTGTTTCGCCGTAATTTCGACTTTTCTCGCTAAAGATTTCGTAACTTTTACTGTTTCCATAATTTTATTATAACTCAAAAACCGCTAGGCAAATCAAACATTTTCGTAACGCGCGGTGTGCCATTTGCGCCATTTTTCGGGAATCTCTCGCCCGCCGTTTTGTTCGCGCAGCTTGAGCATTTCGTAATATCGCTCTTGCATTTCGACGAGTTTGGCAATTTTTTCTTCGGGCGAAAGCGAGCGCAGAAATTCACGCGAAGTTTTTTTACGACGCTTTAGATCGGCGATAATTTGCGCTTGCAAATCATTCTTCATCGGTGAATCTCCATTTTTCCTTATTCCATTTTGCCGTCAAACCGTGTTTTTTTAAGATGCCGGAAAGTTTCGCTTCGTCTAAAAATTCAGCTTCGTAAAACATTGCGATTTTTTGATAATCTTTCGCTCTGCCCGCGTAAAGCCACATTGCGACGAGATGTTCTTTATCAATCACGGGCGCGTCCGCATCTTCGATTTTTATCGTAGCGGCATTTTCAATCGCTTCCGTCCACAACGCGCTGTGACTCGCTTCGACAAACTGCACGAGCCAGCCGTGAATATTGACAAATTCGTGATTGAACGAAAAGCCTTTTTGTTTGGCAAAGTCGTAAATTGCATTCAAACTCAAAATCGGACTGTCATTTTTCTCGCGCAGAAAAAAGAAAATATCGAGATCAATCGTCGCAATCGGTTCATAATGCAAAATCGCCGCAAACGCGCCGCCGATAGCATATTTTTCAATGATTCCCGCGCTTCTCATTTCATCTAAAACGCCGAGAATGTCGCCGATATTTTTTATTGAGTCTTTATTTATCACGATTATTCCAGTTGTTTTGCATTGTCCACGGAGAATTCGAGATGATGTATCTTTTTCAAACCTAATGGATTTTTTTCGGCTGTCATAATAATTGCCTCTTTATTTTATTAAAAGTAACTTATGTTTCGCTTAACCATAGATACAGGTTTATAGATTAATTTGCCGCTTTCCAATGCTGGCTCAAATCTAACCTGCTTTATCCAATTTCCTTTTTGATCAAACTCAAATTCAGATAATTTTTTGTTGATGATTTTTCCTGAAGGCGAATAAATAGTCTGCTCCACAGTATTTTTCTCGTCATCGTAAATTATTATCATTTTAGATGTAACGATTTTATTCAATTTGTATGAGGTCAATTCAGAAATACGGCATTTTTCATCTTTGATAAATCCGAAACCATAATTGTGTAACTTATCAAAAAATTCTGTGTAATTTTTCTTTGCATCATATGAAAAATCCTTTCTCCAAATGACAACTTTGGACTTAGCGTTCTGAGTTAAAACTTGCTTAAGATTCCCGTTTAAATCATAACTCAAAATATCTTCCAATACGGCTGAACCATCAGGGTTATAATTAACTCGGCGAATCAACTGATTTTTTGAGTCGTAAGTATAAATTGTTTTCCCGAAAGGTTTGATTTTTTTGCTAGTAAGAAAGGTATCAGTTACTTTTCTCTGTGCGTTGTAATTTATAGTTTGAATCAAATCTGATTCAGAATTATCAGTTAAATCCGTCTCTTGCGTCTGAATTTGTTTGACTTTTCCAACAATCGGAGATTCAAAATTGTCTAAGTCAGCATTTGGATAAATTAATTGATTATTACAATTAGCTGAATCTGTTTTCTGTTGCGCCCGGACAAAAGACGCAGATAAAACCGTCAGGCAAATCAAAAGCAAAATTGAATAGTGAATGTGTCGCATAAATTTTATCTAAATCCAATTTCAAAATAGTCAAATTTAGATCGGTTATAATTACCTTTCGGGAAAACATTATATCAAATTTGCGGCTTGTCGGTTTAAGCCATAAAATTGTCAGGGAGATTTTGGAAAATGAAAGAAGAAAATATTAAAACGGTTGAAAGTTATGTGAACGCCTTACGGCAAAAAGATTTGAGTTTGGCACCGTTTGCCGATGATTTGATATTTGAAGACCCGATTGCAGGAAAAAATACGGGTGCGGAAAATTTCAAAGCGTTTTTGACAGGATTTTTGCCTGCCATCAATGAAGTTCGTGTTATTCAGCACATTTGCGAAGGTGAATATGTCGTAACTCATTGGGAAGTTGACGGTGTTTTCGGGGTCGTTCCGATTCTGGAAAAATTCCGTGTGCAGAACGGCGAAATCGTGGAAGCCATCGGATATTTCGATCCGCGACCGATTCTCGGAGGCTGAAAAAAAACGTCAAAAATCCCTGAAAATCAATAAATCAGCGAATTCTTTTAATTCTATGGACTCTAATCAAATTTTAAAACATTTCAAAGAAACCGACGCGCTTTTAGAAGGACATTTTATCTTGTCAAGCGGATTGCACAGTCCGAAATATCAGCAATGCGCTCGTGCGTTGCAATATCCGTCTGACGCGGCGAAGTTTGGTAAAGCGATTGCCGGGCATTTTATACACGAAAATATCGAAACGGTTGCTTCGCCGGCAATCGGTGGTTTGATAATCGGCTACGAAGTCGCTAAAGCGTTGAATGTCCGTTTTATTTGGACTGAAAGGGAAAATGGTGCAATGAATTTGCGGCGCGGTTTTTCAGTCAAAGAAAATGAGAGTATTTTGGTTGTCGAAGACGTTATCACAACCGGTGGTTCAACCCGTGAATGTATTACGGCATTAGAAACACGCGGCGCGAAAGTTGTCGGCGCGACTTCGATAATTGATCGTTCCGGCGGCGCGGCAGATGTCGGCGTTCCGCGCATTGCGCTGGTTAGTTTGGAAGTTCCGAGTTATAAACCCGAAAATTGTCCGATGTGTCAACGCGGCGAAACTGCGGTAAAACCCGGAAGCCGAACAATAAAAATCGGCTAAAAATATGCGTCAATGTTGTTTTCTTTCGATGGACAGTCTGGCAGGTTATGTCAGCGATGATGAACTTGCGATTGAGCCTTTGCGGGAATTGGGGTGGAATGTCCAAACAATTTCGTGGCGTGATAAATCAGTTGATTGGAACAAGTTTGAAGCCGTCGTTATTCGCACACCTTGGGATTATCAAAAATATCCGAACGAATTTTTGGAAGTTTTGCGCGAAATTGATGCGTCAAAGGCGCAGCTTGAAAATTGTTTATCAATCGTCGAATGGAATTTGAGCAAACTTTATTTGCGCGAACTAGAACAAAACGGAATTGGAATCGTTCCGACGATCTGGGACGAAAAAACGATAAACGAAACTTGTTTTAAGCAGTGGTCAGCACATTTCAAAACCGATGAGATTATCATCAAACCGATCATTAGCGCAACGGCTGAATTTACTTATCGTTTGAAAGAATTTTTGCCGGAGTTGGCAGAAATCTTTGCAAATAAACCATTTATGGTTCAGCCTTTTATGCCGAATATTGTTTCGGAAGGTGAATTTTCACTTTTTTACTTCGGTGGACATTACAGCCACGCAATTTTGAAAAATCCGAAACAACACGATTTTCGCGTGCAGGAAGAACACGGCGGAATTATTACGGCAGTCAAACCAAGTGAAAAACTTTTGGATGTCGGACGCAAAGTTTTTGAATTTATAAAACCGACACCGCTTTATGCACGGGTTGATTTTGTCCGCGATTCGGCAGATGATTTTTGTGTGATGGAACTCGAATTGATCGAACCCGCACTTTATCTGCGAATGGATAAGGATGCGCCGAAACGATTTGCACAAATTTTTGATAGTTGGATGAAAAGTAAGAAAGCAGAAACCGCGTAATCAAGATGAATGAAAACAGATGCTGAATCAGTCATAAAGTTTTGGGCAGAATTTTGCCAAGAGAATCCGAATGTGCCGATTGAAACGCCTTACCAAATTTGGTTTTTCGGCAATGCGTCTGAAATGGCGCGGGAGCTTGCAAAACTTGTAATTTCGGGCAAAAAAATTGCGACCGCAAGTTTGGTCGAGGTCAATGAATTACAACCTGAAACTGCGCCGATTGCTGACGGTTACAGTGTTGTAACGGATTTTGAAGACAATCCTTTGTGCATCATCCAAACATCGGAAATTCGCCATTTACCTTTCAATGAAGTTGACGCGCAGTTTGCCTTTGATGAAGGCGAAGGCGACCAAACGCTCGAATCTTGGCGTAATGCACATTGGCGATATTTCACAAAAGAGGCGGCGGAATTAAAAATAGAATTTAACGAATATTCGCTTATTTGTTGTGAAAGATTTAAGTTACTGTTTCCAAAAATATGAATTTCAAACTTCTCATCCAATACGACGGCACGGATTTTCACGGCTGGCAGGTGCAGGAAAATCAGCGCACGGTGCAGGGCGAACTCGAAAGAACTTTGAGTTTACTCGAAGATGCACCGATTGCCGTTGTCGGTTCGGGACGCACGGATGCAGGCGTTCACGCCGAAGGTCAGGTCGCTAATATTCAGCTAAATCGTGCTTTTACGCCCGACCGATTGCGCTTTGCCATAAACGGCAATCTGTGGCGCGATGTGCGTATATTAAAGGTTGAAAAAGCGGCAGACGATTTTCACGCACGATTTTCCGCTAAGGTCAAAACATATATCTATCGCGTCGTCAACGCGCCGGTAGTTTCGCCGTTTTGGGCGCGATACGCACATCATGAAGCGCGTCCGCTGGACATCGGACGAATGAACGAAGTCGCGCGGCTTTTTTTGGGCGAACACGATTGGACGGCGTTTTCGGCGGCGCGTTCCGATGTCGAGCATCGAATTCGGACGGTTACGGAATTTAGAGTCGAATCATATTGGGATGCCCGCGCTAATGCTTCGATCATCGAATTTCGTATTTCCGCCAACGGTTTTCTGCGCTATATGGTGCGTTCCATCGTCGGCACGATGCTCGAAGTCGGGCGCGGCGAAAAGGATTCTGATACAATTCAAACGGCAATCATCAGTCTTGACCGTGATCTGGCAGGCAAAACTGCACCCGCGCACGGTTTGACATTGCTCAAAGTTGATTACGAATGAGAACCGATTTTCAAAAAATAATTTCTTCGCCTGTTTCGGCGTATGACGAAGGTTTGCGATTTTTTATGGGACAAGGAACGCTTAATGAAACTTTGCGCCGCGTTGTGAAAGACTTGGAGCAGCGCGGAATTGATTACAATGTCATCGGCGCGGTTGCGCTCAACAATCACGGTTATCGGCGTTTTACCGAGGATATTGATTTGCTTTTGACGAAAGAAGGTTTGGAAACATTCAGAAATGAATTGGTTGGAAGAGGCTATCGTCCGGCGTTTGAAGGCGCGACCAAAAAATTTAGAACAACCGAAGAAAATGTTACGGTTGAAATAATTACAGCAGGCGAATTTCCGGGCGACGGCAAGCCGAAACCGGTTGTGTTTCCAAATCCGAACGAAAATCAAATAGAAATTGATGACATAAAAACGCTGACTTTGGAAAAATTGATTGAGCTAAAACTTGCTTCGGGAATGACTGCGCCGCATCGCTTGAAAGATTTGGCGGACGTGCAGGAATTAATAAAAATTAAGAATTTAAATGCGGAGTTTGCCGAAAAACTCGATCCGTTTGTGCGCGAAAAATACTTGGAATTGCAGAAAGCAGTCGAAGATTCACAATGAAAATTTATCACATCGTTTTGCCCGAAGTTTGGGAAAAATTCAAGGATGAAAAATTTTACGAAGCCGACAGTTTAGCGTCGGAAGGCTTTATCCATTGCAGTTTTGCCGACCAACTCGAAGCGGTTTTGCAGAGATATTACAAGGGCACGGAGAAGGTTTTGATTTTGACGATTGATACGGAAAAGTTAACGTCAAAACTCGTCGAAGAACCTTCGACCAATAACGAAATTTATCCGCATATTTACGGAAAAATCAACCTTGAATCAGTTATCAGTCAACAGTTATCAGTTATCAGTGAATATCAGTGAAGATTTGTAATATCTAACCTGAAACAGACAAATCCATACTGATAACTGTTGACTGATAACTGATAACTGAAAAAGGATGCACGAAAACTTCGCCAAAGTTATCAAACCGAAATCTGAAGACGCGGAATTGCTTTCGCAGATTGATTTAACGCGTCTGCCCGAACATATTGCGATAATTATGGACGGCAACGGACGTTGGGCGAAACAGCGAAATAAACCGCGGATTTTCGGACATCGCGCCGGTGCAGAATCGGTTCGCGCTATACTCGATACTTGTGCGCGTTTGCAGATAAAAGCCGTTACGCTTTACGCTTTTTCGACTGAAAATTGGAAACGTCCCGAAGACGAAGTTTCAGGCTTGATGCAAATGCTCAAACTTTATCTGAAAAACGAATTGAAAACAGTTCACAAAAATAATATTCGTTTTCAGGCAATCGGGAAACTTGAAGGTTTGAGCGCAGATTTGCAAAAACAGATTGCGTCGGCGATGAAGTTCACAGCAAAAAACACCGGAACAGTTTTAAGTGTCGCTCTCAATTACGGTGGACGTGCTGAAATTACCGAAGCCGCGAAAAAAGCGGCGAAAAAGATTTTGGAAAATGGTAAATCAATTGACGATTTGAACGAAAACGAGATTGAAGAAAATCTTTACACGCACGGCTTGCCCGAAGTTGATCTGATGATTCGCACAAGCGGTGAATTTCGTATTTCAAATTTTTTGTTGTGGCAGTTGGCTTACAGCGAAATTTACGTTACACCGACGCTTTTTCCTGATTTTCGCCGCGCCGAGATTTTCAAAGCGATCATAGATTTTCAAAAACGTGAACGCCGATTTGGTGGGGTAAATTGAACCGCAGGGACGCGGAAACGCAGAGAGTTTGAAAGGACTTATAGCCGCAGATGTTCAGGGATTACGCGGATTGGAAATTGGTTTTATTTTTGCTCCGTGTTTCCGCGTTTTGGCGGTGAAGAAAATTATGAATAGTAGACTTTTGACCGCGATTATCGCGCTTCCGATTTTAATTTTATCAATTCTTTTGCCGTATTTTCTGCCGAATTACCCGCCGACAAACTGGCTTTTTGTAATAATTGCCGCGTTAGCTTTGGGCGCGGGACTTTTTGAATTTTTTACGCTGACGAAAAAGTTAGAACTTAAAGCCGATGCTTCAATCGCGTATCTCGGCGCGGCAACTTTTTTCATCGCGTTCCTTTTTGATGCTCCAACGAAAGCACCTGATTTACTGATTTTGACGATGCTGCTATTCATAATGTTAATTTTGGTAACGCAGACTTTTCGGTTTCAAAAAGATTTTTCCAAAATGTTAACCGGCGTTGGCGTTACATTGTCGGGCGTTTTATACATTGCGTTTTTGGGCGGATTTCTGGTTTCGATGCGCGTCGGTTTCGACACTGCAATCGTGCCGTTTCTTTCGACCAAACTGCTCGGATTTTTCTTTTTGGTCGTGATGGGCGCGGATGTCGGAGCATATTACGTCGGGAAAAATCTCGGTAAACGTAAACTCGTGCCGAAAATAAGTCCGGGCAAAACTTGGGAAGGCGTTAGCGGCGGACTGGTTTTGAGTTGCGCGTTTGCCGCGCTCTCGACACTATTGTTTTTCCCCGAACTGCCTTATAAAATCTCGATTCCGTTGGCGATTGTGATGTCAATCGTCGGACTTTTCGGCGATCTGGCAGAAAGCGCGATGAAGCGCGGTTCAAACACAAAAGACGCGGCAGCTATCTTGCCCGGGCACGGCGGTTTGCTCGATAGATTAGATAGTTTGCTGTTCAATGCGCCGATTCTTTACTATTTTGCGCGGTTTTATTTTTAATGCAGGTGTGAACGCTAAATTACAAAATCACATCTGAAATAACGGAAATTTATTTGTAAATTCAAGCAATGAGAAAAAAAGTAGAAAAAATGAGAATTGCGTGGTTTTCGATAGTTGTAATTATTTGTTTGGGAGTTAATTTTAGCCAATCGGTAACTGCTCAAAACAGTCAACGACCGCGAACAGTCGAAAAACCCACACCGACTGCTACACCAACTCCGAAACCGGTTGCAACTCCGAAACCAGTTGTAACACCAACACCAACGCCAACACCAACACCAACGCTGATTCCGGTTAAAACGGTTGGCGAATTACAATCACAGATTCGCTTGATTTTGGCGCGTCCTGAATTACGGCGCGGACAGATCGGTGTAAAGATTATGTCGCTTGATACGGGCAAAACGGTTTTTGAGGAAAATGCTGAAAAGTATTTTATGCCCGCCTCAAATATGAAAAGTTTTACTGTCGCGGCGGCGATGGAAAAACTTTCACCGGATTTTCATTTTATTACTTCGGTCTTTGCGCCGACAATGCCTGATTCAAACGGCACGATTCGCGGCGATCTGATGATTTACGGGCGAGGCGATGTTTCGTTTTCAACTGCATTTTACGATGGCGATTATTACAAGGGCATTGATGCTTTGGCGACCAAAATAGCAAGCGCGGGCGTGAAGCGCATCGAAGGAAATCTGGTCGGTGATGAGAGTTATTTTACAGGAAATCCGATTCCGTCGAGTTGGGAATGGGACGATTTGCAATGGTATTACGGCGCGGAAATTTCGGCATTAGGAATAAATGACAACGCAATTGATTTGAAAGTTAATCCAAGTTCAGTCAATGAACCCTGCCGCGTTTTGGTTCAGCCGATCAATACGATTGTAAAAATTATCAATCACTGTAGTATTTCGCCGTCAGGCACAAAACGCGATATTAAAATCGAGAAAAAACTTCCGCAAAACATCATCGAGATCAGCGGCACAATGCCGATTGACGACAAAGGTTACGAAGATTATATCGCTGTTTCGCGTCCCGCCGAACTTTTTGTCGAGATGCTTCGCCAACTTTTGATTCAAAAAGGTATTATCATCACAGGACAAAATCGTGTTATAGGCGCAAAAGACAAGGCATTTTTAGCGGTTGCTTCTTCCGTTCCGCCGGTTGAAATTACCAAACTCGAATCACCGCCTTTTAGTATCATTGCGGCAAAGACGTTGAAACCGAGTCAAAACCTCTATACGGAAACGATTTTATGGACGCTTGGCGAACAATTCGGCGACAAAACAAATCCGAAATTGACGAGTGCGGAACGCGGGCTTGCGGTCGTGCAGGATTTCCTAACTCAAATAGGAATGCCTTCCGACAGCGTAATTCAATGGGACGGTTCGGGGCTTTCGCGGCACAATTTGATTACACCGAATTCCGCCGTGCAGCTTTATTCATATATGGCAAGCAGCCGTTACGCTAACGCTTGGCGCGATGCGTTGACGATTGGCGGCATTGACGGAACATTAAAAAATCGGTTTAAGGGAACTATTGCTGCGGGAAATGTGCGCGGCAAAACCGGCACGATCGATCAGGTTTCCGCTCTTTCGGGTTATATTACAACCGCTTCGGGCGAAAAGTTGGTCTTTTCGATGATCGTCAATGGCGTGAATGATGTAAAACTTCGGCAGGCGACGATTGATGAAATGGTCGTTTTATTGGCTAATTTTAACGGTAAGTCAAACTGAGTTTGTCTGCCGGCTAATGGTTTCGTGTTTTAATTTAGACGCGAGAATTCAAATTAGACTAACCAAAGTCAAAGATGAAGTCGGACTTATTCCGTTGAGGACATTTTTGAGCATCGGCATAATTCCTTCGGCTTCCATATAATCTTTGCCGAGCATTCGGCGAAACTTTTTCTGCTTTGATTCGCCTGTTATTTCCTTTAACATCGCGCTGCAAAATGCCTTAACGAGTTCGGGCGCAAATTGTTTTCCGGCGTTTCTATGTAAATCTTCGATAACTTCATTTGCGGGACGACGACGTTTATATGGTCGGTCGGTGGTCATCGCGTCGAATGAATCGGCGAGATTGACGATTTTGGCGATATAGGGAATTTCGCGGTCCTCCAAACCATCAGGATAACCGCGCCCGTCGAGGCGTTCGTGATGATATTTGGCAGCCAGCGGAACGTCCGTATATGGATGATGAATCGGCAGCAGGATTTCATAACCGACAGCGGGATGCTTGTTTAATTCGGCAGATTCTTTAGCATTGATACGATACGGCGCGTTGATTATTTTGCTTTCGACCGTTAATTTGCCGACATCGTGCAGATAGCCTGCCACCGATGCGCCTTCGACCTGTTCACTCTCCCAACCGAGTTCCGCCGCGATAATTTCCGAATATTTTCCGACACGAACCGAATGCCCCTCGGTATATTTATCTTTACAGTCAATCGCGGTTGCAAATGCTTTGACCGTATCTTTATAAGTGTGACGCAGATCGTCATATAAACGACGATTCTCATCGGAACGGCGTTCGAGTTCCGCCATCAGATTGCGTTGCGCGATGCCGACCCCGATGTGCCGCGCCATCGCGCAAATAATAGCTTTATCCCCGGAAGTATAAGCCTTGCCGGTTGCTTTTTCGCCTAACAGTATTACGCCGACGATCTCATCACGAATAACCAGCGGCACGAGCAATTCAACTTTTCTTTTTTCAAAACTGCGGTCGTAAACCTGAAAAAACGGCAACACTTTAGCTTGGCTGACTTCTATGACATTCAAACCGTTGATCAAAAACTGGCGTTCATCTTCATCACAAAGCGACAAACTAAGCGGAAAGTCATCGCCGAGTCCGCGCACGACGAGCATATTCAGTTCGTGAGCAAAGCGCGAATAACGGGTTACACCGCCGCGCATAATCCCCAGTGAACCCAATAAAAGATGAAGCGACGTGCGAATCATCTCTTGAAAATTTTGTTTGTGCGCGACTTCGCTGCCGAGTTCTGCTAACGCGCCAAAAGTATGAATTAATTTTTGTTGGTTTTCCATATTTAAATTGTTGGCAGGTTTTAATAGTTTTCAGATAGTTGACAGATAGTTGACGGGAAGTTGGCAGATAGTTTTCAGATAGTTGACAGGAAGTTTTCAGATAGTTGGCGGGAAGTAAAAAACTCTTCTAACTTTTGGTCAACTCTGCCAACTCTGCCAACTATCTGCAAATTATCTGTCAACTATCTGCTAACAATTTGCAACTCTAACGTGATTCGTCAGACCGAGCATTTCAAAAAGTTCAATCGTATCGGCATTAACATCGGAAAACACGACGCTGACATCAGTATTCGAAGCCGCGTCGATCACGCCGAGCAAAATTGAAATGCCGATGCTGTTGACGAGTTCGGTTTGGGCAAAATTGACGACCAGCGTTTTACAACCCGAATCGAGTTGGCGTTTACATTCGCGTTCTATCATCTCACCACTCAGTTTATTTAGATAGTTTTCGGCAAAAACGATAGCCGTTTCACCTTCAATATGGACAGGTATAGACATATTTATACTCACGGATTTATCTCTGTTCGCTTATTTTTTTAAGGGTAGATTCAGAACTAGAATGATAAAGTAAATCTTTAAACCGCCAATGTCAACCCGACTTTTAACAGTTTCTTAAACCTAAGATAATAAAGAAGTTTGATTTGACTTTTTGAGCATCGGGTTCAAAAATAAAGATTGATGTCATCAGCGAAAGTCCTTATGCGTCTCGATTTATTTCTAAAAGTCAGCCGTTTGATATTGCGCCGGAGTTTGGCGCAACAATTTTGCGAGGCGGGTTTGATAAAAATAAACGGTTTGACGGCAAAGTCTTCGCGCGAGGTCAAGCCCGGTGACGAAATCGAAATCAAGCGAAACAATCGTCTGACGAAAATAAAAGTTCTCGAAGTTCCCGCCAAAAAACAATTTTCCCGTCAATCCGCTGCCGAATTGTATGAGATCATTTCCGAAGAAATTTTGGAAGAAGAACTATAAATCTTGGTTTTCATTACTTTCATTATTTAGATAATTCTTGTTAGATTTTCAACCATTGACAAGAAATACATAATTGCTAATTGAATAGTTTTTTCATTCGCTCAACCGCGCTTTGCAGGTTTTCCATCGAAGTTGCGTAAGAGATTCTGACAAAGCCGCCCGCGCCGAAGCCTTCGCCATCGGTAACTGCGGTGTGGGCTTCGGTTAAAAGTGTTTCGGCAATGTCGGCGGAAGTTTTGAACTTATCGCCTAAAAGTTCGCGCACATCAACAAAAGCGTAGAATGCGCCTTCGGGCATTGTAACTTTGAAACCTTCAATGGAACGCAGAGCCGGAATCAGCCAATCTTTTCGCGCCTTATATTGCTCAAGCATCGCATAAACCGCTTCCAAAGATTTTTCGCTGTTCTGCATTGCACAGGCGCAGGCATATTGGACAAAAGATGTCGGGTGTGATGTGGAATGGCTTTGCAGTTTCGCCATTGCGCCCGACCATTCCGCGCCGGCGACGGTGTAGCCGATGCGCCATCCGGTCATGGCAAAAGTCTTGGAAAACGAACCTGCGACGCAGACATATCTTCTCAATTCGTCCGGCAAACCCGCTGATGTAAAAACTTCGGCGGGCGGATAAGCGAAAAACAAATAACATTCGTCGGTTAAAACATAAACATTATTTGCCGCGCAGACTTCTACGATCTTTCGCATCTCCGCCGAGGGAATGACGCGACCTGTCGGATTATTCGGCGAATTGATAATTAAAAGTTTGGTTTTCGGTGTGATAGCTTCCTTTACCTGTTCCGCCGTCAGCACAAAATCGGTGCTTTCCGTTTCGATAAAGACACATTTTGCGCGGCAAAATTTAACGATTTCGGGAAAAGTTACCCAATACGGTTTTGGTATCAAAACTTCGTCGGAAGGATTCAGAATCGTGCAGGCGGCGTTAAAAAGTGCTTGTTTTCCGCCGTCGGTGGCAATGACTTCTTTCGGCGTAAAACTCGTATTAAATTCTTTAGCGTAAAATTCGGCGACGGATTCCTGAAATTTCTTTAACCCCATCGTCGGTGTGTATTTCGTCAAGCCTTTTTGCAAACCTTCCCAGACGTATTCCTTTATAAATTCGGGTGTTTGAAAGTCCGGTTCACCGACCGTTAAATCAATTACATCAATACCTTGCTCACGCAAATTAGCAGCGATTTGACCGGCTCGGAGCGTCGAAGAAGCCTGCATTCGGGCGACGTTTTCGGAAACGGGAAAAGAAGTCATAATGATAAATGGTAAATGTTATTCGGCAAATGGTAAAGGAAACCTAAATAATGATTTACCCTAATTTAATTTTTGAAGAAACTCGATACGATTGCCAAACGGATCACGAAATTCAAAGCGTGAATAATGCGGAATCGGGATGCCTTCGATAGTTTTTATACCGGCATCTTCCAATTTTTCACGCCAATCTTCCAAATTTTCAACTTCGTAAGCGATGTGCGCTTTTGTGTTTCTGCGGTCAACGCCGTCTTCCGTTCCGACGTGAACCTGAAATCTACCGACTTCGAGCCAAAAACCGCCGCGTCCCTGTAAAGATTCGGGCTTCGGAATTTCGTGCAAACCTAGAAAACCGCAGTAAAATTCGCGCGCTTCTGTTTCCTTATCTTTTGGAATCGTGATTTGCGCGTGCAGAACTTGGAGAATTTGCAATTTTTTAATCATTTTAGTTTCTCCCGCATTTTCGCTTCGATCAGTTCCGGCACAAGTCCTTCGACGCGACCGCCGAGCGTGAAAACCTGTTTCATCAGATTTGAAGAAACGTATGAATATTCTTCCGCCGCCATCAGAAAAACCGTCTCGATTCCGGGTTCGAGCCGACGATTCATCAGAGCCATACGCAATTCATATTCGTAATCGCTCACGGCACGAATGCCGCGCACGATTGCCGTTGCACCTTTTTCGCGGGCAAAATCGGCGGTCAATCCCGAAAAACTGTCAACCACTAAATCGCATTTTCCGTTTTTGATCGAAGGCAGAATTTCCCGAATCATCGCGCAGCGTTCTTCGACGGAAAACATCGGAGCTTTGTCGGGATTATTTAACACCGCAATAATAATTTCGTCAAAAAGCGGCAGACTCCGTTTGATAATGTCGAGATGTCCGTTGGTCAAAGGATCAAATGAACCGGGAAAAATGGCACGTCGCATAATTTAAGTTACAATTTTCGGCTTGAAGTTGGAAAATCCGTGTTCATTGTTGACGATTGATAAAATAAAGTCCAACGATGAAGTGAAAAAATTAGAAACTTTTTTATGGATTATCAACTTTCGAGTCTTTAACTTCCGTGCTGAATTTTCGATAGTTATACGATTTTATAACTTGATTGACCTTGATGCCTTTGACCAGCAAAACGCGCACCGATAGATTTATATCAGCGGTTGAAGGCAGCCAAACTTCGTCGTTCACGCGCTCCTGTTCGAGCGCAAAAGACGCGCCTTTATTCAGTTTTGCCAAAACACCGCCGCCGACATTGTAGTTATCGAATAATACGGCTTCAATTCTTGCTACTTGCTTGTCCTGCGCGTCAACCCACATTACGCCCGCCGTTTTTCCGAAGAATTTCAGAAAACTTTGCGCGTTTTTATAATCGAAATTCGGATTCGGTTCAAAGTCAAAAACTATGACATCGCGTCCGCGAAAACGCTCCCGGCGCGGGTTGAGAAGATTTGAAGCCCGCAAAACTTCGGCAATCGAAACCCGTCTGCCATTTTCGTCGGGCGTTCCGGCATCCGATTGGTCAACTGCTTTGGCTTCCTGTTTAGCGATCTTTTTTTCGATTTCGGCAACTCGCTTTTGCACCTTTTTATCTTCGTCCGCTTGTTCGTTCGGGCTTAAAGATTTATCGTTTTTCTCGATCAAACGGCGAATTCGATTACCTTTATAAAAGGAAAGTTGATAGGTTTCGGATTCGGTTTGGCGTAAAATGCCGTCTTTGCCAAGTTCACGGCTGATAGTTTTTTGCGTGAAAGCATAATTTTCTAAAATTTCTTCGATCTTATCTTCATTTTCCTGTATTTGCTTGAGCAAAGTCGGAATATCGGGCAGCGGTTCGCCGGAAATTGACGGGAAATCGAAGTTCGATTTAGCGATCTGCTGATTATGCGTGATTTTTTCGAGCTTGATTTCATAACTGTTTTCGCCGATCCGGGCGTTTATCGTAAAAGGTTCATTGATGCCGTCAACAGTGCGGTAATCGCTGTAATCATAAATCTTCGTCGAATCTCCGACGGAAATTTCCTCGCGTAGCAAAAGATTCGTCGCAATATCAAAATAGAGTTTTATCAAAACGCCTTTCGCGCTTGTCAGATTGATCAAATTCGCCTTTTTACCATTGATGTCGGTTTGTCCGCCGGAGATGATTTTGGCTTTTTCTTTTTTGTAGTTTAGCCACAGATTGTTGCGGTAATTAGCTTCGACTTGAAAATCGGCACTCGCTTTGCCGGTTAATGTTCGCAAACCTTCGCGTGAATTGCGTGTCCAACCCGATTTCCCGTTAAAACCGGATTCCGTTTCAAAACCGTCCAAATCATATTCGGCGTTATAAAAATTCGGCAACGCGGCTTGCATCAAAAATGCACCGTCGGTATTGTCTTTTAAGTTCGTGATAGTGCCGCTTTTCCGCCACGTTCTGACGTTTTGCAAAGCCTTTTCGCCGCCCAACGCCTTGCTTGCCTGTTTCAAAACTTTGCCCGCTGATTGCGCCGAGATATTCGAGGCAAACGCGAAAATAATGACGATGAATAAAAATAATCGTTTTTTCATATATTGATTTTTTAGTAATTTTATCAAAATAAAGTTGTCAGGAGAGTTATTCATAAATTTTATCAGAAATCGCATTACAACAAAATTAAATTCCATATTTTTTGCATAATCAAATTTTTGCCTTGCTTGTTTTTACGATGCAATGTAAATTTAACGCAGATTTCAATTCAAAAACTTTCCCTTAAAAAAAATCTGGAGGCTTTCGTTTAATGAAAAATCCTTTTCTTGAGAATTTTCGTCCATATATTCCCGATTCCGCAAAATTGCGCGAACTGACACCGCTGCCGCTGATCGTCGGCACATTGCTCGGCATAATTTTCGGCGCGTCGTCGCTGTATCTTGTTCTGAAGGTTGGTTTAACGGTTTCGGCTTCGATCCCGGTTGCCGTCATTGCCATTACTTTGTTTCGTCTTTTATCGAAAATCGGTGTGCGCGACGCGACGATTTTAGAAGCGAATGTGATGCAAACCGCCGGAAGCGCGGGCGAATCGATCGCGTTTGGCATTGGTGTAACGATGCCCGCGATTATGATTCTCGGTTTCGACCTCGACATCTGGCGCGTGATGTTGGTCGCCGTGATGGGCGGACTTTTGGGGATTTTGATGATGATTCCGCTGCGCCGCGCTTTAATTAAGGAACAGCACGGATTTTTGAAATATCCCGAAGGCACGGCTTGCGCGGAAGTTTTGAAAGCGGGTGCATCGAAAGAATCGCGCGAAGCGTCGCAGGACAGTGCAAATATGATGAGCGACGATGCGGCTTTGCAGGGCGGCAAGATCATTTCCATCGGTTTTGCGTTCGGTTTCTTATTCAATGTGCTGATGAAGGTTTTCAGTTTTTGGAAGGGAACTCCGGGTAAGGAATTGGACGATAATTTGCTGAAAGGCGGTTCGGTCGAACTCGATAATGATCCGACTCTTCTCGGTGTCGGCTATATTATCGGTCCGGCAATTGCGGGGTTGATGATGGGCGGCGGTGTTTTGTCGTATCTCGTGCTGATTCCGATGATAAAATTTTTCGGCGACAGCGTAACTTCGCCGGTTGCGCCCGAATTGAGTAAAACGATTGCTGAAATGGGACCGGGCGATGTTCGCAGCGCGTATGTTTTATACATCGGCGCAGGTGCGGTCGCAATGGCTGGAATGATTTCCTTGGCACGTTCGCTGCCGACAATTTGGCACGGTTTGAAAGGCGGACTGGCGGATTTGCGCGGCGGTTCGAGTGAATCCAACGCTAATCTCCCGCGCACCGACCAAGACCTTTCGATGAAATGGGTCGTCATCGGCGTAATTGCCTTGGTTGGCGCGATTATGCTGTTTCCGCAACTCGGCTTGAGCGTTTTTGTTAACCCGGTAGTTTCTTTGTTCGGTGCGATTCTGGTTATTGTTCTCGGATTTTTATTTGTAACGGTTTCGTCGCGTCTGACGGGTGAGGTCGGTTCATCTTCAAATCCGATTTCGGGAATGACGGTCGCCACGCTTTTGATAACGAGCCTTGTTTTCTTGGGTTTAGGCTGGACGGCGGCTGATCCTTATTTCGTCACGGCACTTTCAATCGGCGGAATCGTCTGCATCGCGGCATCGAACGGCGGGACAACTTCGCAGGATTTGAAAACGGGTTTTTGGGTTGGCGGAACACCCTGGCGGCAACAGATCGCCATTCTCGTCGGCGCACTCGCTTCGGCTTTAGTTCTCGGTTCATTATTGATTTTCCTCAATGATTCGCGGACTTATTACCAACAAGTCGCGCCGAATACGCCCGAAGCAAACGTCCGAATTACCGAAGATAAACTCTTCCGTGAAGGCGGAAAATTAAAAGCCGAAAAAGCGGGCGGAAAGTTTGCCGCAACCGATACGGCAACATATCGTGTTTGGCAAAATACCGATCCGAAGGAAGGACAAGTCGGCAAATATCTGGTTGATATGCAAGGCAAACCTACCTATTTTGTTGATCCGGGCATCAACGGCATTATCAAAAAAGACGAGAACGGCAAAGACCTCGAACGCTTCGACGCGCCGAAAGCAACCTTGATGAGTTACATCATCAAAGGCGTTTTGGGACAAAATCTGCCTTGGGGATTAGTTATTCTCGGCGCGATGATTGCGGTTGTTTTAGAACTTGCGGGAGTTCCGTCACTCGCTTTTGCCGTTGGAATTTATCTGCCGATTTCTACATCCTCGCCGATATTTATCGGTGGTTTGGTGCGTTGGCTGGTTGATATTTATCTGAAACGCAAACTCGCCCGACAAAATCTGACGGAAGAACAAATAATTGCCGAAACCGATAAATCGAACGGCGTTCTGATGGCTTCGGGTTACATCGCAGGCGGCGCAATTGCGGGGATTTTGATTGCCTTTTTCGCCGTAATTCCGAATCTCAAAGCGATTCAGGACAGTTTTGAGAAGTGGGCAAAAACCGGAAATCCGTTTTTTGACGGTCCTAATTCCGATTGGCTCGGCTTGATCCCGTTTTGGATTCTCGCCGTCATTCTTTATTACGTCGGACGCGAATTACTTTTTTCGGGCAAGAGAAATAATCACTAGATTTTAAAAACCGTAAAATATTGTTTTACATTTTTTGCACAGTGCGTATAATGACTAATGCGTGCTGTGCAATTTTTTTTGCACAATCTTCCTGCGAAAACAACTTCTAAATAAATTAAACTTAAAATCTTGGAGAAAAGAGTAATGTCCAACAAAATTATTCAAACCAAAGGCTATTTAACTACGGTTCTTTTGACACTGATATTTTTGACTGTGTTGATCGGCGGTTGCGCGGTCAAAGCGGCAAATGATAATGACAAAAATCTGCCGGAAAATCCTACAGCAAGTCTTGAACCGAAAACTGCCGGTTCAAAAGTAAAAATCCAGATTCAGCCGAATTCACCCGCCGATACGGTCAGAGCGTTTTACAAAAATCTGCGCGAAAAACGGTTTCGTGCCGCGCTCTTTTTGACCAATTTGCGTCCGGCTATCGAGGGTTTGAACGATGATGAATTGAAAGAGTTACAAGTTGATTTTGAATCTTTGGCAACTACAGTTCCTGCCGAAATCGAGATAAATGGCGAGATAGTTTCGGGTAGCAAAGCCACTGTAACCGCTAATTTGCCGAACAATGAAACAGACCTGATAGAATTGCAGGAAATAAATCTGCGGCGAGAAAATGATGTTTGGATTATTTTGACGGTTGACGAATCGGCGGAAGCATCCATAAAGAAAGAAGGCAAAAATTACTTTTTCGCACTGAAAATAGAAACGCAACAGACAGAAGCCAAAAAGACACTTGAACAAATTGCCAAAGCACAGTTTGTTTATTCCGCACAAAACGGCGGTTTGTATGCGGATTTGCCGACCTTGATCGAAAGAGGTTTGGTGTCGGATGCTCTAGCGGTCGCAGATTCGTCGGGTTATAATTACAAAATCTTACTTTCGTCCGACAAAAAGAAATATACGGCGACGGCTGAACCTGATGTTTACGGCAAAACCGGCAAATTATCCTTTCGCTTTGAAGCCGACGGCAAAAAGTCTCCGATGCTGAAAAGTGCCGATAACAAAGGAAAAGCACAAAAAAATTAAAAAAATTGCAAAATTATTGAATATGTGTTGAAATTTATCGAAAAAAGGTTTATAAGTTGTTTAGCCCCAATCCGATAACCGACAAAAAACAAAATGATCAGAAAATTGTTTGCACAGTTTAATAAAAATATTTCTAAACGTGTCGTTGCTTCGCGCCATAAATACGAAGTGCCGATTAAATTGTCTTTTGAACCTGATAGAAATACGGGAAGATTGCAAAATCTGCGGGAAAGTCTATTTATTACCGGCGAAACCAAAGATTTGAGCAACACAGGCATTGCTTTTGTGGTTTCTTCTATTCGTTTGAAAGAGAATTATTTAGTAGGCGAAGGTCGAACGCTTAACGCTGAATTAGACCTGCCGGACGGCAAAATAAAAATGCAGATCGTCGGGCAAAGATATGAGCAAGTCGGCAAACACATCTCGACGGCGAATTTCCTGATCGGTGCAAAGATTTTGCTAATGACCGAAGAAAACCGCGAAATCTACACAGATTTTTTGCGCCACGGCAGAAAGAGAAAAGCCGGGAGTCTGAAACTAGGCATTGACGAAAGCTAGATTGATTTTAGATCGGGCAAAGAAATTGGAAAAGCGTAAGGACAAATCCTTGCGCTTTTTGTTTTTTATGAAGGTTATGTGCTTTAATTTTTGAAGATGAAAAACAAAGTTCGGATTGGATTTATTGGAACAGGTTTTGCGAGAAAGGTGCAGATTCCGGCGTTTTTGATGTGCGAAAATGTCGAGATCGCGTCGGTTGCCAGCGGAAGTTTGGCGAATGCGGAAAGCACGGCGCGGGAATTTAATATTCCGCATTTTACCGACAATTGGCGCGAGACGATTAATAATGAAAAAGTGGATTTGGTCTGCATCACCACACCGCCGATCCAACATTTCGAGCAGACGCTTTACGCCGTCGAAAAAGGCAAACATATCTTGGGCGAAAAACCGATGGCGATGAATTATGCCGAAGCCGTCGAAATGACTGCGAAGGCAAAAGAAAAAGGAATTCTCGCGTTACTTGACCACGAATTGCGGTTTCAAAAAGGCAGACAAAAAGCGTTTGAAATGTTGCGAAACGATGCAATCGGAAAGGTTCGACACGCACGATACATCTTTCGTAATCCGGCACGCGGCGATGCAAATTTGCCGTGGAACTGGTGGTCGGACAAAACGCACGGCGGCGGCGCATTGGGTGCAATCGGTTCACATATTATTGATTCGCTTTTGTGGCTTTCGGGCGCGGAAATCTCCGAAGTTTTCTGCCAATTGCAAACGCACGTCAAACAGCGCAAAGACGCAAAAGGTGATTTTCGTGAAGTGACGACCGACGACGAATTTAATTTAATTTTGCGATTCGCCGACAACGATTTGATGGAAGACGCAACCGGAAGCGTCTCGGTTTCGATGGTCGAATTCCCTGATTATCAACATTTTATTGAGCTGAGCGGGACACGCGGCGCGATGCGAATCGGCTACAAAGGCGAACTTTTCATCAGCGAAGGCGCAAACGGCTGGAATGAAATTGAAACCGAAATCGGCAAAGGCGTGGACGGTGTTTTCGATTCCGGTTTCCCAAGCGGTTTCGTCGCCTATGCACCAAAAATCGTCGAAGCAATTCTCACAGGCAAAACCGAGATCGAACACGCCGCGACGTTTGCGGACGGCTTAAAAGTTCAAAAAGTAATTGATGCGGCGCACGAATCGAATGAAAAAGGAATATTGGTGAAGATT
>JANMAA010000169.1:0-1635 GCA_031359215.1 Acidobacteriota bacterium | reverse complement strand
CGCTTTTAGAATCGTCCGGCGTGATGAGGAAGGTATAACGATTATTTGGAAGAAGTTGTTAGAAAAAGATTCGCCGAAGGTAAAAAGAAAGAATAATCAGGATTGAAAGGTAAGCCAATAGATTTTAAGCCAAGGATTTTACAAAATGAATATCGAAAACAAAATCGCCGTAGTTACAGGCGGAACGAAGGGAATCGGACTGGCGATTGCTGAAAGTTTGTTGGGAAAGGGCGCAAAAGTATTTATTTGTGCGCGGGACAAATCCAAACTCAAAAAAGCATTGGAAAAACTCTCTGCGCTTGGAAGAGTGGAAGGTGAAGTTTGCGATGTGCGAAGCGAAGCGCAAGTCCGAATGATGCTCGAAGAATGTGTTCGTGTCTTTGGTGGCGTTGATATTTTAGTTAATAATGCGGGCATCGGCATAATCGGCAAAACAGTCGAAGAGATGTCGGCGGAAGAATTTGAACAAACTTTGCAGACCAATTTATTTGGTGTTTTTTACGCTTGCCATCACGCGATTCCTTTGCTGAAAAAGCGCGGCGGCGGCTATATCATAAACATTTCATCATTAGCGGGACAAAATGCCCATCCGAAAATGGCGGCTTATAACGCTTCAAAGTTCGGCTTAAACGGTTTTACGGAAGCGATGATGCAAGAGGTTCGTCAAGATAATATCAAGGTCAGCGCAATTTGTCCGGGTTCCGTCAATACCTATTTCGGCGGCGATGAACCAAGCGCAGAGCAATCGTGGCAGCTTCAACCTGAAGATATTGCCCAAACCGTTTTAGACTTACTCTATATGGAATCACGAGCACTTCCGAGCAAAGTCGAGATTCGACCGAGCAAACCGCCAAAAAAATAAATATTCACAAAGCGTATGAAAAAAATAATATTAATTTTTACCTTTATTCAAATTATTAACCTTTCACTTTTTGCTCAAACTCCAACTGAAGAGTTAGCAAAGTTAAGAAAAATTAATCAAGAAACTATTGCAAAATACCAGTCAGGAAAAGTAGATGAAGCGTTACAATTAGCTCGATCTGCACTTGATTTGACCATCAGTATTTTTGGTAATGAAAATGTCGAAACAGCAACTTCATACGTAAATTTGGGTGCGATTTACAAAGAAAATAATAAATATAAAGAGTCAATTGAAAACTATCAAAACGCACTCGCTATCTATCAAAAAACTCCTGAACAAAACGCTGCGCGAATTGCAAGAATCTTAGAAAGTGTAGGAATTGTATTGGTTTTTGACGGCAAAAAGAAGGAAGGTGAAGAATTTTTATTGCGGTCTGTAGATGTTGCCGAAAATGCTTTTGGAACCGGAAGTAAGGAAACTCTGCCATATCTTAAATCATTAATCGGTTTCTATGTTTTCGCAAAAAAAACAGATCAGGCGCAAAAAGAATTTATTCGTCTTTATTTGGCTACGTCAAAACATTTTCCAAGCGAAAGTGACGAATTAGAAAATATTAAAGATGATTTTTACTGTTTTATTCTTTGAATTACGCAGGTCAAAACCTTGCACTTTCAGTGCAAGACTTTAGTATTATTCCGCTAAAATCTATGCGAAAATAGCGGACGATGAAAGACAACAGGCACTCGTCGCATACCGTTTCACGATTGACCGTG
>JANMAA010000167.1:0-21660 GCA_031359215.1 Acidobacteriota bacterium | reverse complement strand
AACTCCGACTCCGACTCCGGGTAATGTTTGCACTCCGGTGACGACTGTTACGGAAGGCGATCTCTTCCCGGGTGGTATCGTGTCCTTTGCTGTAACCAGTGGTCCGGGTTCGGTCACGGTCGATCACGTTAATGCCGGAACCGGTTTGCAATCCTTGACGATTGTCAGCGCGACTAATGCAGTTGTCAACATTCCGCCATTTACGCCGGGAACACAGATGCCGGTGGTGGTGACATTTACGCCGATCAATCCGGGACTTGCAGTTGACTTTACTTTGCGAGCGGCAAGCACTTTCCACGCTGCCAATATCAGAGCGAGATGTGCCCAGGTTTGCACACCGACAACAACCGTGACGGAAGGCGATCTGTTCCCCGGCGGAATAGTTTCGTTCGGCATCACGAGCGGACCGGGATCAGTGACGGTCGATCACGTTGATGCGGGAACAGGACTGCGTTCAATAACGGTTCTGAATTCCACTAATGCAATCGTGATGATACCGGCATTCACGCAAGGAACATTTATGCCGGTGACGGTGACATTCATCCCGATCGATCCGAATCAGCCGGTAGATTTCACGCTGCGAGCGGCAAGCACGTTCCACGCGGCGAATATCAGGGCGCGATGCGGCACCCCACCTTTAATATCTGTGCGAAAATAACTATCAACCCATTGTTTTAGAATAAGTTTGGAGAAAAAACAATCGAAGTTGTCCTTTTCAACCGGATACTTCGATTATTTTATTTCCTAAAGAGATTAAGTGAAACAATTCCATCATCAATGTTTAGTGCAAATTAAATCAGTTGATGTTATTTTTCGATTTCTATTGAATGTTTATTTATCCGAATACGCTACTTAACAGTCATCATTTTATAAAGTTCTAAGCAGCCAGCCATTCGGGTCGATTTCGTAATGTGCATCTTTTGTTAAATTAATACTTCCTTTGCCGTCTTTCATTTCGATGCGCTTGATTTCGTTATTGATTTTGACTTCGACGGGCATCGGGAAAGGCATTGCATTTAGTGTTTCCCAATGCAGTTCCAACTTATTCGATTTTGTTTCGGCAATCAATTTCGGTAACTTTGGTTGACGCACATAGAGTTCAAAAAACCATTTCAAATCCTTGCCGGATTCGTTTTCGGCGATTCGCATAAAATCGTCGGTGTTTGCAAAATGAAACTGTTTTCCGTTGGAAATTTTCTCAGATTCTTTAGTCGGATAACACATTTTTCGTAAAGATCTGAAAAATGCATCATCACCGATGAGACCGCGTAAACTATTCAAAACTAACGCCCCTTTGCCGTAAATATCGCCGTCGCTACGGGTGAAATCAGGCGGAATCATATACATTTCGGTCGTCGTCTTCACCTCACGAGGCGCAAGCGGTTTGAGGTTTTTTGTTGCTTTAATTCGATTCGGCAGACTCTTGATAAACTGCTCACGCCCGAGAATTTTTTCGGCGTAAAAGGCATCCATAAAAGATTCAAAACCTTCGTGAATCCAAAAATCGTTCCAATCGGGCGCAGTTACGAGATTTGCCCACCATTCGTGACCGAATTCGTGAAACAGAAGCCAGTCGAAACCGTTTTTATCATAGTTAAAATTGTTTCCGTAAGCCGTGATCGATTGATGCTCCATTCCGAGATGCGGCGTTTCGGCAATGCCGAGTTTGTCGGCGCGAAACGGATACGGTCCGAGATATGATTCAAAAAACTTGTTGTAATCCTTCAATTTATCAACCAAACCTTGCGCCTTGTCGAAATGTTCGGGCAGAACATAAAATTCTATCGGAATAATTTCGCCGGTAATTGATTTTACCTCGTCCTTTACCATTTTATAAGGGGCAACATTGAGCGCGATACAATAATTTGAAATTGGCTGCGATACGAACCAATTGAAAGTTTTCGTGCCGTCTTTGTTGTCCGTGACAGATTGTAACTTCCCGTTTGAAGCCGCAACCAACGGTTCGGGAACGGTAAAATGCAGCGAAACCGTATCGGGTTTATCCGACGGGTGATCTTTGACCGGAAACCACAAATCCGCACCGTCCATCTGCACAGCGGTCGCAAACCACGGCTGTCCGTCTTTCGTTTTCGACCACACAAACCCGCCAACCCACGGCGGAAGCGGCGCAACCTTCGGCTTTCCACTATAAACCAGCCTGACTTCCACTGTTTTTCCCGCCTTCATCATCTGCGGAAATTTCATCCAAATCTTTGATTCCTGCCGCTCAAAACTCAACGACTGCCGCTGCTTCCCGTCAATCAACTCAACCGATTCAACCGTGAAAGGATAATCCAAATCCAATACGAATTTATCAATCGGCTTTACGATCAATGCTTTGACAATCACCGCACCTTTAATCGTCTGCGCCTGAATGTCGGGACTCACCGACAAATCATACGACATTACATCATAAGCCGATTGCTCCGCCATCAAAACTCCGCCCGATTCCGTCGGACGCACACCCAATTCCCGCTGTGCGAAAACAAATGTTGAAAATAACAAAGACCAGATGATAATTTTCGGCAAAACATATTTTTTCATATTTATTCGGATTGGAAAAAGATTTTGAAATTATTTTAGCAGAGTGATTTATTTAGCCCAAGTTTTCATCATCAAAATCATTATTTTCATTCATTTTTTCTGTTAATTTCCGCTGTGAAATTTCTATTTGAGAACCGCTTTTAAAGCCTGCCCGGTATATGATTTCTTAACTTTCGCAACTTCTTCCGGTGTGCCTTTGGCGACAATTTTGCCGCCGCCGATGCCGCCTTCGGGTCCTAAATCAATCACATAATCCGCCGATTTTATAATGTCCAGGTTATGTTCAATGACGATGACGGTGTTGCCCGTATCAACCAATCTCTGCAAGACATCGAGCAATTTGTGAACGTCGGCGAAATGCAAACCCGTTGTCGGTTCATCCAAAATGTAAATAGTTTTGCCGGTTGCGCGTTTAGATAATTCTTTAGCGAGTTTTATGCGTTGCGCTTCGCCACCGGAAAGCGTCGTTGAAGATTGTCCGATCTTAATATAACCGAGTCCGACATCGAGCAAAGTTTGCAGTTTTTGTTTGATCTGTGGAATGTTTTCCAAAATCGGCAAAGCGTCTTCAATCGTCGTGTCGAGCAAATCTGCAATCGAAAGACCTTTGTATTTGACGGTTAAAGTTTCGCGGTTATAACGTGCGCCGCGGCAAATATCGCAGTTGACAAAAACATCGGGCAAAAAGTTCATCTCGATGCGCTTCATTCCTGCGCCTTCGCACGCCGCGCAGCGTCCGATTTTGACATTAAAGGAAAACCTGCCAGATTTATATCCGCGTTCGCGCGATTCGGGAAGCATCGCGTAAAGCTCGCGGATCGGCGTAAAAAGTCCGGTGTAAGTTGCCGGATTTGAGCGCGGCGTTCTGCCGATTGGCGATTGGTCAATCTCGATGATTTTATCAACTAATTCCAATCCTTTAATCGAATCGTGTTCAAGCGGCGTAACGGCTGATTTATAAACAAATTTTGCCAGCGCGGGATAAAGAATATCGTCAACCAGCGTAGATTTTCCCGAACCCGAAACGCCGGTTACAACCGTCAAAATTCCGAGTGGAAATGTAACGTCAATGTTTTTCAAATTATGCGCCCGTGCGCCGGTGACGGTAATATTTTTCCCATTCGGCAGACGACGCGCATCGGGAATCTCGATTTTCAACTTGCCGGAAAGATATTGTCCGGTGAGAGATTTTTTGTTTGCCGCGATCTCCTTCGGTGTTCCCGTAGCTATAACTTCGCCGCCGTGCGTTCCCGCAAGCGGTCCCAAATCTACGACGAAATCAGCGTTTTCGATAGTTTCTTCGTCGTGTTCGACAACTAAAACCGTGTTTCCCAAATCGCGCAATTCGTGCAGTGTTTGGATCAGTTTTTGATTGTCGCGCGGATGCAGACCGATTGAAGGTTCATCCAAAACATAAAGAACGCCGCGCAATTGTGAACCGATTTGCGTTGCCAGACGAATGCGCTGACCTTCGCCGCCGCTCAAAGTTCCCGAAGCCCGGTCAAGCGTCAAATAGCCGAGACCGACGGCTTTCAAAAATCGCAATCTTTCCCTGATTTCTTTCAAAACCAAACCGGCGATTTTTTCTTCACGAGCATTCAGCGCAATCTCGTCAAATGTTTCTACCGCGTTTTCTATCGGCAAACTGACATAATCATCAATGCCGAATCCGCCGACTTTGACGGCTAAACTTTCCGGCTGTAACCGCTTGCCTTTGCAGTCGGGACACGGCATCGGCGAAACGAGTTCTTCGAGAGCAAGGCGAACCTTTTCCGACGGCGGATTTTCCATCCTTTCTCGCATTGCCCGCAGTGCGCCTTTCCAATCGCTTTCGTAAACGTAACTTCCCTGCCGAAAAGTCAGGCGTTTTTTCGTGCCGTTCCAAAATGCGTCGCGGATTTCTTTAGGTAAATTTTCAAAGGAAACTTCAAATAATCCTTTTTCCTTTGTCTTTTGCCCTTTTTTCTCTGCGTCGGGCGCAGTGAGTTTGTCCGCGTCAGTGAATTTTTCGATGATTGCCGTCAAAGCCGACATCAAAAATTTGCCGCCGGTTTTGTCGGTTTCATTTAGAAATTTGATTTTACCGACAATTTCGCTCTGGTCGGGCAAAATTTTGACGGCATCCATTTCCATCACTGCGCCTAAACCCTGACAGCGTTTGCAAGCACCAAAAGCCGAGTTGAACGAAAAAGAACGAGGTTCGAGCGTCGGGATATTCACGCCGCAGGTAACGCACGCCATTTTTTCCGAATAGAGTTTTTCTTCACCGTCAATGATCGAAATCAAAACCGCGCCGTCGGTCAATTTCAACGCCGTTTTGACCGATTCGCTCAGGCGTTCTTTGATGTCTTCCTTGATCAAAAGACGATCAACGACCACTTCAATCGTGTGATTACTGCGCCGGTTAAGTTTTATCTCTTCGTCCAAAAGTCTCATTTCGCCGTCAATTCGGGCGCGAATAAAACCGTCTTTGTGAAGTTTTTCGAGTTCCTTTTTAAACTCGCCTTTTCGTCCGCGAACAATGGGAGCAAGAATCATTACGCGCTTGCCTTCGGGCAAACTCAGAACATTCGAGATGATTTGCTCAACCGATTGCCGCGTAATTGCCGAACCGCATTGTTGGCAATGCGGTTGTCCGATGGACGAAAAAAGCAGACGCAGATAATCGTAAATCTCCGTAACCGTGCCGACGGTGGAACGCGGCGAACGCGAAACCGTTTTTTGCTCAATAGAAATTGCCGGCGAAAGACCTTCGATAGAATCAACATCAGGCTTTTCCAATTGGTCTAAAAATTGACGCGCATACGCCGATAAAGATTCGACATAACGGCGTTGCCCTTCGGCATAGATCGTATCAAAAGCCAGCGATGATTTGCCCGAACCCGATAAACCCGTGATAACCGTGAATGAATCACGCGGAATCTCGACATTGATATTCTTCAAATTGTGCTGTCTCGCACCGCGCACCGTAATTTGTTTAATGCTCATTGTGTATTACAGATAAAATATTTACTCTCAAGCGAAACAATTATTTTACCAATTTGAATGAGCAAAGAAAAGTGAGATTTCATCTTCCGGTTTCAAAATTATATTGACTTGAATGTCATTTAGTAAGCGTGCAAGGTGATTCCGTATAGTTTATTAAACAGAAAATTGTTCCGTTAAATACAAAATTCGGTTGCGGTATCGGCTTTCTGCTTAATTAAGCCGAAACACTATCATTTTTGATAGTCGGACTATCAAAAATGATAGTGTTTCAAGCCATCTGCGACTTTGGAGAATAAATAGGAATTTGTGCCAAACCCTGTAATTTACTGCCTAAAGAGAAAATCTACCCGCCGATTGAAAGTTTGGCACATGAATAGCAAGGAATTTGGCACATGAATAGCAAGGAATATTGTTAATAAAGAACTTTATGTGGAACTATTTCCGCATAATACGAAGTTCGGTTTTACATTTATTTTAGCCTGAAGGAGGAATATGAAAACAAAAGTTACATTAATAGCGTTAGTAATCAGCTTACTATGTATGGCTGGTTTCTTTGTAAAGTATCAGAAAGTTGCAGCTAAATTTTGGACATTAGAAAATTCTAAGCCAAACAAATCCTTTGAAGAATATTCTAAAATGACTAGTCTCAAGGAAAGAATTGCTGCTCTCAATGAGGAGACACCTAAAAACAAATCAATTCTCTGGAGACAAAATTTGATTTTTAAGGCAGATCGTATGAACTTAAACCAAGAACAAAAAGTTTGGGTTAAAGAAGAATATGATTTTTTAGATGAGAATTTTTTTGCCACTGCTGGTGGAGACGAGTCTGAGTTTATCAAAACCGATTTAGGACAATCCTATAATAGGTTAATGAAGCGAAGATCTGAAATTTTCAGCAGAGATGAATCTAAGAAGTTTTGTGTAATATTCGGCGATGAATCAACTTTGATAAAGTCTGAACAAGAATACAATGAGGGTGGAAGTCCTTTCTATTGTAATTGCACAGCAAGTTGGTGTCCCCAATGTCCAGAGGATTATGTATGTGAGAATGAAAATTGTTTAACAGTTTCTGACAGTTGCGGTTGTTTTGCCGTTTGGAATTGTAGAAAGAGATGTACATTAGATTATCCTTAATTCAAGTTTTTTCTATGTTCATCGCCAAATTTTTCGTGTCAGCATAAATTCCAAGACTCTACCCAAAAAGTAATATAAAATCCGTTTCTAAAACGAACTTTTAGAGACGGATTTTATTAAGAGGTGAAAAAACTATAACAATGATTGATAGAAAAACAGTAATGGATAAATATGATGAAGTCAGTAGGCTCGAAACTTTGAGTGAACGCAGAGAGTTTCTTCTTGAACAAAGTGAAGAAATGAAGGCAGCTCTGTGGCTTGAAAATATAGACCGAAAGACAAAGGAAATAGAACTGACAGCAGAACAAAAAGAAATTCTTGATGTTATTAGAAAGAAATTTATTACCGTAGAATTTGCCGAGTCTGCCAGAGGAAAAAGCGAAGAAGAGGCAGAACCCGAATACAAGGAAGTCATGAGTCAAGCCAGCCAATTACTAGGTAAAGATAATCTCAGAGAACTGTTCGTCATTTTAGGCGACAGCAACACACTTATACGGAATTAGTTTTCTTGGAAGTTGTGTGAAAGACAAATGGCGTGGTAAAAGCAAAGACAAACCGAACAAATAAATGGACGTGAGGGCGAAACAGCGACTTTGTTATCGAAGTTGTCCGTTAAATTTCACGTTGTCGCTGGCGGTTTCGCCCCACGTCATCTCAAGCGTTAGTAAAATAATTTGAAAATAATCATTTCAAACGTCAATAAAAAGCCGTCATTCAAATTAGGAACGACGGCTCTTCTTTTTTCAGTTTTTGCTTGGAGGCATTTAACTGAGAAATCCTCTGAATTTACTCGTATTTGGTGAATAGTTCGGGAAGATTTTATCAAGATTTTTGTTGCCGAGATGCTTGTAGGCGACTTCGCCGAAAACATCGCGGAAATCGGTTGTTACTGCCAAATCGCGCCCTTCGTTTAGTTGGCTTGAACTCAAACCCTTCCAATCGCCGTAAACTTTTCCGCCTTTGACTGAATTTCCCAAAATGAACATCGCGTTGGCGTGCCCGTGGTCGGTGCCGCGAGTGCCGTTTTCGCGGGCGGTTCTGCCGAATTCGGACATTGTTAAAATCAACACATCGTCCATTTGTTTGCCTAAATCGGTGGCAAGCGCGGCGATTGACTGCCCGAAATCGCGCAACAAATTTGCCAATTGTCCGCGTGAACCGCCTTCGTTGGAATGCGTGTCCCAACCGCCAACTTCGGCGAACGCCACTTCTAAACCGACACCGGCTTTTATCAATTGCGCGATTTGCAAAAGTGAGCGACCGAGTTGGCTGTTCGGATATTGTGCGCCGTTTACCGCTTTGTATTGTGCGGGATTTGCCTTTTTCAAAAAATTAACGGCTTCGAAAGTTTCCTTGCCCGTGTCGCCTAACCCGTCATTTGCTTTTTGTTGCCAAACTCCTTCAAAGCCGCCTTGCACGGCGTTGGTATAGGCACCGGCATTGATGGCGAAGTCCGCCAAATTTGTCATTGCAATCGTCGGTGCGCGTCCGACAAGGCTGCGCGGAATTTGCTGATCAATTGCGACGGCGCGAAAAGGTGAAATTTCTTTGTCGGTTTTAGTTTGTAAAACACGATTGAGCCAACCGTCGCGGGTTGATTTCACGCCCGGTGTGCCGGATTCCATATAATCCTGCGCGTCGAAGTGTGAGCGCGTATTGTCGGGCGAACCTGCCGAATGAACGATGGCAAGTTGCTTATTATTCCAAAATGTTTCAAACGGTTTGAGCGACGGGTGAAGTCCGAAAAAGCCGTCAAGATTTATCGCGCCATCGGTTTGATTCGGCTTCGGAACGGCAATAGTGCTACGCAAATTGTAATATTCGCTTTCGCCGTAAGGCACGACCATATTCAAACCGTCAACCGCGCCGCGTTGGAAAATCGTTATCAAAATTTTCTTTTTGCCGTAACCTTCGGAGAGTGTTGCAGCATTTGCAAACTGATGCAAAAACTTCGGCGCAACACTCATCAAACCCAAACTTGCCAACCCGATTCCGCCCGCTTTCAAAAAATATCTTCTGTCCATAATTGCCTTCCTTAAAACTATAAATAATTTCCCGGCTAATTTTTTTAGCTATTTTTTAGACGCAAAAAAATTACATTTAGTCTAAATTGTTCGGCACTTTTATTTTTATTGACAGCAATCGAGAAAAATAATCAGTCAGCATTTACAACAGATGCCGGAGCATTTAATTCATCCTGAACGGTATTAACATCTTTGTCGCCGCGCCCCGATAAATTAACAATCATCGTTTCATTCGGGGACATTTGAGGCGCGAGTTTTAACGCGTAAGCGATGCCGTGCGCCGATTCGAGGGCGGGAATAATGCCTTCGGTTTGTGATAAAACCTGAAATGCGTCGAGTGCTTCGGCATCGTTTGCCGAAACATACTCGGTGCGTCCGATGTCACGCAAAAAGGCGTGTTCGGGTCCGATCGAGGCATAATCCAAACCCGCCGAAATCGAATGTGTCAGCGCGATCTGCCCGCGTTCGTCTTGCAAAAGATAACTTTTTGTTCCTTGCAAAACGCCGATTTTCCCACCGCTTTCGGCGTTGAATCGCGCCGCGTGTTCGCCTAATTTATCACCTTTGCCGCCGGCTTCCACGCCAATCATCCTTACTGTTTCATCCTGCAAAAAAGGATGAAATAACCCGATAGAATTTGAACCGCCGCCGACGCAAGCCACCAAGACATCAGGCAAACTTCCCGTTTGTTCGAGAATTTGCTCTCGCGCTTCGCGCCCGATGATGCTTTGAAAATCGCGCACCATCAACGGATACGGATGCGGACCGAGTGCCGAACCGAGCAGATAATAAGTCGTTTCGACATTCGTTACCCAATCGCGCAAGGCTTCATTGATCGCATCTTTGAGCGTTTTTGCACCGGCATTAACACCGCGAACTTCCGCGCCGAGCAATTGCATCCGAAAAACATTCAACGCCTGCCGCCGCATATCTTCCGTTCCCATATAAACGACGCATTCCAACCCGAAAAGCGCGCAAACCGTCGCCGTCGCTACGCCGTGCTGTCCCGCGCCGGTTTCGGCAATAATGCGTTTTTTGCCCATTCTGTTGGCGAGTAAAACCTGCCCGAGAGCATTGTTTATTTTATGCGAACCGGTATGATTGAGGTCTTCGCGCTTGAGATAAATCTGCGCCCCGCCGAGTTTTTCGCTCAATCTCTGAGCGTGAAAAAGCGGAGTCGGACGACCCGAGAAATCTTTCAAAAGCCGCATAAATTCGGCTTGAAAATTCGCATCATCACGCACGGCAAAATAACTTGCGGTCAATTCCTCAAGCGGCGACATCAGCGTTTCGGGAACAAATCGTCCGCCGAATCCGCCCCAATATCCGTTTTCGTCTGGTTGGATTTTGAAATTCATATTTCTTTAATTTTCGTTTGTTTTCCGGTTAAAATGCAAGGTAAGATGAGTTTCTGCAAAATGTTATATTGCCGATGCGTGAAATAAATTTTTCAGCCGACGAGTTAGTTTCTGCTTTGCTTAACCTTGCAGATCAAAAAAATGTGTGCATTTTGGACAGTTGCGGCGTGAATCATCTCGGCTCACATCTTTTGATTGCGGGAATAAATCCGGTCGAAATTCTTGAAATTTCCAACGAAAATCCAAGAGATTCACTCAAAATTTTAGACGAAAAACTTTTACAGACAAATTTAGCCTGTATTCTTACGATTTCTTATGATTTCGGCTTGAAGTTCGAAAAAATCAAACCGCGCAAAAAAGAATTTTTCGCCTTTGATGAGCCTGATTTGTTTTTGGCTTTTTTCGATTGTTTGGTTATTCACGATTACAATTTGCATAAATCGTATCTTGTCGGAAATGAAGAAAAGTTTGACGGGATCGAGAAGATTTTGCTTAATGTTTTTGCGTTTCGCACAAACATTAAGCAAAATCGCATCGCACAAGTTTCATCAAATTTCACCCGCGAAAATTATATTGCCGCCGTTGAGAAAATAAAAGAACATATTCGACAAGGCAACACTTATCAAGCAAATCTAACCCAACAGCTTCGCTCTCGATTGCCGAAAAATCTTACGCCGCAAGAAATTTTTCATCGTTTGCGAAAAAATCATCCTGCGCCTTTTGCCGCATTTCTCAAACGTAAAAACGATTTTGTGGTCAGCATTTCGCCTGAAAGTTTTTTTAAAGTCCGAAGTCCGAAGTCCGAAGGTCAAAGTCCGATTATTGAAACATCGCCGATAAAAGGAACTCGTCCGCGTGGAAATACAAAGGCTGAAGATTTGCAATTAAAAAACGAACTTTTAGCCTCTGCCAAAGACCGCGCTGAAAATGTAATGATCGTTGACCTTTTGCGAAACGACCTCGGTAGAATTTGCCGGTTCGGAAGCGTTAAAGTTGTAAAATTATTCGATTTGGAAGAACACCCGACGCTATTCCATCTTGTTTCGACCATCAAAGGTGAACTGTGCGAAAATCTAACCTTATCCGAAATTATCCGCGCTGTTTTTCCTTGCGGTTCGATTACTGGCGCACCCAAAATACGGACAATGCAAATAATTGATGAACTCGAAACTGTCTCACGCGGTCTTTCAATGGGAGCGATCGGTTATTCGATTCCTGATTCCGCATTTCACATTCCGAATATTCCCGTCATTAGTTTAAATGTAGCAATTCGCACAATGGTAGTAAGAGAAAGACTAGCTGTTTTCAATGTCGGCGGCGGCATCGTTATTGATAGTATTCCCGAAAATGAATATGAAGAATCGCTCTTGAAAGCTAAGGCTTTAATTACTGCGCTCGGCGGGAAATTAAATTCTTGAGTTGCCAATCACAAAATTTTCGCCGTCCGGTGAAATTTGCAGATCACAGGACAGCGAAATAATAAAAATTTTTACCATACTTACTGAATCGAGATCGTCATCGTAAAGCGGGTTGATCGTGTTCCATGATTATCAACACTGATATAAACATCGCCGTTTTGCTCGACTGTTTGCGAATATTGTGTGTCGTGCAGATTACCTTGGGTAAAATCTGCTTTTCCATTGGTCGAACTGAGCGTTCCGGTCAAAACCTGACCTTGCGATGCCCGTAAAACGAAACCTTTGGTTGCGCCCGGTGCAAGTGTCCCCGAAACTGTTGCAGAATTTCGTCCGCGTGCAAACCGTATTCTTGTTTGTGCCATAGAATCAGAAGCCGCCATCAAAAAAATCATCGCCAAAATTGTAATTTTCAATCCGATACTTTTTAACATTTTTTTCCTCAACTCTTTAATTTGATTATTTTTTTTAATGAATTAGTTTGGCGGTCAATAGATTTCATTTACTGACCGCTCAAAATTGACGCAGCCCCCAAAATAATTTGCCGATTAAATGCGGAACTTTTTTTCAATACCGGTGTCTAATCAAAAAAATCGCCAAGGAGCAAAAGAAATGAATAATACAAAACCAAATATCAACGTAACGCCTTTAATCGATGTTCTGCTCGTTCTTTTAATAATTTTTATGGTCATTACGCCGATAAAACCGACTGATTTTAAGACGAAAATACCGCAAGAAGCAAAACAAACCGGCGGCACTAATCCCAAAACTTTAATCGTTACACTAAGTTCCGACTCATCTCTCAAACTAAATAAAGAAAATGAATTAGGCACGGCTGCCGAACCGGAAAAACTTATCACACGGCTCACACAAGTTTTCAAGGAACGCACGGAAAATCTTGTTTACGCTGACAAAACTGACTCCGGCAAAGGTTTAACCCAAAATGAAAGTATCGAAAAAACCGTCTTTATAAAAGCACCACGCTCCCTTGATTATGGAAGTGTCGCAAAAGTTATCGATGCAGTAAAACTTTCCGGCGCATATCCGATAAGTTTGCAGATCGATGATCTGGAGTGAAATTTTAAGTATTTTAACTTGCTAAAAATTTATTCCTCACCCCGCCCGCATTTTGAAGTTGAGGTAGAAAATTATTCGTCAACGCTTTCAGTATGAAAATCTTTTCTACCTAAAATTTATCTTTCTTAAAATTTTACAACGCTTTTTTATTTGAGGAAGGCAAATTAATTGCTTTAAATAAAACGAACGGTTTCAACTCAACCGGATAAATTAACTGATTTTATCAATAATTTATTGGCGAATACTGAAAATACTACTAATCTCATTTATTAAATATGCCGTTCAATTTTTACTTTTTCAAACTTTACCAATTTCAAATTTCGTAATAAAGTAAATTATTCTGTTAATTCTTCCCTTCAAGAAAAATAAATAATGTCAGTCGTTAAGACAGTTTCAGTTACTAATATTGTCGGTTTGCAGCTCGTGCATCGCGGGAAGGTGCGCGACGTTTATAAGGTTGACGAAAATCAACTTTTGCTGGTTGCCACTGATCGAATCTCTGCATTTGATTGTATTTTACCAACGCCGATACCGCAAAAAGGAGAAGTTTTGACCGGACTGACGGCTTTTTGGTTTGAACGACTTAAACTATTAACCAAAAATCATCTGATTACATCCGACGTTGATGATATTCCCGAAATTATCGGTCAAAGCGATGATCTGCGCGGACGTTCGATGTTGGTCAAAAAAACAAAGGTTTTTCCCGTCGAATGCGTCGTGCGCGGTTATTTGGAAGGTTCCGGTTGGAAAGATTATCAAAAAACCGGCGAAATCAGCGGGCATCGTTTAGCGGCGAATCTGAGGCAATGCGAAAAATTGCCTGAGCCGATTTTTACGCCCGCCACCAAGGCTGAAACCGGACACGATGAAAATATTTCGGAACAAGAGTTTGAAAACATTGTCGGAAAAGAAATTGCAGAAAAACTTAAACTACTCTCTTTTGAAATTTATAATGAAGCCGCCTTATATGCTGCTTCGCGCGGGATAATTATCGCCGATACAAAATTCGAGTTCGGAATCGATTCGGAAGGAGATATGTTGCTCGTGGACGAGGCTTTAACACCCGATTCTTCACGTTTTTGGCGGGCTGATACTTATGAGCCGGGTCGATCACAACCATCTTTCGATAAACAATTTGTCCGCGAATATCTGGAAACCCTCGATTGGAATAAACAACCGCCTGCCCCTGCGTTGCCGTCGGATATTGTCGAAGCTACAACTAAACGATATTTAGAGGCTTACAAAATTTTATCCGGCAAAGAATTAAACAACAAATAGTTTGCAGCAAGTTACCGAAGTTTTCAACCTTTTCATCAACTTCCTAATAACTCGGCAAACTTTTAATAAATATCAATAATGCAAATGCGCGACCTGATGGAAAATTTGATCGAAGAAATGCTTGACGGACAAATCCTGCTCAATGAAGCTTTGTCCGAATTTGAGAAACTTTATATTCAAAAGGCATTGACGCGGTGCGACCAACATCTTTCACATACAGCGGAAACGCTTGGGATTCATCGAAATACTCTTTCCAAAAGGGTTGCTACATATCAAAGCCGCACAAAAATACCGAAACGCTTAATTGCCCGCCGTTCACGCTAAGACGGTTATTTCATCGCCGATTTTTACGGATTCTTCAAAGTTTTCGGCAATCAAATTTTGACCGAATATAACTGCATTTTTATTTAAGCTGAAGGATTCAAAGTTGTTCGGGAAAATATCTTTGGCAAGCCGGTAATTTGCCAAAGTTTTTAGTGGTTCTTTGCCGGTAAAAAAGCCTTTGTTTTGGTCAACCGTTGTTATTACGCAACGCTCACACGATTTTGTCGTGCGAAATATAGTATTTCCGATACTTAACTTTTTCCAATTATCTTCGGCAAAACTATCTGAACCCTGCACGACAAAATTCGGACGAAAACGATTCATCGGAATTTCACTTTCCAATCTCGAATTTAAATCACTCAAAGAATTTTCGCCGATAATCAAAAATGGATAACCGTCTGCAAAACTAACGATGTCGTCATTATGATTAAATAACGGATTGACTTTACGCTCCGATTCGTCGGGCATATAAACCAATCGACAGTTCGTTTTTAATGCCTCGCTAAACCATCCATTAATTTTATTCTCCGATAAAGACGCGTCGCAAATGCTTTGCCAAACCCGCACTTTGATTTTCTCATCAGTTGAAGGTTGATACGGAACAAACAAATCTTCAAAGCCATCTGCTGAAACTTTCAACCCGTTTTCGGCTAATTCAACAGTTATTGTTGCCATTTTTGGAAATTCCCGTTGTGTAAAAAAAATGTCTTTATCATCAACCAACATCCAACGCCTGTCATATTGCAAGCCGCGCCGCTCAACCTTTGCTTCGGTTAAACCAATTCCTTTTAAAGATTTGATTGGATAGATGTTTATTTCCGAAAGTTTCATATTGCTAAACTTGATAACCGTATAGTCAGATTTTATGCATTTTTTCTCACCACACTTGACTTGAGAATCAATTAGGCGATATATTAGCAGTCATTAGCAAAGAGTGCTAAAAACAAAAATTCTAAAGTTATTTTAACTTAAAAAAATAAATCCTGAAAGGAGAACAATAAAAATGGCAACTACAATAAAACCACTACACGACCGCGTTATTATTCGCCGCATTGAAGAAGGCGAACAAATTCGTGGCGGAATCATCATTCCCGACACTGCTAAAGAAAAACCGCAAGAAGGTGAAGTTATCGCTGTCGGCGAAGGCAAATATAAAGAGGACGGAACACGTCAGGCTTTGGATGTCAAAGTCGGCGACCGCGTGCTTTTCGGCAAATACAGCGGTTCGGAAATCAAAATTGATAACGAAGAATTTTTAATGATGCGCGAAGACGAAATTCTCGGAATTCTCGAACGCGCCGCAACAGCAAATTAGTTTCAAGTTCAAAGTTCCAAGTTCAAAGTTCCAGGTAAAAACCCTTAAACTTTGATCCTGAAACCTTGAGCCAATTATTAAGAAAGGAGTTAATAAAAAATATTATGGCTAAACAAGTAATTCATGGCGAAGAATCGCGGGCGGCAATTTTGCGCGGAGTTAATCAACTCGCTGACGCGGTAAAAGTTACATTAGGTCCAAAGGGACGCAATGTTGTTATTGATAAAAAATTCGGTTCACCGACCATTACCAAGGACGGCGTAACGGTGGCGAAAGAAATTGAATTAAAAGACGTTTTAGAAAATATGGGCGCACAAATGGTGCGCGAAGTTGCCAGCAAAACTTCGGACGTTGCCGGTGACGGAACAACGACGGCGACGGTTTTGGCGCAGGCGATTTTTAAAGAAGGCGTTCGCACGGTTGCTGCCGGTGCAAATCCGATGGCACTCAAACGCGGCATTGATAAAGCGGTTGCGAAAGTTACCGAAGAAATTCATCGTTTTGCCACGCCGGTTAAAAGCGACGACATTGCTAACGTCGGAACGGTTTCGGCAAACGGCGACAAAAACATCGGCACGATCATCGCGGAAGCAATGGACAAAGTTGGTAAAGACGGCGTAATCACGGTTGAAGAATCGAAAACGATGGACACAACCTTAGAAGTTGTCGAAGGTATGCAGTTTGATCGCGGCTATCTTTCACCGTATTTCGTTACCGACCCGGAAAGAATGGAAGCGGTTTTGGAAAATCCGTATATCTTAATCAACGAAAAGAAAGTTTCTTCGATGAAGGATTTACTGCCGATTCTCGAACAGGTTGCTAAACTCGGCAAACCGCTTTTGATCATTGCAGAAGATGTTGAAGGCGAAGCTCTTGCAACATTGGTTGTTAATAAATTGCGCGGCACGTTAAATGTTGCAGCAGTTAAAGCTCCCGGCTTCGGCGACCGTCGTAAAGCAATGCTCGAAGACATTGCGACAATGACCGGCGGAACGGTTATCAGCGAAGATATGGGTGTCAAACTCGAATCGATTACCATTGATGATTTGGGACACTGTGCGAAAATCACGATTGACAAAGACAACACGACAGTCGTTGACGGCGGCGGCGCGGGCGAAGCTATCGAAGGTCGCGTGAGAGTTATCAAAGCGCAAATCGAAGAAAGCTCTTCGGATTACGACAAAGAAAAATTGCAGGAACGTCTGGCTAAATTAGTCGGTGGCGTGGCAGTTATCAAAGTCGGTGCGGCGACCGAAACCGAAATGAAAGAAAAGAAAGCCCGCGTTGAAGATGCGATGCACGCCACCCGTGCGGCTGTCGAAGAAGGAATCGTTGCCGGCGGAGGAGTCGCTTTAGTTCGCGCTTCCAAAGTTCTCGACGATTTCAAAACCGATGCTGAAGATACTGACGAACAGATCGGTGTTTCGATTGTCAAACGCGCACTCGAAGAACCGCTTCGTCAAATCGCACAAAACGCCGGTAAAGAAGGCGCGGTCATCGTCGGTAAAGTCCGCGAATCCGACAGCGCAAACTACGGCTTTAACGCAGCAACCGAAAAATTTGAAGATTTGGTTGCGGCAGGTGTCATTGATCCGGCAAAAGTTACGCGTTATGCCCTGCAAAACGCGGCTTCAATCGCCGGTTTGATGCTCACCACCGAAGCAATGATCGCTGATGCGCCCGACGAAAAAGGCGACGGCGGCATGGGTGGCGGTATGCCCGGCGGCATGGGCGGCATGGGAATGGGTATGTAATCCGATTTTGGATTTTAGATTTCCGATTTTGGATTTTCCAAAACAAAAGGCTTTGTTCAAAATTGAACGAAGCCTTTTGTTTTTGTTGATAAAACTAAAATTATTCCTTTCCTTTCCAAATGATCTTCTCGGATTTGTCTATGTAATAAGTTCTTTCAAATGCAAAACCACCAAAATTTGATATTTCTAATTTTGCTAAAAAATTTAGTTTAGTTACGAAAGCTATACCATTTTTGAAAGAATAAGCAGCAGAATATGTTTTATCGCTAATAAATTTTCCAGTTCGATCAATGTAACCATATCTTGCAGAATCTACAGAACACTCATTGCAAACAGCGGCTAATCCTTCCGAAAACTTGTCCGCGTGCAAATAAAATTGAAAAGGTATTATAACTTTGCCGGTTTGGTCTATGTATCCATATTTTTTATCCCAACTTAATCTAACTGCTGCAAGTCCTTCGGAAAAAGCGTCGGGAAAATAATATTTTGGTTCAATTACTATTTCACCGCTTTTGTTGATGTATCCCCAATTGTTTTCAGTATTTCCCTCAGTTTTAATCTTGACGGCGGCTAAACCCTCAGAAAAAGGCTCTGCACCTTCAAACTTAGGCTCAATTGCCCAATCCCCATTTTTATCAATGAATCCGCATTTTCTTTCTTCTATACACGCAACCGCTAACCCCTCGGAAACAGAAGAGGAACTATCATATTTGATTGGTATTACAAATTCCCCTTTTGTATTAATAAAACCCGAATTAACAATATAAACGGGTGGCTTTGCATCTAATTTATCTACAATTGTTTTAGATACTTTTGCTAGACCTTCCGAAAAAGACTCTGCTTGATCTAACCTAGCCTCAACAACAATTCTGCCCGCTTTATTAACAAATCCGTCTTTGCCGAGTTCTTGCATTTCAAACCGCGCCAATCCATTAGAAAATTTCCAAATTGTATGAAACTGTGGTTTGATAGCCATTTTTCCGGTTTCATCAATAAATCCATATTTCTTTTCTCCTTTAATTTTGACGCTGACGGCAGCAAGTCCTTCAGAAAACTCCTGGGCATCTGCAAATCGAGGTTGGATTATCCATTTACCTGTTTGATCAATAAATCCACATCTATTGCTGTTTTTACACGCAGGCAACAATTTATTTGCAATCTGTTCTTGCGCAAAAATCCCAAGAGAAGAAATCGTAAAAAGTAAACAAAGTAGTCTGATAGAAAAATTATTCATATTAATTCTAAATTTGACATAACAAAATCAAATACTGTCTGAGTTGTATATTATCGTAAATTATAACCAAAGCCTGAAATTATCATCCGTGAGTAGTAACATTTAAATAACGACGAAGAAACTTTTCACATAAATATCATCTGATGATTATCTATTTTATAAGAGAGCCTTGTTCAGTTTTGAGCAAAGCCTTCTTAATTTGATTTTGCTTTTCTGTTTAAACTATACTTTTGTGTTGAGCTAACGAATATTTTTATTAAACTCGAATAAAGACTATAATCAAAAGTTCACATTCTAAACAAGAGTTAATCATTTTGAATCTCAATTCAAATTTTAACGAAAACTAAAATAAATAAACATTTTATGAAACTCCTACTTTGCGTAATATATCTTTCGACATTTTTTTTAACTTGTGGAACAATTCTTTCAGATGCTCAAGAAACATCGGCGAAAACTTCAAAATCCGCTAACAATATTCTTTCGAATATTATCAATTCTAAAGATCGGAATACGCCATTCGTCTTACTTACACCGAAAGATTTAGCCCAAATTTTCGATGAAGAACAAGCAATTTTAAGCAATGGTGCTGACCCCTGTAACACGGCGGTCTTAATAAGCATCGGGCAAACAACCGGCGGCGCATTAAATGATACCGATTGTCGGCTAAATGATGGTTCTTACGCTGATTTTTACGCCTTTAACGGAAATCAAGGTCAGCCAGTAAGGATTTTTATGAATTCCTCAAGCATTGATTCTTATCTTGGGTTGGCAAACGAATCCGGGACATTTGTGGTCGAGGATGACGACAGCGGAGGTGGATTAAGTGCGCTTATAACGGTTAATCTACCCGAAACGGGATTATATATCATACTTGCTAATTCTGCTCTGCCGGATCAATTCGGCGGATACACCTTGAGTTTGAGCGGTGCCGCGCCGTGTACTTTTTCGCTTTCACCGACTTCGGCAAATGTTCCCGCCACCGGAGGAACATTTAATTTTACTGTCAACACACAGCCGGAATGTCAGTGGAGAGCAGTTTCTATAAATTCTTTTACTACAACAAATAGTATAGGAACAGGTCCCGGAACTGTAACCTATACCGTATCTCAAAACGGGAGCGGGGCAACGCGGAGAGGTTCCATTATTGTCGGCAGTGTGCCGCTTTCCACCGGCGAGCAGGGGTTTTCCATAACGCAACCGAGTGTTGCTTGTAGTTATTCGCTTGCGCCGACGAGTGTCAATGTTCCCGCAACTCAAACGACGGGGAGTTTTTCGATAATCGCTCCGGCTGGTTGCCCTTGGTCAGTTAATTCGAATAGCGGTTTCGTTTCAGCCAGTGGCAGCGGCACCGGGAACGGGACAATTTCATATACAGTAATGCCCAATAGCGAAACTGACCGCGTTGCCACAATCAGTGTCGGCGGACAGACGTTTACAATTAATCAGGCAGGACAAAACTGCACTTTTACGATTTCTCCAACTGTCATAGCTGTCGGCAGACAGCAATCTATCAGAACGATAAGTGTGAACACCCAACCCGGCTGCATATGGACGGCAACCGCAAGTCAGACTTGGCTGGAACTCCAAAATACGTCCGGCACGGGAACGGGAACAATTACTTTTAGAATATTAGCCCAGACCGAGCCTCAACCACGTTCCGCTAACATACAGATTTTTTACGGCTCTAATCGGACAAGTGTTTTTATTGACCAAAGCCGTAATCTGCTCAATTCATTTACTGATTTTGACGGCGATGGGAAGGCAGATATTTCGGTCTATCGACCAAGCAGCGGTGTTTGGTATTTGCTTAATTCGCAATCAGGATTCTCCGGCTTTCAGTTCGGAATTTCGACTGATCGAATAACACCTGCCGATTATGACGGCGACGGCAAAACCGACATCGCCGTTTATCGGGATGGAGTTTGGTATCTGCTTCGTTCCTCGCTCGGCTTTACTGCCTTTCAGTTTGGGCTGGCTGGAGATATTCCTGTCCCTGCCGATTATGACAGCGATGGCAAAGCCGATATTGCTGTTTATCGTCCTTCCAATGGAACTTGGTATTTCCTTTACAGCACTGCTAATAATTTGTTTGCAGCCGTCCAATTCGGCTTACCTGAAGATAAACCGACCATTGGTGATTTTGATGGCGACGGCAAAGCGGACATCGCCGTTTATCGACCGTCAAACGGAGTTTGGTATCGGTTGAACAGTTCTAATAATTCATTCTTTGCCATCCAATTTGGAATCAGTGAAGACAAGCCCGTAGCAGCCGATTACGACGGCGACGGCAGAGCCGACATAGCAGTTTTCAGACCATCAAACAGTGTTTGGTATCGGTTGAATAGCCTGAATAATCAGTTTGTGGCAACTCAATTCGGCATCGAAGAAGACCGCCCGGTAGCAGCAGATTATGATGGCGACGGGAAAGCCGACATCGCGGTTTATCGACCTTCGAACGGTATTTGGTATTTATTAAATTCAACTATTGGTTTTACGGGACAACAATTCGGCATTATGGAAGATAAACCTGCGCCAAACGCGTTTGTTCGTTAAAACTGTGCAAAATCCACTGGCAAAAAGACTTTGTTCAAATTTGAGCGAAGTCTTTTTTCATATTAAAAATGAAGCCTTTGTTGGAGCATTTGACATTGTCCCTAACCTATGCTAGATTGCTTTCCATCTAATCAGTATTGAATGAAAATGTCATAGTAAAAGAACTGAAATAAAGCATTTTCTTCTGCGACCCAATCTATGGATTGTTTTTAATTGAACTCGATTTGCAAATTTTCTAAATTAATAACAGTTTACATTAAACATATTTCAGATCTCAGAAACGCAAAAGTTTTATTACATTAACAAAATTGAATTAAGGAAGTTCGGAAATAATATGTTGAATACTTTTTACCAACATTATTGTTACTCATTGCACTTTGAATGGTTTCAGCCTATCGGATACTCTTGGAGAATCACTTTATTTAGTTCAGATAATTCAAAAAAACATTTTACCCGAAAGACTGTCTATTCCATTTGAGTAACAGTCTTTTTTTTGACAAGAATAGACTGAATTATAGCAGGTTTTTATCGCAAACAAGGTTTTGAAAAATTTAATAAAAAATTTTATGTAAGTTTTTTACCATTTTTCTCATTAAAGAATAGAACAAAATTAAATTGAAATTCATAATTCCAGTTAACGGCAGCTTTTGTTCTGATGCGGA
>JANMAA010000121.1:0-6830 GCA_031359215.1 Acidobacteriota bacterium | reverse complement strand
TGCCGCATTCTTCGCGCCCGCATTGCCGATTGCCAAAGTTCCGACCGGAATTCCGGCGGGCATCTGCACAATCGAAAGCAGCGAATCCATTCCTGACAACGCTTTGCTTTGCACGGGAACGCCGAGAACGGGCAGAACAGTTTGCGACGCGCACATTCCCGGCAGATGCGCCGCGCCGCCTGCGCCGGCGATGATGACTTCGATGCCGCGAGATTCGGCGGATTTGGCAAATTCAAACAAAAGATCGGGCGTGCGATGCGCGGAAACGACCTTACATTCGTGCGCGACATCGAAATCCGTCAAAATATCGGAGGCATTTTTCATCGTTTCCCAATCGGACGTGCTGCCCATTATTATGGCGACAAGCGGGTTCTCGGTTTTTTTTTGATTCATAAATTTTATTTTCTCTCGACATCTTTATTTAACAAAATCAAACCTACGACTTTCTGCTGCAAATCATCGGTTAGGCGTAAAATAATTGTCACAAAATTTATTATAACGGTGTTTTTATTATGAGCGAAAAATTAGGCAGTTGTTTGAGGGAGATTTTATGAATAAAAAGATTTTTTGGATAATAACGGGTTTGTCGGGCATTGGTATATTGTTTTTTGTCGGGCAGCAAAATATCGGATTGGCGCAATTATCGGTTCCAAAAGATATTTATATGTTCGGCACAATCGAAAAAGGCGAAGTGATGAGCGGCTATTTCGGGAAACATCAGCCGGACTCGAAAAATAAAACATGGTGTGTTTTCATCGGCTCGAACGGCAAAGTTTATAAGTTGGCATTGATCGATAAAAATATCCACGAACTATACATTGACGGGCAAAAAATAGCTGACAGCCAAATTTGGAAACATACGGCGGAATACAAATCATTTTTGGAAAAATTTTGGCGCAACGAAGAGATCGAAAACGAATCAAGAGAACTCGAAAGACAAATAAAGCCGTTTGAGCGCAAAATCGAAGCTATTAGTAAAGAAATTGAAAAACTCGATCGAGCAGAAGAAAAACTCGACCGGGATTCGGAAAATAAACCGGCAAATTTTGATGAAAGCAGAGCAAATGCCACTGCCCGACAACAAAAACTTGCAAAGATGCAAAAAGAATCAGATGAACAAATCGAGAATTTTTCTAAACAACAGGAAACTTTAAGTTCCGAACAAGAATCGCTTAATTTATTAACCGAACTCGACAAGGTTTTGCTCCGAATTCGTGAAGATTTAAAGTCCTTAGGTGTGATAAGAAATTCTAATAATCTTTCTTTCAAACTCAGCAATGTCGAACTAATCGTCAATGGGAAAAAGATTTCACCGGAAGTTTTTGAATTACTAAAAGCCAGATATATTGTCGAACTGAGCGGCGAATCCGGTTTTGTATTTCATTGGAAAGGAGATATTTGAAATTTGTGGGAATCAGTCTAAATCATTCAAAACATTCAAAGCGTTTTTCATTCTTTTATAACCGGAAGGGCTGCAAATTTAGAAAAACTAAAAAATATCAGGATTTTCTGGAAAGAAATTGCGAATAATCCTTTCTATAAATAACGGAAGAAAACGGTGGTCAAGCGCAGTGGCAGGCATTATGGCTTTCCATAACCTTCCGTTAGGTCTATTCACAATCTCCGATAAGATATGAATCTTGAGCCGCATTTGTCCTAGCAGATGCGGTTTTTTTTTTGCGTAAAAAAGTAGTTGAGATTTAATCCGCCTGCTTTTCCTTCTATAATCTTTTTCCCTTTTAATCGTTTTTGTGGCAATTTAGAGTTATATGCAAAAAGTTCTGACCGCCGAAGAGATGCGCGAAGTTGACCGTTTGACGACGGAAAAATACGGCATCCCGTCAATTCTTTTAATGGAAAATGCCGCGCACGCCGCCGCACGAATTATTACAGAAAAACTCGACGGTTCGGTTGAGGGAAAATCATTTCTGATTCTCTGCGGCAAAGGCAACAACGGCGGCGACGGTGCGGCTTTAGCACGAGTTTTGTGGATAATGGGCGCGAAAATTAGCATTAGGCTTTTCGAAAAGATTGAAGAAAGCAAAGATAATGCAAAGATAAATTTTGAATTTTGCAAACGCAATTTTGAAGAACAAAGATCAAAAGGAAAATTCAACTTTTGGTTTGGAGAGTATTTTGATAAAAAATGGGCGGTTGAAGTAAGTTCAACAATCAGTATTAAAAATAGTAAAGAAGATTTGATTGTAATAGATGCTTTTTTCGGAACCGGCTTGTCAAAAAAACTTGATGGACAATTTGCAGAGTTTATCAAACGAATTGTCACTTCAAAACAGAAAACTGGCATTCCATATTTTGTATCTCTAGATATTCCATCAGGATTAAATGCTGATGTTGTTGAACAAATCGGCGAAACTTTTCAGGCAGATTTAACTATAACTTTTACAGCCCCAAAACTCGCCAACGTCTTTCCACCCGCGTCGAATTTTAACGGCGAACTCGTCGTGGCAAGTATCGGTTCGCCTCAGGAATTGATTGACAATTCACCGTCGAAACTGTTTTTAGCTGAAAAACAAGACGCGCAAGATTGGCTGAACAAAACAAAGGTTAGAATTTATTCTTATAAAAAAACGCGCGGCACGGCTTTGATTGTTGCGGGTTCAAAAAACTATTCTGGCGCGGCGGTTTTGGCAGCAAACGCTTGTTTCGGCGCGGGCGCGGGAATGGTTACGGTTGCCGTGCCGAAATCCGTTCAGGCAATTGTGGCGACAAAAGTTTTGGATGAAGTTATTACTCGCGGATTTTCCGAAACGAAAAACGGCGCGTTTGATGAATCAGCGGCGAAAGATGTTTTAGAATCGAGCGAAAAATCCGTGGTAACGGCAATCGGTTGCGGTTTATCGAGCAATGAAGCAAGCACCCGAAAGTTTGTGCGCGAAGTCGTCGAAACACGCAAAACACCGATGGTTATTGATGCCGATGGATTGAACGCGCTTGCGCCGTTTGATTTGAAAGGATCGGATGAGTTGCCTTTGATCCTCACGCCGCACATCGGGGAATTTCAAAAATTGGTCGGAGAAAAGAAAATTACGGACAAAATAAAAACGGCGCGAGCATTTGCTCAAAAACATAATGTGATCTTGCTCTTAAAAGGCGAACGAAGCATTGTTGCCGCGTCCGATGGTCGCATTGTCATCAATCCGACGGGAAATGCAGGAATCTCACGCGCAGGCGCAGGCGACACGCTAACGGGAATTATTACAGGTTTTCTCGCCCAAACTTACGCTCTTGAAAAACCTAATCTTGAAAACACTTTTGAAACCGTCATTGCCGCGCTTTATATTTCAGGTTTGGCAGGTGACGCGGCGGCGGAAAAATTCGGACAAAGACTGATGACCGCCACCGATATAAGAAAATATCTGATGTCGGTTTTCCTTACGATGTCAGTTGAAAAATGAAAAGTGCGGCGACATATTTTCCGCAAAATCAACTTTTGCCGTTATCCTGCCGCCGCTTTTTTATAATTGAAATTTGTTGTTGAAATTCTCGACACGCGAGAATAAAGTTCCGGCTTTATCAGCCTTCGGCTTCGGAAAATTTGCTAATCGCATTTTCTTCAACTTCTTTGATTATCGCCAGATTTTTATATTCCGTTTCGGTCAACATATCGTCTTTGAAATCGGGATTCGGCTGATACCAAGATTGGGCGGTAAAGTATTTTTGCAATGCTGCGTCTTTGAAAACTCTGCCGCGACGTGCATATATCTCGTTCCGCAACACGCGTAAATCTTCGATGAACAAGCCATCAACCATTTCATTCGTGATTGGTTCGGTCGAGATTTTATCGCGCAACCGGGCTTCGGTCGATTCGATGAGTTTGACGTTTTTTTGTTCGGTGTCGTTGAGTTTGACGTTTGTTTGGTTTTTGGCGGGTTTATACCAATCGCGCCATTCAAACACCTGCTTAAATCCCGGCGTGGTAAATTTGCGTCCGCGCCGCGCCCAAAATTCGTTGCGAATCAGGCGCAGATCGTTCATTGACAAACCTTTTAGTAGTTCTTCGGTCAACAAGACGTTTTGAAATTTATCCATATCGCCGACCGCGATGGCAACCTTTCGATCTTCGTTGCGCTTGGCGTTCAGTTTTTCGAGGTTTTTGCGCTCGAATTCATTCAAAACCGTTTGGCTGTAATTAGCGTTGGCTTTATACCAATAGCGTTCTTCAAAATATTTCTGAAGCCACGGCTCATCATCGAACCGCTTGCCGTGAATCGCTTCGATTTCGGCAATCATTATTCGCCAATCTGCCGGAGATTCTGCGTAAAGATTGTCGTCGGGAATTTCTTTCGTCTGCCAGAGGCGCAAATCACCCGGCTGAACCGAACTGTGGCGTTCGGCTTCGGTCAGGCGAATGGAATCGAGGTTGTCGCGCTCTAATTTGCTCAAAACCGCATTGGTAAAAGTCGTTTTCGGTTTATACCAAGCCTGTTTTTCCAAATAATCCTGAATCGAGCGTTCTTTGAAGACACGACCGCGTTTGCCGAAAACGACTCCGCGAAGAAGCGCGAGTTCGTCAATCACGCCATCGGATTTTAGCTTGCCGAGTTGGGTTTTGGTGATTTTCTTTTTTGCAAAATCGAATTTGTCCCAGCCCTTTTTATTAAATTCCTTCCAAACCTGCATCTTCTCTGCGTCCAGATCATCCTGTGCAAAGACAACTGCACCGAACATCAACAGGAAAACTAAGAAAAATACCGGTTTTCTTTTCATTTTGTTCATATCTCTTTACTTTTTATCTATTTAAATTTTGCTTTCAATAATTTCAAAACTCGTCGTAATTTCCGCTGTCGGTCTGACGGTTGCGGCGACGCTGCAATATTTTGTATCGGAAAGTTTTATTGCCTTTTCGACGGATTGTTCGGAAATGTCGTGTCCATATACGATATGGTGAATATGCAGATGCGTAAATACTCGCGGATGTTCATCGCGCCGCTTGCCGGTGATCTCGGCTTTGTAATCAACAAGATTTTGGCGTTGCTTTTGTAAAATAGAAACGACATCAACCGCCGTGCAAGCCGCTACCGAAACAAGGAGCATTTCTAATGGCGACGGCGCGGATTTTCTATCGCCTTTAGTATCAATTGTTTGTGCGTGTCCGCTTGGCGTTGTGCCAATAAAAAACTCATCACCGGCATATTGAACTGTGGCTTTATAGTTATCGTTTGACATAAAATGTTTTCCAATGTTTGAACGTAATTTCAAACTAAATTTGCAGAATTTTAGCACAGTTTTGTAAAAGTAAAGCGTTGTTTTTTCGGGGAACGAACTTTTGGCATAAAAAGTGCTTCTAATCTTTTAGTAAACGTCAGTTTTAGGTTTTTTGACGGCTTTTCGAAAAAAGGAGATTGTAAAATGAATAGATTTAGAGGCGTGTTTTCAATTTATCTAGTGATCGGTTTGTTGATTGTCGGGTTTGCCGCACAAGCCGAAGGACAAAATCGGCGTAACGAGCGCGAAGTTCGCAATATTTTACGGGATTTGAATTCCAAAATTGACGATTTCCGCTTTGAACTCGATAACGAATTCAGGCGCACTTCGATTGATCGTAATGAACAAAGCGACATCAATAATGATGTTAAAGATTTAGAAGACAGTATCAGTAAATTTGAAGGTAAATTACAACGGAGCAGGGAAAATGCCGATGATGTTTCAAGTATTCTCGATTCGGCAAAAAATGTCAACAATTTTGTAAACCGTCAGCAGTTTAGAGGAAAAACTGAAGGCTATTGGGTAAATGTGCGTGGATTGCTCGACCGTCTTGCCTCTAACTATAATGTTTCCGCGAATTGGAGCAACGACAACGCGAACTATCCAACCAATTATCCCTCGTCAAATACTAATTCTTACAATTCGAGTTTAACCGGAACGTATCAATTGGACGTTTCAAGAAGTGAAAACACCCGCGATATTGCTGACCGTGCAATTCGCAGCGGCGGTTCGCAAAACAATAATGATGTGCGGCAGGATTTGGAGGACAAACTCGAAGCACCCGAACAAATTGCTATTGATGTGCGCGGAAATCAGGTTACGTTGGCTTCATCACGCGCTTCGCAGATTACTTTTACGGCAGACGGACGCGATAAAACGGAAACACTCGACAATGGCAAAACAATTCGCGTGCGCTCAACGCTTCGCGGACAGGAATTAACCGTTTCGAGTCTTGGCGGCGACACCGATTACACAATCGTCTTTTCTTCGACCGAAAACGGCAAAGGTATGCGTGTAACGCGGCGTGTAACTACGAGTTATCTGCGGAACACCGTTTTTGCTGAAAGCGTTTACAACAAAACGGATGCGGTCGCCCGACTTGATAACAAGGTAATTTCAAATGACACTGATTCAACGAACGACGGAACTTATTCGAGCAATGATCCGAATGATAATCGAAACAATAATCCGAATAATCCGTCCACGACAAACCGGCGACGCGGCGATTTTGTCGTGCCGAACGGAACGATTTTAACAGGAGTTTTGGAAAACGACATCGATACGAAAGTTTCGCAAAACAATGACCGATTCCGAATGACCGTTAATGCGCCTAATGAATATCGCGGCGCAGTTATCGAGGGTTATCTAACGGGAATTGACCGTTCGGGCAGAGTTTCAGGACGTTCGCAGATAACATTTAATTTTGAACGCATTCGCCTGACTAATGGGCAAACCTACGATTTTGCCGGATTTTTGCAAAGTGTAACCGATGAAAAAGGGAAAACGGTTCCGGTTGACACCGAAGGGACGGCAAAAGGCGATAGCCAAACTAAAGAAACCATCAAACGCGGCGGCATCGGTGGCGGCATCGGTGCAGTTATCGG
>JANMAA010000115.1:0-11407 GCA_031359215.1 Acidobacteriota bacterium | reverse complement strand
GCAAGGGTGCCAAAAGTTGAGCATTTGCACCCTTGCTCACGCGCGGGTTTCTGCCCCATACATCAAACTCGAATTTGCTCTAAAGATTGCCAAAAGCATAAAGCCTTAAAAATTTAGACTGTGGCAACATTAGCTTCGCCGGCTTCGGTTTGTTGCCGTGCGTGGTAGGAACTTCGTGTTAAAGGCGAAGATTCGACGTGCTTGAAGCCTAAACTTAAACCGATCTTTTTCCATTCGGCAAATTCTTCGGGCGTAACGTAGCGTTCGACGGGCAGACGTTTTTCATATGGTTGGAGATATTGCCCGATGGTCATAATGTCGCAGGAAACGCTTCGCAAATCTTTCATTAAATCTACGACTTCTTTAAATTCTTCGCCCAAACCAGCCATAATTCCGCTTTTCGTTTTCATTGTCGGTTGTTGCGTATCGCGCCAATGGGCGGCGCGTTCCAACAATTCAAGCGTTTGCGTATATTTTGCGTCAGGGCGAACACGGCGATAAAGCCGCGCAATCGTTTCCGTGTTGTGATTGAGAACGTCGGGACGCGCAATTAAGACATTATTGAGCGCATCTTCGTCGCCGTTAAAATCGGGAATCAGAACTTCGACTTTGCAGGTCGGATTCAGATCGCGGACTTTGATAATCGTTTCCGCCCAATGTTGCGAACCGCCATCGGGCAAATCATCCCGATTTACAGAAGTTATAACGGCGTGCGCCAAACCTAAATGCGCGACCGCTTCGGCAACGTGCGTCGGTTCGAGCGGGTCTAAATCCATCGGTTTGCCCTTGTTGACAGCGCAAAAACCGCAATGGCGCGTGCAGGTGTCGCCGCCGAGCATAAATGTCGCGGTTTTATCCGTCCAACATTCAAAAATGTTCGGGCAACGCGCTTCCTGACAAACCGTATGCAGATTCAAACCGTCGATCAACTTCAAAACCGCATTTTGATTGGTCGGATCGCCGATTTTGATCTTTAACCAATTTGGTTTCGGCAATCTTTCACGCTTTCTGGTTTTAGCTACAAATTTTTCGATTAAAACTTTTTCTTCGATCATAAAAATAATCCAATACTCTACGAACTCATTTTAACATTTTGCCGAAAGTTGAGCGACCTGATTTAAAAAATACGGCTTTCTAAATATCCGCTTACCCAAAACGAGCGACGACTTTTCCTTTGATGTAATCGGTTGAAACTGCTCCGAAATGTCGGCTGTCGTTGCTGTCTTCCAAATTATCCCCGACTAAAAAGTAATGTCCGCGTTCATTTATTCTCTCGACTCTTTTGACGACTTCACTCGTTTGTTCGATCGGATGTTTGGCAACCACGATGTCGCCGACTTCGATTTTTGCTTCTCTGTCAACCAAAACCACCTCTCCGTCTTTCAAAGTCGGATTCATTGATTTTCCTTCGCAAATATATCTATGGCGCGAACCGAAAAATATCAATGCAATGTCATAAAAACCGGCTTTCGGTAAGTTCTTCATACGTTTTTTGTATAAAAACTTTCACTTCGATCATTTCATTTCAAGCGGCAAGTTACTTTGCCGATTAAATATTTTAACGGAACAGCACCGAATGTGCGACTATCGGTGCTTTCTTCCGCATTGTCACCGATCAAAACAAGATCGCCGTTTTCGGTAAATTCTTTCACCCGCTTCAAAATTTTGACGCTTTTTTTATACGGATGGTTGGCAAGCACGATGTCGCCTTGTTCCACTTTCGGTTTTGGTTTTATCAAAACCACGTCGCCGTTTTTTAACAAAGGCAGCATCGAATTTCCCTCGACCAAAAAACCGCGCCGTCTGCCGATAAAAAACAAAATCCTTTCCTTCCAACTTGCTTCCGCTATTTCTTTTTCCATAAAACAAATGAGCGATGAGCCGTTTAAGAACTCATCACTCATTATTTATTCTCTATATTTTAATCTACGAAGCCGTAAACCATTCGACATTTTTGCCTTTGCTGTCCCAAAACATTTCGTGAATTTTCTTTATCGCATCCATTAATTCCTGTGCGTGTTCGGCACTAACTTCCTGTTTGCAAGACGAGCAAAGTTTTGCCGCTTTCCAAAATGTTTCGTGAAGATCAGGATATTTTTCCAGATGTTCGGGTTTGAAATAGTCCGTCCAAAGCACGAGAATATGATGTTTTGCCATTTCCGCACGCTCTTCCTTGATGGCGATAAAGCGCGTCAGTGTGTTTTGATACGCCGCGTGTGCTTTTGCGTCGTCGCCTTCGGGACGTTTTAGATCGAGAATTTTCTTGGTCAACATCTTCACGGATTCCGCTTCGATGCGGGCTTGTGCCGGATCATAAACTCCGCAAGGTCCGTCGCAATGTGCTTCGGCAACTTCGATTTCTTTGTAATTTACTAATTTTTCTTTTAATTTATCAAACATTTTGTCTCTCCCTGTTCTTGTAAAAATTATTCAGTCGGTCTTGTTCCGGCATCAATTCCTTTGACACTGGCTTGATTAACTACTTTGACGTGCAAATCGTCCATTAAAAGAACTTGGCACGAAAGTCGGGTATGATCGTTCAGATCGGTTTTAGTCGCTAAAATCGTTTTTTCGGCTTCACCGATTTCGCCCGGATCACCCGATAAAATCTCGACGCGGCAAGTCGTGCAACGCGCATTTCCGCCGCACCGATGAAGAATATCAATCCCGTTGTCTTCCAAACATAAAACGAGTTTGCGTCCTTTTTCGGCTTCAAAAGCAACCGTCCCATTTGCTGTTTCCGCAGTAATTTTGTGCATTTACCTTAAACTCCAAATAATCAATTTTCGTAAAACTTCCATACTTTGAATTTGTCATAAGTCGGAGGTGAAAAGCAAGTTGAGGCAAATTCGATTTTACATTTATGATTTTGCGGCTTGAATTTTATCGAGGTTAAAGAGCCGGTCTTTTTTCTTTTGGCGCGTCATCGCCTTTATACAAAACTTTCTCCAAAAAAAGTCCCGAAGGCGGCGCGGTAAATTTTACCGCAGCATTCGATTGAAACTTCAAGAGCCTTTGAAATGCGTCATAACTCAGATTTCCGCGCCCGACTTCGACAATTACCCCGACAATTCTTCGGACCATTTTGGGCAAAAATCGATTTGCTCCGATGCGAAAACAGATCATCTCATCGTCAATAAAAATTCCGGATTTTTCGACAAAAACCAATCCCGAAGCACGACTATCCTCAATTTCGCCGAAAGAACTGAAATTATGTCTGCCGGCAAGCATTTCCGCCGCCGTCTGCATCGGTTTTACATCCAGATTATCTTTTATCCACCACACAAAACTTTTCGCAAACGCCGTGCGCCGCGTCGAGATTTGATAGAGATAATAGCGCACGACGGCATCGCGTCGGGCATTGAAATCTTCCGGTGCGTTGGAAACTTTTTTAATGTTAATATCGTGCGGAAGCAGTTCATTAAACCCGTTCAAAATCTGACGCGGCGTAACATTCGTCTCCAATTCGGCAACGGTCAGATGCGCGATTTGTCCGAGTGCGTGAACACCGACATCGGTTCTTTCCGCGCCTCCGATCTCGACTTTTCCCGCAAAAAGCTGCCGCGCCGCATTAACCAATTCGCCCTGCACGGTTTTTGTGTTGTGCTGAATCTGCCAACCTCGATAGCGCGTTCCTTCATATTCTATTTCGAGTTTCCAAGTGTGCATTTTTTTTAAAGTTTACAGGAAGTTTTCAGATAGTTTACAGGAAGTTGACAGATAGTTGACGGATAAGCAGATGCTTTTAGATTTAATGAAATTCATAAAATCGGTTAGGTCATTGTTTTCACGAAGGTTTTAAATTTTTCTTCATTATCCGTTATCCATTTTCCATTACTGCTTAGTTATTTTTCTTTTAAACGCAAATATTGAGCTAAAGACAAAAGCATTCGGGAAATTTCAGTTAGCGTTTGATAAAGATTGTCAAAATCTTTTTGGTTTATGTAATTCAGACTAAGCGCAATATAAAGATGCGATTGAACTTCGGCAGTTGAGCCGCGAGCAATATTCAGAAAATTGGCAAATTCGATATTTGTTCGTCTTCCATGTCCTTCGGCAATATTTGCCATAATCGAAACTGATGCGCGGCGAATCTGATCTTTTAACCCAAAGTCTTTTGAAAAACTTCCGTCCGCAGTAATTTCATAAACCAATAAAGTTACATTACGCGCTTTCTGCCAAGCCTAAATTTCTTCAAATTTACTAAACGCCGCCATAACTTCCAATCACTATCTGTCAACTTCCTGTCAACTCTGAAAACTATCTGTCAACTTTTAACCGATTTTTACCTTTTCGCGGTTTTGATTTACAGCGACATAGACGACTTCGGCTTCCGTTACGCGCACGGATTGTCCGCGTGAACCGAAGCGTTCGGCTTCGACGATGACTTTGATCGTGATTGAAGTATTGCCGACCTTTGTTGTCGTCGCATAAAAACTGACCAAATCGCCGACATAAACAGGTTCGTGAAAGATGATTTCCTTCATAGCGACCGTCACGAAACGCTCGTGAGAAGTGTGTCGGACGGCTTCGACTCCGCCGGCAACATCAATATAACTTAAAATAACTCCGCCGAAAATAGTGCCGTGCGCGTTTGTATCACGCGGCATCATCGTAATGCGAATCGCCGCGTTTCTGAGGCGTTCAGCTTCTTTTTCTTGTTGTTCTTGTTCCATTTTTTTTATTTTACCGCAGAGACGCAAAGCCGCAGGGAAGATTTGAGAGTAAGAAATTTCCAAACTTTAATCTTAATTTATGTTCATTATCATTTAATTCTTTAAAAACTCTGCGTCTTTGCGTCTCCGCGGTGAAATCAAATTCCATTTTCCGCAATTTTCTCCAAAACCCAATCGTGAATCGTATCTTTTAACTGCGACAAATGATCGTCAAAAAAATGTCCACAATTTTCAAACACTACTAATTTTGTGTCCGTATTTTCGGCGACAAGTGCGACTAAACTATTTAGATTTTCGACCGAACCGAATTCGTCGTTGTCGCCGTGGACAAATAAAATCGGCTTGCGGCAATCTTTCAAAAACGAAAAATCGTATTTATCAACCGGCGTTCCGATGCTGATAATTCGCACAATTCGTTCATCGTCAAGCGCAACTTCGCTGCCGACTCGTGAGCCGAAAGAAAATCCTGCCAAAGTAATAGGTAGATTCGGATAATTTTCGTTCAAATAATCTAAGCAATCGCGCACATCATCTTTTTCGCCGTTGCCGTCGTCGTGTGCGCCCGTCGAATTGCCAACGCCGCGATAATTAAAGCGCAAAACGGCAAGTCCCGCGTCAAGCAATCCTGCCGCCGCCCGAAAAACGACTTTATTGTGCATCGTTCCTCCACCAAGCGGATGCGGATGACAAACCAGAGCAACGCCTTTCGGCTTTTCTTTCGGCTCTTTCAAAATCGCTTCGAGTTTGCCGTGCGAAGCGGAAATAAATAGATTTCCTTGTGGATACATAATCGAATTTTTGATTGTAAATTTTGGATTTTGGATTAGCAAACGTGCGTTTCAAAAACTTTGGCAAAGTTTTCGATAATTTTATCTTCGACTTCCGACAAGGAAAGTTCGCGTCCGAGAATTCTTTCCATCGAAGTTACAGGTTCGCCTTCGCAAGCGATTATCCAATCGAAAAAACTCAAATCCGTATTGACGTTGAGCGCGAAACCGTGCGTCGTAACCCAACGCTTGAGATGCACACCGATTGCCGCTATTTTTCCTTCGCTTGTGTGAACACCCGTTAATCCTTCGATTCTGAACGCTTCTATACCAAAATCGCGCATCGTTCTGATTAAGACTTCTTCCAAATCGCGGACATATTTATGCACGTCTTCGCGGTCAGGCGAAAGACTAATAATCGGATAACCGACGATTTGCCCAAGTCCGTGATAAGTAACTTTGCCGCCGCGATTTGTTTCAAAAACAGTTACATCCAAACTTTTTAATCGTTCCGCCGTTGCCAAAATACCATCGCCTTTGGCACGTCGTCCAAGCGTAAAAGTGTGCGGATGTTCAAGCAAAAGCAGATAATCCGTTTTGCGTTCGGCAATAACTTTCTGCTCAAGTTCTTTTTGCAAATCTAAACCTTCGTCGTAAGCAAAACGACCAAGACGGCGAACTTGTAATTGTCTTTCTTGCATCTTTAGTTAATGATAAGATTTTCGACAAGAATTTACGAATTAACAAAATTACAAATATGATGATGAACAAAAATTTAATTAAATTTGCCGTGATGAGCTTATGTCTGCTGTGTTTAACTTTTTCAGTTTCCGCGCAAAAACGCAAAACTACGGGCAAAAAGACGAAAACCTTATCTGCGCCTGTTCTAACAGACAGCGAAATAAAAAGCGGTGCGGAGAAAGTTTCCGTGCAGATAAAGAATTTATCGAAATTTATTTACAGTTTGGGTGATGTCGCCAGAGTAACCGAGGACCTCGACCGCGAAATTGCGGCGGGCAAGGCTTCGCGCAACGCACCGGCTCTGAACGCCAAAAACAAACAGGCAATCGTTTCGACGATCAAAAATCTACGCGCCGGATTTGCCGCATTGGAAATCGAATTCCGCACCAAACCTGCGCTCAAAGCCTATCTTTTCCAAATTCAGGGAATATCCGATATGACCGGCATAGCAGAAGATCAGGCATCGGCTGGCAGATTGACCGATTCGGGCAAAACACTTTTACAGGTCATCGAAAAATTGACGGACACTCTGGCAGCACTACCTTAAAAAATAAAGGTAAACTCGTAGACCGAACATCCGTTTCCGGTAACTACTCAAATTTACTCAATTAAAGCAGTTCTATGCGACAATTCCCCCGGTAAAAAGTTGAGGAAGAGTTGTTAGGCAATTTAAGATTTTGAATTGCCTAACAACTCTTCGGCAATGTCGAAGGCTAAGAAAAAAATCTTTACTTTTATACCCATTAAAACTAAAATTTACTCGTCACGATTTTTTTTCAGTCTTTTCCATAATCAGGCGGTTTAATTTATTTATAAATGCTATTTCACAAGAAACTCTATTATGAAAAACTTAAGAAACTTTATCTCGTCATCCAATCTAAACAATCTCAGAGTGTTTATTTCACTACCAATCATCGCATTATTTGCCGTCACCAGCTTGCTCTTGTGGCAAACAACAGCGGATATGCAGGACAATAGCAAAAATAACATCGAAAATGGTTCACCCGCCGAATTATTTTCGATCAACAGCCTGAGAAAATCGCCACCGATTATCGCCGCCATAAGCGAGAACATCTTTGCGCTAACGCCCAACCTCGGTAATTATCCGAACACGACCATTACACTCGGCGCAAACACAACCATCGCGCCCGACGCTGTTCCAACCGGCACGACGAGAATCAATGTTTCGACCAACAGTAACTTCAAAGGAACATTAGTTGCTAACCCGACAACCGGAGTGGTGCGTGTAACCAACGCATATCCGGCGGGAATCTACACGGTGACGGTCAAAGCCTTTGATGGCAGCGGCACCACGACCAGCAAAATATTTACTTTAACGGTAGCAAGCGGAACACGTTGTAACGAGACAATTCAGTTTAGTAATGCTCCAGATATCGGTATTAATTTTCAAGTTAATGCTGTTGCGGTTGGTGATTTCAACAATGACGGTAATCAGGATATAGCAATTGCTGTTGCCAACAATTTAAATACTGGCGCACCCGGCATCGTTTTCATCCGACTGGGAAACGGGTTAGGCGGTTTTATCGTCACTAATGAAGTTATTCTTGATGATAATACTGTAAGCAGTATAGTTATAGGTGATTTTAATAATGACGGCAATCAGGATTTTATTACTGCCAACTCAAGAATATCTACGGTATCTATACGCTTAGGCGACGGCTCAGGCAACTTCAGCGGCAACACTAATATTAGTGTTAGAAATCCTCAAGGGGTAGCGGTAGGTGATTTCAACAATGACGGCAATCTAGACTTCGCAGCTACCAGTAGCAATTTGGGCGTAAACGTGGTGATAATTCGCTTAGGAGACGGTTTAGGCAACTTTAACGGCAATACAACTGTTAGCGTTAATGATATTCCGCAAAGCATAGCTATAGGTGATTTTAACAATGACGGCAAGCAGGATTTTGCTACTCGTAACATACAAAATGTTTCCATTCGTTTGGGTGATGGACTAGGCGGGTTTAGCGGTTTCACTGGTATTTTTTTTAATGGTTTTCCTAAAGATATTGCAATCGGAGATTTCAACAATGATAACAATCAGGATTTTGCGATTACAGAATGTTGTTACCTTTCAACACCTGATTCTGTTTTAATTTTTTTTGGAAATGGGTTAGGCAACTTTACCGGCACTACTAGTATTGCCGTTGGAAGCAATTTCGGACCGGTAGTGATAGGAGATTTCAATAACGACGGCAATCAAGATATTACCTTTTCCGATATTGACTTTGAAACATACAGGTTAGTTACCCGCTTAGGAGACGGTTCAGGAAATTTCAGCAACGCCCGTGACACCGAATTTAACTCATATATTTCATCCATATCTCTCGGAGATTTTAATAATGACGGTAAACAGGATTTTGCAGCTACCAGTTTAGGAACATTCGTATCCACGACATATATTAGATTAGGCGGTTGTGTGGCGACGCCGACGCCGACGCCGACTCCAACACCAACACCGACTCCATCTTCAACGCCGCCGCCGCCGACGGTCGGCAATTATCCGAACACGACCATTACACTCGGAGCAAATACATCCATCGCGCCCGATGCTGTTCCAATCGGCGCGACAAGTATTAACGTTTCGACCAGCAGTAATTTTCAAGGTTTGCTTGCCGCCAATTCAACTACCGGAATAATTCGTGTAACTAATGCACATCCGGCGGGCACTTATACAATAACCGTCAAGGCTTTTAATAGCGGCGGAATGTCAACCAAAACCTTCACACTTACGGTCGGCAACGGACCAATATGCAACGGCACACTTCAATTTACCTTTACTCCTCCTATCGACGTTCGTGGGAATAACCCCAGATCAATAGTAGTGGGAGATTTCAATAGTGATAGTAATCAGGATTTTATTACTGCTGACCCTACAGACAACTCGGTTTCCATTCGTCTTGGAAATGGTGCAGGAGGCTTTACCGGTCCCAATATGAGAATTTTAGGTAGTCCTTACAGCCTGGCTATCGGAGATTTTAATAACGATGGAAATCAGGATTTTGTGACTGCCAACCAAAGCGCAAACACGGTATCAGTTCGCTTAGGAGATGGCTTGGGCAATTTTAGCAACACGACCGATGTAAGCATTGGCACCGGTATTTCACCTAAAAGTATAGCCGTTGGAGATTTCAATAACGACGGCAATCAGGATCTTGTAACAGTTAATAATGTGACAAATAATGTATCAATACTTTTAGGAAACGGCACAGGTAACTTTACCAACTCAACCATTTTAAGTGTTGGTGAATCGCCTGAAAGCGTGGCTATCGGAGATTTTAACAATGATGGTAAGCAGGACATTGTAACTACCAACCGAATCGCAAACACACTTTCTACCCTTTTAGGCGATGGAAGAGGCGGATTTAGCGGGGAAATTATATTCTACGTCGGCAATTCTCCTGTCTCTATCGCAATTGGCGATTTCAACAATGACGGCAATCAGGATTTTGCAGTTGCCGACCAATCCTTAAACGCCATATCTATTCGCTTAGGAAACGGCTTAAACGACTTTAGCAATGCTCCTGACGTTTTTGTTAGTAGAGGTCCTTCTTCCGTAGCGGTAGGAGATTTCAATAATGACGGCAAGCAGGATATTGTAACTGGCAATGTTTCTAATAACACATTCATGCAAGTGACAGTAGCATTGGGAAATGGTTTGGGCGGCTTTAGCGATTTCACCAACGTCGACGTTGGTGAAAATACCCTTGGCGGTGTCGGCATCGGAGATTTCAACAATGACGGCAATCAGGATTTAGCCTCTGCAGGAAGCTCTGTAGCCGTTCGTTTAGGTAGTTGTTTTGTAGCAACTCCGACTCCGACTCCAACTCCGACTCCGACTCCAACTCCAACTCCGGGTGGTCCTCCATTAAATTTGATTGTTACAAGAAGTGATGACCGTAATAATGCAACTTGTGCTACGGGTGATTGTTCTTTGCGTGAAGCCATTGGTGCGGCAAACGCTTCATACGGAAACGATAATATAACCTTTGCTTCAGATTTAACGACTGTTCGGTTGACCGGTCAGATTAGCATTTATAACGCCGGATCGCTGAATATCAGTGGAAGAGGAGCAGATATTTTGACGATTGATGGTGGTGGGATAGACAGGATTTTTTCTACAAATACTGCAATCGTAATAATTTCAGGGATGACATTAACGCATGGAAAAGCCTCAATCGAAGGAGGCGCAGCCATTTACGCCACAGGAGGCTCTCTGACGGTTGACAGTGTTCACGTTTTAGATAATCTGTCGTTGCTCGATATACCTAACAGCGGTGCTATACTGTTAAAAGATGGCGGTTCACATCGCATTACCAACTCGACCATTTCGGCGAATAGATCATTTGGTTGCCCCGGTATTCTCAATAGTGCCAATAGCACACTTACAATTAACAATTCGACTATCTCAGGAAACATCGGCACGTATGGCGGAGGGTTATGCAACTATTACAATGGCACCACAATATTGAGAAACGTAACCATTACCAGTAATAACTCTTTTAATGATGGGGGTGGTATTGCCAACTATGGCATACTTGATTTCGGCAATACGATTGTGGCAGGTAATAGAGGTGCTAGTTCTTTTCCCGAAATTAGATTTGCTGCTGGCACAATTACATCAGCAGGGGGTAATTTAGTTGGTGATTCGCCCGGTGATTCAGCAAATACTTCAAATCCGATAACCTATCAGCCAACCGACATTCGGGATGTCAATCCACTGCTTGGCACACTGCTAAATAACGGCGGAACAACTCCGACTCACGCATTATCGGCATCCAGTCCGGCAATTGATAAAGGACTTGATTTTGGCATATCGACTGATCAACGCGGACAATCTCGTCCTTTTGATTTTCCAAACATACCTAGTGTATCAGGGGGGAACGGCGCAGACATCGGTGCTTTTGAAAGTCAGCAGACCGAAACTATTAATCCATTTGACTTTGATGGGGATGGTCGCTCTGATATTTCAGTTTACCGACCATCGAACGGGGTCTGGTATGTCAATGGATCACAATCCGGTTTTGGTGCTACTCAATTCGGTATTTCCACTGATAAAATTGCGCCTGCCGATTTCGATGGCGACGGCAGAACCGATATTGCCGTTTATCGCCCCTCCAATGGTGTCTGGTATATCCAACGCTCTTCTACGGGTTTTACCGCCGCGCAGTTCGGCACGAGCGAAGATATTCCGCAACCGGCTGA
>JANMAA010000087.1:0-5876 GCA_031359215.1 Acidobacteriota bacterium | reverse complement strand
AGCAAAATCCCGAAATACCATCTTCGGATTATGCTTGCTCATCACTTTGGTGATCGCCGCCGTCAACGTCGTCTTCCCGTGATCAACGTGCCCGATCGTCCCGATGTTCACATGCGGTTTGCTTCTATCAAATTTCTCTTTCGACATTCTGTTTTTATCCTCTTAATAAAATTATAAAAAATAACTTGGAGCCCAAGATGGGATTTGAACCCATGACCTCATCCTTACCAAGGATGCGCTCTACCCCTGAGCTACTCGGGCTTAATCAACAATAAAAAGTACTCTTATCAAAACTGTATGGAGCGGGAGACGAGACTCGAACTCGCAACATTCAGCTTGGAAGGCTGACGCTCTACCATTGAGCTACTCCCGCATCCGGTTTTGGATTTTAGATTTGCGATTTTGGATTGCCAAACACACAACATACTTCTCAAATGTTCTTCAAATAATCCCAAATCCGAAATCTCAAATCCACAATCAAAATGGTGCAAGGGATAGGATTTGAACCTATGTAAGACTTCCGTCTGCCGGGTTTACAGCCCGGTGCCATTAACCACTCGACCACCCTTGCATTTAAACTAACAAACAACTATTTTGCCACACTTTTAGAGTCGGTAGCAAATTTCACATAATAACGAAGATTCAGGCAAGTTGCAAGTTGCGCCAAACAAATTTCTTTAATTAAAAAAGCAAAGACATCTCAACCGCCCGGCGCGGATCGATCACGCCCCAACCTTGCCGGTCAACTTCGTAATGCGGCAGACGTTCCGCTGTCGAGATTAAAATCCGTTTGATCTGTTGCGGCGAAAGACGCGGATTGGCTTCGAGCATCTGGGCGACGACCGATGACACGATCGGCGCGGCAAACGAAGTGCCGTCCACATACTTATAATGTTTAGTTATAACATTTTCCCGACGAAGTTTGAGCGCGACAAGTTGCCTTATGATGTGAACCGGACGGTCGAGCGAAACATCGAGTTCGGCATCGATGTTCGGGTTCGTTTTGATAATCTCGTGTAAATCTGCATCTTCGGCTTTGTCCAAAACTTCCAAAAGCGCGGCTTCCTGAGATGTCGGTGTATTGGGCAGAATCGGCGCGGGAACCCAAATACTCGGTGCGATAATTTCCGGTTTTTGAAAACCGTCTAAAGTCGGACCGTAGCTTGAGCGATACATTCCGCGATGAGCGCGATTGATAGAATTTTTATCGTCTAGACCGCCGACACTGATTGCTGAAGGCGCACTTGCGGGTGGAAAAACCGGATGATTAGATAGATGTCCGGCATTTCCAACCGCACAAATTATCGTTAAACCTTGTGCGACACATTCTTCGACCGTCTTTGACAGCGAATCGTGCAAATAACTTTGTTCAAAATCACCGCCGGCTGAAATATTCACTATTTTAATCGCATATTTCGTGCGATTTTCTAAGATCCATTCCAAACCGTCTTGTATATTTTGCTCGATGATGCGTCCCGTTCGCGCTAATTTGACCAAAACTACATTCGCATCAGGCGCGATTCCGCGATAAAAACCGTTTGACAAACTTCCGTTTCCCGCCGCGACAACCGAAGTCATCATTCCGTGCCAACTCGCTACTTCCGTATTATAAAGCGATGAATGATCGCCTTCTTGCGCCATTAAACTGCGATAACCGATGATCCGATTTGATGGTTTAACCAGATCATCGTGCGGATAAAAACCCGAATCTAGAAACGCAATGGTTACGCCTTTGCCCGTAAAATCATCAACCGCGTCCAAACGCAAAGGTGTCGAAAGAACATAAGAACCGTCTTTATTCATCGCGGCATCGCTAAGTATTTGCGACTTGGCGCGTTCAAACAATTGGATACAACGCGCGCACACGGCTTCAAACTCCCGCGTATCGGGCGCGTTTGCCTGAATAAGTTTGCTCAAATCGTCAGGCAAGGCAATTAACGGGACAAACTCATATTTGACTTCACGCGAACAGACCGGACAAACCTTTTCGCCTGCCGCAATGTCCGCGCCGGTTTGTTGTCGTGGAAATGAAAGAGTTTCGGCTGGAGTCATAGTTAAAATTTTGTTAAATGATAGAATGGCGAAAGTTTGAGAAAAAGTAAAATCCAAGCTGAAAAATATGACTCGAAAAAAAATAGGTTTAGCACTTTCCGGCGGCGCGGCGCGTGGTTTCGCGCACCTCGGAGTTTTGAAGACACTTGTCGAACACAATATTCCGGTTGATTTTATTGCCGGAACTTCCGCCGGTTCGTTTGCGGGCGGAGCACTTGCTTGTGGCGCAAGTGTCGAAGAAGTGATCGAAATTTCACGCAAAATAAGTTGGTTCAATATGGCTGGATTTTCCTTTTCGCCGAAGGGAATTCTTTCAAATGCTTCGATGGGAAAGTTTATCAAACAGCGTTTCCCGCACAAAAGATTTGAAGATTTGCCGATTCCGTTTGCCGCCGTCGCTTGCGATCTGGAAACGGGCGAAGAAGTCGTCCTTAAAGACAAAGGCGATCTAGCCTTGGCGATTCAGGCAAGTTGCGCGATTCCGGGCGTTTTTATGCCAATTGAGATTGACGGTAAGACATTGATTGACGGCGGTGTGGTCGCGCCAGTTCCGACTAAAGCAGTAAAAAATCTCGGCGCGGAAATCATCATCGCGGTTGACGTTATCTCATCCGGCGCAACTTATTGGGGAGTGCCTTCAACTCTTTTAGGTGTATTTTTTCAATCGGCAATGATGCTTCTCAGAACCGCTTCCAAAAACCAACACTATCACGCCGACATCGTGATTATTCCACAAATTGCTCATCTCCGACCTGACGCAATCGGCAAAATAGACGAATTCATCAAAGCGGGCGAAGATGCCGCACTAGCAAAGATAGATGAAATTAAAGTTTTGATAAGTTAGTTTTATTCTAAATTTGGTATTGCCGTTTGTGACTTTGGCTAGTTCACTTTTAAATTTGGCTAACTCACTTCTTTGTTTGGCTAGTTCACTTTTAAATTTGGCTAGACAGTTTCTAAACTTGGCTAACTCACTTCTTTATTTGGCTAATCTACTTTTAAATTTGGCTGAATTACTTCTTCATTTGGCTAACTCACTTTTAAATTTGGCTATTGAATTTTAGCGCAAAGAACGTGGTCTATTAAATTTCAGCGCGGCGATTGTGCGATATTGCGGACTTTTCGCGCCGTAGAGAGATTTATAGTATTCCTTGGCTAAACGGATGACTTCGTAGATCGAATTTTCGTTTGTATAAAGTTTTTGGTCGCGCAGACGACGGGAACTCGATAGCGGCACAAACCCTGCGCTGACGGCTTTGTTGGAGTTTTCGGCATCGTCTATTATCGTGTCAGCCGTAGTCAGTTTCACATCGGTTTCGTTAGGATTATAAATAGGCATATTGCCTAAAAAAGCGCGATAACCGCGAAGGTTTCCGAGTCGTGAATCGTAGCTCAATTGAGCGGCGGAATTTGATGCGGCGGCTTCGTTTTCGGGTGTGTCGGGATTGTCCTTAATCTTCGGCGTGGCGCGTGTGCCTAAAATTTTGCGGATATAAGTTTCGGCATCGTCCATTTCCAACTTGCTTGCGCCCGAAGACTTCAAATAACTGCGTGAACGACGCGCAAACGGCGCAAACTTTGCATAAACTTCCTGTCGCGTATTGATGTTGATCTTCTGCGGTGCGAGTTTGACCGGAACATCCTGCGCCGTCGTTTCGCCGTCGGTAAGTTGCGCTTCCATCGTCAAAATGACAAGCAACGGATTGGTCGGATTCCAATTGGTATCTGCACTGAAAATATCAATCGCGCGACGATATTCGTTAAGAAATTTAGTGTCTGAAGATTCTGCCATAAAAATATTTCTCCTCGTGTCTATTTTGTAAAGAACTAAGACGTGGAAATCTATAGCAGTTAGAGTTGTTTGTCAAGCATTTTTTAGTCAAAGAATGATTTTAGTTGTTTAACTATAATTACGAAATTGCTTCTGTAACTTGATTTAAGTGGTCACTTCAACCGAATTGTCTAATAAAAGAAGTGTGTAAAAACTCTAGTTTTTGGATGGTAGGAATTTAGTCCAGTTCTCAAAACAAAATAGTGTATAATTGTATTCTGAACTTTATTTGAGTTTCAAAAACAACCCGATCCTACTTTAAAAGTAAGGAGAAATTCTATGAAATTTACTATTTTGACCTTGTGTATTTTGTCTTTTCTTTTCACTTTTTCTACTCAAACATTTGCCGTAGATTTTACGGTGAATACAACCAATGATTTACCCGACACAAATGCGGGCGACGGCATTTGTCTGACAACGGCGGGCAATTGTTCGTTGCGGGCGGCTGTTCAAGAGGCAAACGCCCTTGCCACTAATGACCGTGTTATGTTTAATTTGCCTGCGAATTCGACTATTGCATTGACTACCGGTGTAAGCATGGGAGTATCAATTTTTATAAATCCCGCCGGTTCGCTCGAGATAATTGGCACTGGTGCAAACAATCTGACGATTGACGGTAGCGGCGGGAACATATCAAAAACCATTTTTTATACCAACCTAGCAACTATGTCTATTTCAGGTGTTACTTTGACGGGCGGTTTCGGAACAGGCGGAGCGATATTCGCCAGTGAAGGCTCGCTGACGCTTGACAGTGTTCGCATTTCAGGTAACAGAGCATTTAATTTTGGCGCGGGCGGCGGCGTGAATTTCAGTCGAGGAGGACCACATTACATTATCAACTCGACTTTTTCTGAGAACTTTGCCCCTAATTGTGGCGGCATTATCAATGGTGGCGGCACGCTGGCAATTATTAACTCGACCATCTCAGGTAATACAGCAAGTACTCGCGGCGGCGGTTTATGCAACTACGGCGGCACAACAACGCTGTATAATGTAACAATTACAAATAACACGGCAGGCACTGGCGGTGGGATTGACCAAGGAGGAGGTCCACTCATTTTCGGCAATACAATTGTGGCAAGCAATATAGCAATTGGGAATATTCCCCAGATTGGTACTTATCCCGAAATTTTATTTGCAACCGGTACAATCACATCGATAGGCGGCAATTTAGTCGGTGATTCGCCGGGCGATTCGACCAACACCGGAAATCCGATAAATTATCAGCCGACAGACATTCGAGACACCAATCCGATGCTCAGCATTCTGCAAAATAACGGCGGAACAACTCCGACTCACGCGCTACTTGCGGGAAGCCCGGCGATTGATTTCGGACTTAATGCTTTGGCAGTTGACCCTTCAAACGGCGACGCACCTCTTGTCTTTGACCAGCGCGGAACAGGCTTTCCGCGAATAGTTGACGGCAACGGTGACGGCACGACAATAGTTGACATCGGCGCGTTTGAAGTTCAATCAGGGCTGAGTAATACTTGCACTCCAACCACGACGGTAACTGAAGGAGACTTAGCTCCGGGTGGAATCGTTTCTTTTGGCATATCGAGCGGAGCAGGTTCGGTAACGGTTGACCACGTGAACGCCGGAACAGGCTTGCAATCGCTGACAGTGGTGGGAACACCTGTCAATGCGGTAGTAAATATTCCGCCATTCACGTCCGGAACTTTCCATCCCGAAACAATAACTTTCTCGGCGATAAATCCGAATCAGCCGGTAGAATTCACCTTGCGGGCGGCAAGCACATTTCACGCCGCTAATATCCGAGTGCGGTGCGGCACACCGCCTAATAAGCCAGAGAAATAAAGGCAAAACTCATTGTTCAAAGGGAAGGTTCTTATTAGACACTTTAACCACATTGTCAATTATTAACTGACTTATTGAGAATTTTCAAGGCTTTTAGTTTTTCCGAAACTTGAAAATTTAACTGTAAAATGCAGAAACACGCACGAAGTAAGTGTGTGATATGTAAACCGGCACA
>JANMAA010000086.1:0-23226 GCA_031359215.1 Acidobacteriota bacterium | reverse complement strand
AGCAAAATCCCGAAATACCATCTTCGGATTATGCTTGCTCATCACTTTGGTGATCGCCGCCGTCAACGTCGTCTTCCCGTGATCAACGTGCCCGATCGTCCCGATGTTCACATGCGGTTTGCTTCTATCAAATTTCTCTTTGCTCATAACTTTTCTCTGCTCCAAAAATCAAATAATTAACTTCTAGCTGCCTACACCTTTAACCTTTGCGATGACTTCTTCAGCAACATTTTTCGGTGCCTGATCATAACGCTCAAAGTGCATTGTCGAAGTAGCGCGTCCCTGTGTCGCGCTTCTTAAATCCGTGACATACCCGAACATATCCGAAAGCGGAACATATGCAGTAACTACCTGAACATTACCCAAACGCGGCTCCATTTTCTCGATCTGACCGCGGCGGCGATTCAAATCGCCGTTGACTGCGCCCATATATTCTTCCGGTGTAACAACTTCCACTTTCATAATCGGTTCAAGCAAAACAGGTTTGGCTTTTCTGACCGCATCCTGAAATGCCAGACTTCCCGCAATATGAAATGAACGCTCATCAGAGTCAACCTCGTGATATGAGCCGAACAGCAATCTGGCTCTAATATCAACGAGTTCATATCCGGCAAGAAATCCGCGCTGCATTGCATCTTTCATTCCTTCGGAAACAGGTTTGATAAACTGTCTCGGAATCGCGCCGCCGGTGATTTTATCTTCAAAGACAAAACCTTCGCCCGGAGCCGGTTCAATTTCAACCTCGACGTGTGCGAACTGTCCGCGACCACCGGATTGTTTCTTAAAGATTTCTTTGCCGGGAGCGGAAATCGTAATCGTTTCACGATAAGCAACCTGCGGTTTGCCGACATTAGCTTCAACGCCGAACTCACGTTTCATCCGGTCAACAATAATTTCCAGATGAAGTTCGCCCATTCCGGCGATAATCGTTTGACCTGTTTCGTGATCTGTTGAAACCTGAAAACTCGGGTCTTCCTGAGCAAGACGATTAAGCGCAATACCCATTTTGTCCTGATCCTGACGCGTTTTCGGTTCAACCGCAACACGCACCACCGGATCGGGGAATTCCATCGATTCGAGAATGATTTGTTTGTTTTCGTCGGAAATCGTTTCGCCTGTCGTAACATTTTTCATTCCGCCGATGGCGATAATTTCACCTGCCGATGCCGAATCAACATCTTCGCGTTTGTTCGCGTGCATCAACATCAACCGTCCGACACGTTCTTTGTTACCTTTGATCGTGTTGTAAACGTAAGAACCCGAATTCACCGTGCCCGAATAAATACGAACAAAAGCGAGTTGTCCGAGATGTTTGTCAGCCATCAGCTTAAACACCAAGCCCGAAAAAGGTGCAGTTATATCTGCCGGACGTGATTCGACTTCATCTGTTCGCGGGTTAACGCCTTCAATTGCCGGAACATCCAACGGACTTGGCAAATAATCAACTACTGCGTCCAGCAATGTCTGAACACCTTTGTTTTTGAAAGCTGATCCGGTTACAACCGGAACGATTTTCATCGCCAGCGTTCCCTTACGAAGAGCTTTGCGAATTTCGTCTTCGCTGATTTCCTCGCCTTCCAAGTATTTTTCCATCAAATCATCGTCAATACTTGAAACGGCTTCGACTAATTTTTCACGCGCTTCCTTCGCTGCATCAACTAAATCTGCCGGAATTTCGGTAACTTCATATTCCGCACCTTTGGTTTCATCGTTCCAGATCAAACCTTTCATCTGAATCAGATCAACGACACCTTTCAGTTGGTCTTCAAGCCCAATCGGAATTTGCAGAGCAACCGCGTTTGCGCCTAGACGAATTTTGATCGATTCGAATGAACGATCAAACGAAGCACCGGCGCGATCTAATTTATTGATAAAGCAAATGCGCGGAACTTTATATTTATCGGCTTGCCGCCAAACTGTTTCGGATTGCGGTTCGACACCGGCAACGCCGTCAAATACGGCAACCGCACCATCGAGAACGCGCAGCGAGCGTTCGACTTCCATCGTAAAATCAACGTGACCGGGCGTATCAATAATATTGATGCGATATTCCTGTCCATCGCGTTTCCAAAAACAGGTCGTGGCAGCAGAAGTAATGGTAATTCCGCGCTCTTGTTCCTGCTCCATCCAGTCCATCGTCGCCGTTCCTTCGTGAACTTCCCCGATTTTGTGGGAAACGCCGGTATAAAACAATACGCGCTCGGTCGTCGTGGTTTTACCCGCGTCAATGTGCGCCATAATGCCGATGTTTCTAAATTTTTCTAATCCAATCTTTGCCATTATCTTTTTGTAAATCGTTAATCGTTAATGCTTATTACGCTTCACCATTCACTGCAAACTAAAATCTGTAATGTGCAAACGCTTTGTTTGCGTCCGCCATACGGTGAACGTCGTCTTTTTTCTTGACCGAACCGCTTCTATTATTCGAAGCGTCGAGAATTTCGCCGACCAATTTATCGGTCATCGTTTTCTCACTTCTTCCCCGCGCATAACTGACAATCCAACGAATTGCCAAAGTGTGGCGACGATCTTTGGTAACTTCAAGCGGAACTTGATAAGTTGCACCACCGATACGACGTGATTTAACTTCCAAAGTCGGTGCAACGCTGTCAATCGCTTTCTTGAAAACTTTCAAAGGCTCTTCACCTGTTTTCTCGGCAATTTTTTCCATCGCGCTGTAAAATGCTTTTTCAGCAACCGATTTCTTTCCCGCCAACATCACGCCGTTGATGAATTTCGTCACCATCACGCTGTTGTAAATCGGGTCAGGTAATATATCTCTTTTTGCAGCAACTCTTCTTCTTGGCATAACTTTAATCTCAACTAAAAAATAAAACTATTTCTTCCCGCTCGGATTTGCTCCCTTCGGACGTTTCGCGCCGTATTTCGAGCGCGCTTGGTTTCTGTTGGCAACACCCGACGAATCGAGTGTTCCGCGTATAACGTGATAACGAACACCCGGCAAATCCTTAACACGACCGCCGCGAATCATCACGATCGAGTGTTCCTGCAAATTGTGTCCGATGCCCGGAATGTAAGTCGTAACTTCGATTCCGTTAGTCAGACGAACACGCGCCACTTTTCGCAGAGCCGAGTTCGGTTTTTTCGGCGTTTGCGTATAGACACGAGTGCAAACTCCGCGTTTTTGCGGACTGCTTTGCAGTGCCGGAGATGCGGTTTTATATTTGACGGCTTTGCGACCTTTGCGAACAAGTTGATTGATAGTCGGCATCTTTTATCCTTTTTCTTTTGACAGACATCCTTAACTAGCGTGTTTCTGCCATTCTTAAACGACAATAACCTCTGACCTGCCTCTAACCGAATCAAATTCGGCAGTTAGCGCAAGCGGTTATTTATTTAAACTAAATACAACTAAATTATTTGAAAATCTATATTTTACGAAAGCATTCTTGCGATTTTCTCTCAAAACTTTTCTGTGGCGTGGCTCTTTTAATTAGAATAGCAAAACAATTCTATTTTGAATGATTTGCCCTAAACGCTGGAGCGTTTTCTTTTTCAAAAAGACACGGCGTTTAGTTTTACGCCACAATAAATGTTTCCGCATTTGATAAATTCAAATGCTTTACGCTTTCAAGCAACCTCGATAGATTGCATCAGACGAAATGTCCGAAACTTCAGACTATACGAATTTGGTCGAACATTGTCAAGCCCGTCTTTGCACAATTTTAAAATTACTTGTAGAATTTCCCTTTCTTGCAGCAGCTATATTTAACAATAAACATTATGAACAATAAATTTGAAAATTACTTGAGTAATTTTAGTGAAGTCGATTGGTTAAAATCAATAAACGAATTGTTACCTTTGATTCACGAAGTTGACCGCATACCGACGCAAATCTGGTTTCGCTTTTATCCGCTGGCTTTATACGAATATTTGCAAACGGCTGAAGATAGAGACAAAGCCGTGCAAAAATTTGTGATGCAGGGTAATTACGAACTCAAGAATCAGATTGACTCGTCGCACAAATTTCTTTACGGACATCGTTTTTGGGCAGAAGTAAAAACCGCCATAATCGAACACGCCGAATCTTTTGAAAAAAGCGGCACTGAATTTGAAGCAAAAATAATTGCTAAATCATTGGCAGATAAATTAAAGGTTGACGAATCTTTGCTCGTCGGCATTACGCTTGTCGGTTTAATGACTTTAAGGCAAGTCGGCTTCGATGCTTTCAAAAGTGCAGAAGGCAAAGTTTATATCAATAAACAACACGCGAAAAAATCGGCGAAGGATGTTATAGCCAAACGCGCTAAAGACGATTCGCAAGGCATTCTCGGTTTTCTGAAAACGATTGATAAAAATTGGACGGTTGTTTATGACGAAAACTCTAACGAAGCACGATTCAAATTGTTTAATGAAGAAGAGCTTGCGTCAGGTTCAGCCCGCGACCAATCGAAAAACTGGCGCGAAATTGATGAACGATGCGGGGAAGGCGTGATTCCTGTCGAATGTCGTTCGGCAAGTTGCGGAACTTGTTGGATCGGTGTTATCGGCGGCGCGGAAAAATTGTCGGACGTGGCGCGGCTCGAACGCAAGCAAATGAAAGTTTTCGGCTATAATCAAGGCGATGAACCAAAGCCGTTTATGCGTCTTGCCTGTCAAGCCAAAGCCTACGGAGCAGTTTCCATCGTTATTCCACCTTGGAATGGCGTTTTCGGTAAAAAGATTTATGGCAACATCGAAAAAGTAGAACTCGAACCTGCAACAACTTCCGCCGTAAAATTGCGCGAAACAATCGCTAATACGAGTGGCGAATAATAATTTTGTGAATCAAAATTCCAATCCGCAATCCAAAATCCGCAATTCGCAAACGGCGGTTTGGTTTGTCGTAATCGCCGTTATTTTATGGAGTTCGGGCGGATTGTTCATCAAAATGACGAGCGTTTCAGGTTACGAAGTTAATCTGGGACGCTGTTTTTTTGCTGCGATTACGATTGCATTGCTGACCAAATTCAAAGCCTTAAAAGCCGATAGATTCACGATTATTGCCGCGATTTTTTATGTCGGCGCGTTATCGTTTTTCGCGCTCGCCAATAAAATGACGACTGCCGCCAACGCGATTTTTCTGCAATATACCGCGCCGATTTATATCTTGATTTTTGCGCCGTTTGTCTTGAAGGAAAAATTTCGATTTTCGGATTTGCTGACCGTCTTTATCTGCATTGCCGGAATGACCTTGTTTTTTATTGATTCCGCGCCGAATGCGAATCTGACTGCCGAATCGCAATTTATCGGGAATATTTTAGGATTGTGTTCGGGCGTGAGTTTGGGCGGCTATATTTTGCTTTTGCGGCATCCGAAAGCATTAAATCAAAATCCTGCTTCGTCGGTTTTTTACGGCAATATTCTGGCAATTTTCGTAATGCTGCCGTTTGTCGTTTCAAATCCTTCGACGTGGCAATTTAACGATCTTTTAGCCGTTATTTTTCTTGGCGTTTTCCAAATCGGGCTGGCTTATTATTTATTTACTTACGGCGTAACTCACGGCGTTCGCTCTTTAGATGCCAGCATTATCGGATTTATTGAACCGCTTCTCAATCCGGTTTGGGTATTCCTTGTTATTGGCGAAAAACCTTCAAATTGGGCAATTTTAGGCGGCGCAATCATCATCGGCGCGATTATTATTCACACTTTTAACCGACAAAAATCAAAAACTGCCATAAAATAAGCACTTATCATTAGATTTGCAACTTGATTTTCAAGTTAAAGTAAAGCAAGATTGCAAGCGATAAAATTCCATTTAAATTTGCCGATACTCCTGAATAAATGGCGCGTTGTCCTTTATTATTTTCAATTTTTGTTTGCCTTTTCGCCAATCTATCGGTGTCGGCTCAATACCGCTTTGATTCATGGACGAAGGATAACGGCTTGCCGCAAAACGGCGTTCGCCGAATTTCGCAAACACCCGATGGTTATTTGTGGTTCACCACATTTGACGGTTTAGTTCGTTTTGACGGAGTAAAATTCGCCGTTTTTGATAAAGGAAACTCGAAAGGCATTATCAACAATCGTTTTTGGGTGGTTTATGGCGCGGCGGACGGCAGCGTTTGGGCGGCGACAGAAGTTGGTGATTTAACTATTTACCGCAAGGAAGTTTTTACTTCATATTCGGCAGCTCAGGTTCCCGATGAACAAATTTTAAATTGTTTACCGGATTCCACCGGCGAAACTTTGATAGAAACAGAAAAGAATTTTTACTATCTGCGAGGCGATAAATTCATCTTTGCGAAACCTCGGCAACAAAATCCTGAAAGCTCTGAATTTACTCTAAACGGTTCTGCCGGAGCGAAATGGACGATTTCAAAAACCGAAACAACTTGGGTGAAAGACGCACAAACCGAAGTCTATCCATTGAATGTCGAAAATCTAAGCGGATATGAAGTTAGTTATTTTGAAGATAGCAACGGCGGTTTGTGGGTTGGTGATTTCGTTCGATTGTCTTATCTGAAAAATGGAATTATTACTGATTATTCAAAAACCAATGGCTTTCAGGCGAAAACACATCTGCATCGGTTTTGGGAAGAATCGGACGCAAGTGTTTGGTTTGCGACGGGAGATTTTAATAGGTCGGGCGTTGGTTTGGTTCGTTTTAAAGCCGGAAAATTTGAGATATTCGGACGCGAACAAGGACTTTCAAACGACCGCATTTTCGATGTTTTCAAAGACCGCGAAGGAACAATTTGGCTGTCAACCGATAAAGGTTTGAATCGGTTACGGCAACAGATTATTACCTCTATTTCAACCAAAGACGGGTTGGTTCATAATGAAGCTTACCCAATTCTCAAGGCACAGTCGGCGATTTGAGCCGTTATAAAGACGGCAGAATTACCAACACGATTTTAAAAGAAGAGGGCGGCAGCATCTCGGCAATTCAATCGCTTGCGGAAGATAATGACGGACGTTTGTGGATTGGAGTCGTCCACGAACTTTTCGTTTTGAAAGACGGTAAATTTTTTACTTTCAACACCGAAAACGGACTTTTCAACAACGACGTTTTTGCAATTATAGAGGACAAGCGCGGAAATTTTTGGATAAGTAGTAATCAAGGGATCTATCGTGTTTCCAAGCAACAATTAAATGATTTTGCCGATGGAAAATCGAATCATTACGATTCAATGGCTTATGGCAATGCTAACGGAATGCTTTCAACAGAATGCAACGACGGAAGCGCACCTTCCGCAATCATTTATGACGAAGGACAAATTTGGTTTCCGACGCTTGAAGGCATTTCGGTTGTTAATCCCGAATCATTACAAATAAACCTATTACCGCCGCCGGTCGAGATTGAAAACATAGAGATTGACCGCGAAAAAACGTCTTTCAAAAATAAAGAAATAATGAATAATGAATGATGAATGATGGATGATGAATGTAAGAAGAATTCATCATTCATCATTTAAAAATGAGTAGTAGCACCTAGAAAAAATAGGTGCTACTACGATGTTTTTATCTTTTCGATGCTGCAAAATACCTCTTGAAATGGTTTGAATTTTTTCGCAGAAGAAACAGCTTCATCGTTTCGGTTGACCTTTCCCCAAGTTAAACCATTGAGGATAAAAATAAAATTGAGAGGATAAAATTACGATGAAAAAAATGATGGTCAAAAGTTTGGCAGTCTTAATGATGTTGGCGATGTTTAATTTGATGACATTCGCTCAAACAACGGAGAGAATCCAATTTCCCTAACTAAATACAGCACTAACCGAATGCGCGAAGAAGCACATCGGGTAGGTGCAAGGGAGTTTGTGCTGAAAGAAAATCTGTTAAAAATTCGGGAAATAATTTGTTAAAAAAATTGTCAGTAATACGGGCGAGATTTTGGCACGGCAAATGATGCCCGGCAATGTTGATGACCGAAAGCCGGTGCCGAAGCTGGCGCAGCATTTGTGGGGCAAGTTGTTCGGCGATAAAGTTACATTTCACAAGTTCTGACGGAGTTGTCGGGCGCAGCGAATGTGCAGTTGATTACCAAGGTTAAAAAGAATATGCAGAACAAATTCGTCATCCTTTTCGACAAACTGCTGCTCAGAAAAAGAGCGATCATCGAAAACATCAACGATCAGTTGAAAAATATCTCACAGATTGAACACACGCGCCATTGATCGGTGTGGAACTTTTATACCAATGTGTCGTGGCAGGCTTGATTGCTTAAACATATCAGGCAAAGAAACCGAATTTACAGTTATGAAAAGACTTGGTTTTAGCCTGATCTTATCCCGAACTGACGTTAGAATTAAATAATACTCAGATGAATCCGGCAAAGTATTTGGTATTAGTATTCGTTTTGCTGCATTTTGCGGTTGCTTGCAGTGCGCCGATTTCAAATTCCACTGTGCCTGCTATAAGTCAGACCGAGGTTGTGCCGACACCGATAGATGAAAAGCCAGAAATAGAGCGTGAGGTTGTTGATAAAGGTTTTGTCAAAATACAAATACAAAAAAATGCACCTGCCGAAATAATCAATGTCAGTTCCGTTAACGGTAAATCGGATTTAAAGAAAGGCGTTGAGGTGGAAGTAAAAAATGTTTCAGATAAAGCAATCTATTCAGTTTATATAGGAATATCCCCACAGCTAAACTGTTCGGAAACACTTATGGTCGGAGATATTGTGGTAAATAGTTCGAACAGTAATTCCAAACTAAAACTTGAGATAAAACCTACCGAAACAATATTGGTACAACTTGTGCCGGATTTAGCTAAATCTTTAACTTATCGGAAATGCACTAAATTAAATCCGCAAGAATCCGGCAAAGCAATGGTTTATGTTTGGGGAGTTGATTTTTCGGATGGCACATGCTGGCGGTCCCTTTCTGAAAATTAACTATTATTTCCAATTTGTTTTCCCATCCAGACTTTTCCAAATCCGCTTTAAATCTGCCAAGCGTGAAATCATAACGCTTTTAAACAAATGTTGCCGTTCTTATTGGCATATTTCGTCATCTTGCTGTAAAATTCACAAATCCCGTAATAAGCAGTAATCTTCAGGATAATTGAAGCTAATTGCCCTATGTCAACGCCGCAAGAGTTATTCAAATGAATAGTTCGTTTTTGTCTCGAAAAATGAACCACTTGTTACATGATAGTCCGTTTCTGCAACGAAACCTGATCGGCTGTCTGATCGGATTGTTATGTTTACTGCCGGACCCGGGGATGAGCCAGATAATCAGCCCTGAAAGACTTTTCGGACGCTATCAGCAGTTTGTCTGGCAGGATCAGCACGGGTTGCCGCAAAACGGCATCAGCGCGGTAGTTCAAACGCCTGACGGCTATCTTTGGCTGGCGACCGCCGAAGGTGTCGTTCGATTTGACGGTGTGCGTTTTACTGCCTTTGACACCGGCAACACACCTGAAATCAAAAGTAATAATGTTCAGTCGCTATTGGTTGACCGAAGCGGAACGATTTGGATCGGCACACACGGCGGCGGAGTCACGCACTATAAAGATGGACGCTTCACAAACTATTCCACCGCCCAAGGTTTATCCGACACACACGCCCTGTGTTTATTTGAAGGTAAAGATGGAAATATCTGGGTTGGCACTGACGGCGGCGGATTAAACCTTTTTCGTGAAGACGGTTTTACCGTTTATTCCACTGAGAACGGATTGCCCAACAATCGAATCGGCGCAATTGCCGACGACGACGAAGGCAATTTGTGGATCGGAACAGAACGCGGTTTGGTTAAGTTAAAAGACGAAAAATTGACAACTTATACCACCCGCGACGGATTAGCCGGAGATAATGTTCGCGCTCTTTTTTATGACCTTAACGACGATCTCTGGATTGGCAGTGCAAATGGTTTGAGCCGGTTTCATAACGGCGGTTTTAGTATTGTTGGAACTAAGGACGGGTTGAATAACAAGAATTTTCGGTCAATCGCTCAAGACAGCGACGGCAGTATTTGGTTCGGCACTATTGAAGGCGGGCTGTATCGCCTCAAAGACGGGCGTTTTGAAGTCTGCACGACCCGTCAAGGTTTGGTCAGTAATATTATTCAGTCGGTTTATCCAGACCATACCGGCGATATTTGGCTTGGCACGAGCGGCGGCGGCTTGGCGCAGTTCCGAACCGGACGCTTTAGTGTTTATACCCGTTTCGACGGATTGCCCGACAATATGGTCGGCGCAATTTATGAGGATACGAAAGGCGGTATCTGGGTCGGCACTGACGAAGGATTATGCCGGTTCAAAGACGGAAAATTTACCGTCTTGAAAACATCGGACGGCAATCATTTGCGCGGTGTGAACGGTATTAGCGAAGATAGTAACGGTAATATCCGGCTCACCTCAAGTGATTCGCAAACAGGCGACAAGGAATTAAAATTGCGCGAAGGAAGTTCCGTCGTCGAAATAATCAGCGATAATATATTTGAAAATCGCGCCTCCGTTATTCTGCCGGACCGGGCTGGGAATTTATGGTTCGGCACTTCGTATGACGGTTTGCATCTTCAGGAGCACGACGGGCGCGAAACGGTTTTTCACAAACGCGACGGGCTGGCTGATGAATATATTAATGTGCTTTATGAAGACCGTGAAGGCAGTCTTTGGGTCGGCACCCGCGGCGGATTGAGTCGGTTAAAAGACGGACATTTGAAGAACTGGACGGCAGCCGACGGTTTTACGGGAAATCACGTTCTTTCGTTTCACGAAGACCGCGAAGGAAATATCTGGATTGGAACGCACGGTGACGGGTTGTTTCGTTTCTGCGACGGCAGATTTACCTCTTTCACAACTAAAAATGGTCTTTATGACAATCTCGCATTTCAAATTCTTGAAGACGATGCCGGAAATTTGTGGATGAGCGGCAACAAAGGAATTTATCGCGTCAGTTTAGCAGAATTAAACGATTTTGCGGCAGGTCGTCTGACGGCGGTCAACTCTTTTGCTTACGGCAGCGGCGACGGGATGTTGAGCCGTGAATGTAACGGTGCTAATCCGGCGGGAATAAGGTCGCACGACGGGCGACTCTGGTTTCCGACGATCAAAGGTGTCGTTGTTATTGATCCGCTTAAGCTTGATGAGAAACCGTCGGTTCTTGCCGTTGAGCAAGTTTCGATTGATAATCGGATTTTGCCTGCCGGTCAAACGGTGGAAATACAGCCTGATGAGGAAAATTTGGAGATTCAATTTACTGCGCTGAATTGGAATCGTCCGACCCGGATTAAGTTCAAATATCAAATGATCGGACTCGATGAAAATTGGGTCGAATCCGGCGGACGGCGGACAGCTTATTACGCGCATCCTTCGCCCGGTGAATATACTTTTCGTGTTATTGCGGACAACGGCGAGGGTGTTTGGAACGAAGAAGGAAAAAGTTTGCGGATAGTCGTTTTCCCGCCGTTTTATCGCACCTGGTGGTTTAGGACGTTATGCGTGTTGGCGACGATTTTGATTATTCGATTGTTTTACGGTTTTCGTCTCGCACAACTGGAAAAAATCAGCGCAGCGCGGGCGAGATTCGCGCAGCAGCTAATCGAACAGCAGGAACAGGTCAGCCGGCACATTGCCGTTGAACTGCACGATTCAATCGGTCAAAGCCTGATTGTAATTCGCAACCGCGCACTGATGAGTTTGAATACTCCCGATAAACACGAACGGATGATCGCGCAGATGGAAGAGATTTCCGAAGCCGCCGCCGATTCGATAATCGAAGTGCGCCAGATCGCGCATAATTTACATCCTTATCAGCTTGAGCATTTGGGCTTGACCAGTGCGCTTGAAACAATGATTGAATCAGCGGCGGATGCTTCGGAGATTGAGTTTGTTTCTGAAATTGACGACGTTGACGACCTTCTCTCGAAAGAAGCGGAAATCAATCTTTACCGGATCGTGCAGGAAAGTTTGAATAATATTCTGAAACATTCGGGTGCCGGCAAGGTAAAAATTCTACTCGGGAAAACCGGCAGTATTCTTAATTTAATAATCGAAGATAACGGCAAAGGTTTTCAAGCGGGAAATTCAAACAAACCGAAAAACGGTCTCGGTTTAACGGGCATTGCCGAACGCGCCAAAATGTTGAACGCCCGGCACGAAATACGTTCGACACCAAATTTAGGAACGGTGATAGCTTTGCAGATGAAACTGCCCCCTGATTAATGAGCGAACAGGTAAAAATCATTATCGCTGACGACCATCCGATTTTTCGTTCGGGTTTGCGGCAGATTATTGACCGCGAACAACGATTTACTATTATTGCCGAAGCGACGGACGGCGAAGCGGCTTTGCAGTTGATTGAACAGGAAAAACCCGACATCGTGATTCTCGATTTGAATATGCCGAAAATGGGCGGTTTTGCCGTCGCCAAAGAATTGCGCCTCCGGCAATTAAAGTGTGAAATCATTTTTTTGACGATGCACAGTGAAGAGGCGATGGTTAATAAAGCAATGGCTTTGGGTGCAAAAGGCTATATTCTGAAAGACAGCGCGGCAGTCGAAATCGTCAACTGCCTGATTGCCGTCAATCGCGGCGAATGCTGCACCAGCCCCGCCGTCACAACTTATCTTTTTAAACGCGCCAATCGTGATATTGCGCCCAGACAGGGAATCGAGTGTCTGACTACGACCGAAAGAGTGATTCTGCGCCTGATTGCCGAATACAAAACCAGCCGCGAAATTGCCGATGAACTCTGCATCAGTTATCGCACAGTCGAAAATCACCGCTATAACATTTGTCAAAAACTCGCCGTCAGCGGTAGTAACTCTCTTGTCAAATTTGCCCTTCAGCATCAAAACGAAATTTAGTTAAGCACCAACACCTACCAAAAAATGAGTGGCAACACTTAGTCAAAATGAGTGGCAACCGCTCTGTTCACGCCTGCTTTATCACTGCATAATTCACACCGTAATAAAAAAACGGTTGATAACACCATGCTTCTGATAGTTGATGACAATAAACAAGTCCGGCGAATGATTCGCGCCATGGTCGAAGACCTCGACGGCGAAATTTTTGAGTGCGCGGACGGTGCGGAAGCCGTGTCTGCCTGTAATGAACGTCAACCGGACTGGATTTTGATGGATGTGCAGATGAAACCGATGGACGGACTGACGGCAACACGACGTATTAAAAGTTTTTCCCCCCGAACCAAAATCGTTATTGTTTCCAATCACGGCGATCTGACAACCCGCAAAGCAGCAACCGATGCCGGCGCGAACGCTTTCCTGTTAAAAGACAATTTGATGTCCCTGCGCGAAATGATTGGCAGCAAGAAAAAAGTTCATTAACGAAGATTACGCATTATATCAAGAGCGTTTCAAAAATTAAATTAAGGAGAAAATTAAAAAAACGATGATGAAATATTTTATATTTACAGGTTTTATGATGCTTGCGTTAGTATTTACAACCAACGCTCAGGCAGAAAAAACAGTTGAGAATCGCTGTCCCGGCAATAATACGTTAACGGAAACTGAAATTAACGAGATTTTGGAAGCGCATAACAAAGCCCGCGCCGATCTCAAATTACCTCCGCTGACCTGGGACTGCAAGTTAGCCAACCTTGCTCAAGAATGGGCAGCTCGCGGAGAATTCGAACATCGCCCGGATAATGATTTTGGAGAGAATCTATCCGCCTTTGCAGATGCTAACAAATCCCCCGCCAGCGGTATTCAGGGATGGATGCTGGAGAAACCTTTTTGGAACAATACGGATGCCAAATGCGAAGAGGGGAAAGTCTGTTATCACTACACCCAGGTAGTTTGGAAAGACAGTGCCAAAGTCGGCTGTGGAATTAACCGGGCTGTGACGGGGAAATGGAAAACAATATTCGTCTGCAACTACGACCCTGCCGGAAATTATCCCGGACCGGCTTACTAAACAAACAGCAGAGATCATTCGATTCATAATTGGTCAAGTTGCTTTCCCCAAATACAAAGTCTTAAAAAGATTCACGAAAATAACTAAACAAAAAAAGGAGAAAAAATATGACTTCAGAAAATGGAAAAACGATACGTTTTGTATCTACTTTATTTATCGGTTTCGCCGTTGTTGCCGGATTTGTCGCGGGACATTCGACAAATTCGGCGGCGGCACGGACAAATCGCCCGTTAGCCAAACCGAAAATGAGCGGCAATTTCAATATCAAATTCGACTATAGCAAAGCCGAAGATCAGGGTTTATTTACCGAAAAGATAAAAGCGGAAATCGAAGCTTCGGCTCGCCTGCTGGAAAATTTTATCGCCGGTAATCATGAAGTTACGATGATAGTCGTTTCGGATGAAAAAATGAGCGGTGCGTTTGCGTCCGCCGCGCCTTCCGAATGGCAGCAGGGGACAGAGGAAAACCCGATTGAAAAACCGCTCGTTACCAAGGGCAGCATCCGGTTCAGTGCTTCGAGTTTGAGAAAATCGGGCGACGACGAGGCAAGCAATATCGCCTTGACCGCGCACGAGCTTTTCCACGCGCTCGGCTTTACCAGAGGAAACAAAGTTTTTGCCGCACAGGTTAAAGACGGTAAGTTTCAAGGACCGATGGCGATGAAAATGAATGGCGGCAAACCTGTGCCGTTGTCATCGGACGGTCACTTTCCGCAGGGATTCAAAGACCCGGTAGGAGTTGAGCCGCGATTAAATGTCGGCGGCGGCGGGAGCTATTTTTCAGCCGTTGAACTTGGTGTTCTGGCAGACCTCGGATATGACATTCCGGTTTTAAACAATGCCGCTGGTCCGATGTTTTTGAATTACACGCTCGATTCACGCTACGCCGATAAACAATCGGACGGCAGCTATCTGCTCGACGGAACGGGCGGCAACGACGTGATCTATGCCGGCAAAGGCAAAGGCAAAATACGCGGCGCAGGCGGCAATGATGTTTTGGTGAGCGGCGACGGCGATACTGAAATGCAGGGCGACGACCCAAAAGAAATGCCGGAAGACTATCGGAGCGGTAAAGACGGCAAAGACACTTTTGTAGTCCGTGACAAAAAACACACCTATCAAATTAAAGACCTCGGCGCGGATGATGTTCTTCTGATTTCGCCATCGGTCGGCATTACTAAAGAAGAAATAGACGAAGCGATGCAAGACCCTAAGAAGTTTCGCAATATGCCGTTTCCCGGCGGACGGGAAGGAATGACAATTCCCGGCGTGTGGCTGTTGGAAGTCGGCGATTTCAAAATCGGCATCGGGACAAAGGACGGCAAGAAACCGACCGGTCTCGATAATATCAGAATTGAAGATTGGTCTGCTAATTAAAGCGGGCGAACAGTCGGAACTATTTTCGGAAATACCGTTAGTAGTTCCGACTACAGTCTTAAAATCAGTGGAAAAGAAAGTTAATTAATCATCGGCAAAGCCGTCAAAAATATAAATTTTATGATTTCAAAAATACTAATTGCAATTTTCTTGTCGGCATTGCTTTTTATTAATGCCCAAGCCCAAAACGATTATAAAATCACGCTCGAACAGATCAATAGTTTGCGAGTTGAGCCGGAGAAAGCCGGTGAATTATTGGAAAAATTTTTGGCTGAGGCGTTTCCTGATGAGAAAATGCGTCAGGAAATGTTAAACGATAAATACGGCGATAAAACAAGTCAGCAATTTATTGATGAAGCCGTAAAATTTGTCGAATCGCAGCCGAAAATGGAGCCTTTGCAATGGGATGCCGATTTGGTAACGATAGCGACGAATCAGGGACAATCGAACAACAAAATGTTCAAACCCGACGGTGTTTCGACCGCGCCCGATTCAAATCCAAAAAAGGCGATTCTCTGGTTTTTCCTGCGCGGACAGGATTTTGATTACAAAAACCTGCTCAAACCTTCATCGCGCTACGCCGGATTTGCCGTCAAAGGCGACAAAATGGTTTTGGCTTTCGGTTCGCTCAAAGGCAAGGCTTATTTATTGAAAGATGCCGAATTTGCCGGTCGTCCCTACGATCCGCGCGAAGACAACACACCGCCGTGGGATGATGCGCTCAATGTTAAAGTTCCGAATGTCACGTCGTTTGTCAAAGCGGACGGTTCGCTCGATGTCGCGTGGCGCGATATGGGCATTCCGCCGAAAGTTTTTCTGACCCGTTATTCGGCAAGCGGTGCAAAGGTTTTCACCAAAGAAGTTCCCGGCGTTGATCCGAATCAGCATCAGCTTCTCGCGGGATTTACCGAAGACCCCGACGGCAACATTTACATTCTGCGCTGTAAAGACGAAGGTGATCACGACAAGAAAAATCAGCCTGATCCGCCGCGCAACGAAAAAGGTGAGATGGACAAAGAATGGGATCGCGCCGATATGATGAAGCTGACCAAACTCGACAAAGACGGCAAAGAACTATGGACGAAAAATCTGGCGAAAAAAGGCGGCGGCGCGTTGGGTTTTATCGCGCCGATGTCGCCCAATAGCAGTTCGGAAGAAGCAGGACGAGTTGCCGGTCGGGATGCACATTCTTCGACTTCGCGCATCGGTTTCATTGTTCATAAAGGCACACCGATTATTTTCGCGCTTTACAGCGGCGCGACCGAATGGGATAAGGAAATCAGCGGGCGACACCAAAATGCTTACTGGCGGGCGGTTGACGCGAAAACGGGCGAGCCGATTCCCGATTTGAACGGTTCAGCGATGGCGCACAGTTTCGACAGCCAACTGCTTGTTTCCGATGAAGGGATAATTACTGCCGAACGCAGCGACAGCGGTCTGTTGATGGGAAATTATCTCAACACGCGTCCGAATCCGTTGATTTTTCATCACTTTTTCGGCACCACGACCGATGGCAACGAGTGTTTTACGCAACTCGGTTCGTTAACCAAAGCGAGCGACGGTTATCTGGTCGCGTTTGTCAGCAATAACGCGGAAACGCCAATCGGCAAATCGGTCAGCGGTGCGGCATCAAGTGCCGAAGTGATCCGCAACCGCAATTTGGGCGTGATTCGGATCAAAAAAGGCTTCGCGCAGGAAATTGACGCGCTCGGCGACAGTGCAGACGGTAAGAAAACGCGCGACGTTGTTTTGAACAGTATGGTCAGATCAGAGTTTCGTGACGGGCTGAATTTAATCGGACGCACCTATTTGACTAACTACAACAAAGACGACAGTTACAGCGCGGCACGCCCGAAAATGGTCAGACTCGCCGACGGAAATTACATCGTCATTTGGGAACGCTGGACACACAAAGTCAATCAAGAAGGCAACCGCATAGAAGGTGCCTTCGATTCGACTTGGGCAATGAAAATCAACCAAGACGGCGAAGTTCAGAAAGAAGCCGTCAAGTTGTCTGACACGATTCGTATCACACGCGGTGACGAACCCGTTTTGTGGAACGGTAAAGCCGCATTTCTCGCGGGAGATGTCGTCGAAAGCAAAATGATGGTTTATTCCGTTGACGGCAATTTGAAACTGACGGCAACGCCGATGCCGCTCAACTAAAGGCTGAATGAGGAGGAATGAAGGATGAAAAAAATCAACATCCTTCGAAATTCTCCCTCGAAAAATATATTGAGAGGAAAAATGAAAAACAACATATTGAAATTATTTCTAACAATTTTTGCAGTCGTCGCATTTGTCGGTTCAGTGTTTGCTCTGCAAGCGGCGATTCGAATTCGTTTTGCGAAAGGCAAATCATCGGCAACATTGAACGGCACAGTCGGAAAATACGGCAAGAAAGATTATATCCTGCGCGGAAATAAAGGTCAGAAATTATCGGCTTCGGTTAGTTCGGACTGCGAAAGCATAGCATTCGATGTGGTTGATAAAGGAACCGGACAAATTATCAGCGAAAACCCGACAACCGATTATAAAGATGAATTACCAGGAACGGATGATTATATTATCCGCGTTCAAAACAGCGATTTACCAATCTGTAAATTCACGTTGAATGTAGGCATTGAATAAATTTGAAAATCTTTACTTTCCCCAAACTACAAGCAAAGCAGAAAATTTAGGAGAGAAAATGATGAAAAAGAATCTAAACATAGCATTAATAATAGCGGCATTTATGGTTGCCGCGGCGATTTCGGGAACAGCGCAAAATATTTGCACTAAACAAAAAGATGACACGGCGGTCAAACTTTATGTCCGCAACGCAACGGACAAAGCCATTACCGTCAATTATGTTGACGAAAGCTGCAAAGAATCTGCTTCGGACGACAAGATCGAACCGGGCAGAGCGTTTATCGGCGATACGACTAACGGACACGCTTTTCGCGTGCGCGAAGCAGACAGCAATAAGTTGCTTCAAACAGTCGTCGCCGATCCTTCAAATACGACTGTTACGATAGGAGTAATTAAAAATTCCGACCCGCGCGAATCGTTCATTGAAACGCTCAACCAGGTTCGTCGCGGTCGCAATCTTCCGCTGATTGAATTAAATGATTCGCTTAATAAATCGTGCCAATGGTTTGCCGAACACATGGCGAAATACGACAAAGGCGGACACGATGCCGTCGAAGTCGGCGGAAGTTCCTATGCCGATATGCAGCATCCGTCTATGCGAAGCAAGAAAATGGGTTACATCGGTGACGGCGCAACGGAAGCGACCGGAGAAGGAGATGTAGCAGACATCAGCACTCTCGGCGGCGATTCAATGATTGGTTGGTCTTCGAGCAACACGCATTTTCGCCCGTTTCTTTCACAGGACAATCAGATTTTCAAACAAGTCGGTTTCGGTTACGCGAAATCTGCAAAAAAACCTAATTATTACTATACCTGCGCGGTTTTTGGCAATCCTGCCGAAACTAATTCCGGCGGCAATCAAAATTCGCAGGGAAATACAGAAGCCGCAAAAAAAGAGCCGGTCAAGACCGAAGTTCCCGACGGTTTGAAGTTCACCGTCGCTAAATTTTTCCAAACGGTGAACGGCGAGGAGAAATACGGCACGTCATTTAGCAAAGCTAGTCTTGACGAATTGCAGGCATCGTTCAGTTTTGTCAATCCTTCGTCCGAGCCTTTTAATGTCGAGGCGCGAAGCTATCTGAACGGCAAAGTCATCAGTTCCGAATCTTTAGAAGACCTGAAAGGAACCGGCGGAATGAGTGTGCGGGTCGCGGGTGAACCCGGACAGACGGGAAAAGTCGCGGCGGGAAATTATCGCTTTGAAATTCTGCTCAACGGCGAAGTTGTCTTGAGTGCAGAAGCAACGGTTAAGTAATGAACCAATAAAACTATGCTGACAGCAGGTTTTCCGTTTAAATAATAAATGAGGAAAAGTATGAAAAATAAATTAGTGATAATGATTACTATCGCTGTATTGACTTGGCAATTTTCGGCGTGTCAAATAAACACATCGGCGACCAATACAAGTTCAAATCCGGTCGAGAAAACAAAAACCGAAATCGTAAATGTTACAAACGATGAACCGAACTCTGAAACGGAAACAGACGCGCCATCTGCGCCCGAACCGGTGGTGCTTGAGTTTTATAAGTTGTATTTGAAGGCATTGGTAGCAAATAAAAATCTTTCGCCGGATGTAATGAAGCGTTATTTGACCACAAGAATGCTAAGTGAAATTAAAGATACAACCGATGCCGATGTGGTCACTCAAGGTCAGGATTATGATGAAACCTGGGCAAATAACGTCATTATCAAAGGAAAAGAAAAATTAAGCGACACTAAAGCCGTTTTGACAGTTGAACTTAAAGGCAAAGAGTCTTCAAAAACTCTAAAAGTTACCGTCGCTGCACAGGGAAATACGTGGAAAATAGATGCGGTGAAAGATACCGCTGCGGTTGAAGATAATACCGATTCCGCAGACAATGCTAATGTTTCCACGACAATCGTTAAATTTCCAAAAGGAAAAACCGGAGCCGACTACGAAAAAACAATTTCACCCGGCGAAACACACATTTATGTCGTTAATATCCGCAAAGGTCAATACTTCGGAGCGCAGACATACACGGACGATTACGGCATTCCGTTTACTATGCGGCTCAAAGACGGCGAGGAATTAGAAGTTCCAGCCGACAGCGTAAAATGGGGCGGCGACGCGCCTGAAACCGGCGATTATGAAATTATCGTCAGCGGCTTGGAAAAACCAACTAAATACACTATTTCTATCAGTGCTCAATAATGCGTGGAAATCTAAATTTAGTAAATAAAACAAATGGTTGAAAAGCATTTATCGCTCGGCGACCGAGGACGAAGCACTTCAGGAATTGGCGAAGTTTGCCGAAAAGTGGGATGATAAATACCCGAAAATAGCAAACTCGTGGGAAAATCATTGGATAACTTTGCGGACTATTTTTGACTTTCCCGAAGAAATTCGCAAAGCCATCTATACGACCAACGCGATTGAATCGTTAAATTCGGTGATCAGAAAAGCAACGAAAGAGCGAAAAGTATTCCCGACGGACGAATCAGCCTTAAAAGTCATCAATTTGGCAACGCAAGCCGCCGCCAAAAAATGGACAATGCCGATTCAAAACTGGAAACAAGCGATGAACCGATTCGCCATCGAGTTTGAGGAGCAACTGACTCCTTATTTATAAAAAGGCAGTTACACAATCTATTTTACAGGCTCGGAAAAAAATCGCTTAAACACAATATTTTCTAAGTTTGTCGTTTTTCTAGCGGGCAATTTCTCTTAATACAAATTGTCTAACGACAACTTAAACAAAAAAGTTTCTATCCAAATTCATTACTGAGCAGTGAAATAATTGCAAGGCATCAAAACCAAGAAAAGTTTGTCCGCGAAATACGCTAAAAACGCTGAAATAAAACCGAATACTTTTCAAAATCTTTCTTTTTTCGGGTGTTTCGCGTATTTCGCGGACAATCGTGTTAATAAACTTAACGATTTTCGATTGTGCAAATACTATGCCGCTCAGTAATGATCCAAATTTCATAAATAACTTGCAGGAGCTATGAATATTTTTACTCAGTTAGATTATCAATTTTTAGTTATAGTGTGATAATCTATTGCTATATTAATGTTAAATTTACAATTTCGTTCACAATTGCGAACAAAGTTGTAAATTTTTTGATTTTTGTGGCTTTTTTAAGTTAAATTTTTATCTCTATATTTATCAGGAAAAATTATTTACAGGTCTTATTTGGAGAAAATTTATGGCAAATCTAAACATTCCGTCGGATGTAAAGAACAGAGAACTGATTAAATGGGTGACGAAAACCGCCGAGCATTGTCAGGCTGAAAACGTCTATTGGTGCAATGGTTCACAGGAAGAATACGACCGTCTGTGCGAAGAAATGGTTGCCGCCGGCACGTTTATTCGCCTGAACGAAGCAAAGCGTCCGAATTCGTTTCTGGCGCGTTCGCACCCGTCGGACGTGGCGCGTGTCGAAGACCGCACATATATTTGCAGTCTGGCGAAAGGCGATGCCGGACCGACGAATAACTGGATGAATCCGAAGGAGATGAAAACGCTCCTGATGGACAAATTCGCGGGTTGTATGAAAGGTCGGACGATGTATGTCGTGCCGTTTTGTATGGGACCGATTGGCTCGCCGATTTCGCAGTTCGGTGTTGAAATTTCCGATTCGCCGTATGTCGCGGTCAATATGAAAATTATGACGCGAATGGGCGATAAAGCTCTGGAAGCATTGGGCGACGGCGAATTCGTGCATTGCTTACATTCGGTCGGAATGCCGCTCGCGGACGGCGAAAAAGATGTCGAATGGGCTTGTTCGCCTGATCCGAAAGACAAATATATCGTTCATTTTCCCGAAGAACGCTCAATTGTTTCCTACGGTTCGGGTTACGGCGGCAACGCGCTTTTGGGCAAAAAATGTCTGGCTTTGCGAATCGCTTCAACCTTGGGACGTGAACAAGGCTGGCTTGCCGAACATATGTTAATCGTCGGTGTCGAATCGCCCGACGGCAAAAAAGATTACGTCTGCGCGGCGTTTCCGTCCGCCTGCGGCAAGACGAATTTTGCGATGCTCATTCCGCCGAAACCTTTTCAGGACGAAGGCTGGAAAGTCACGACGGTCGGCGACGACATCGCCTGGATCAAACCGGACGAAACCGGCAAACTTCGCGCGATCAATCCCGAATTCGGATTTTTCGGCGTTGCGCCCGGCACGAATTACAAAACCAATCCGAATGCGATGGAATCCATCAAGGAAAACACGATTTTCACGAACGTCGCGCTGACCGACGACGGCGACATCTGGTGGGAAGGAATGGACGGCGAAAAACCCGCGCACGCGATTGACTGGCAGGGCAACGATTGGACACCCGAAAGTGAAAAACCCGCCGCGCATCCGAACGCACGTTTTACCGCGCCGATCACGCAATGCCCGGTCGTTGATTCCGAATTCGACAGTCCGCAAGGCGTTCCGATTTCGGCATTCATCTTTGGCGGACGCAGAAATTCGGTCGTGCCGCTTATTTTACAGTCATTTAACTGGGCGTTCGGCGTTTATATGGCGGCGACGATGGGCAGCGAAATGACCGCCGCCGCGTTCGGCAACATCGGCGAAGTCCGCCGCGATCCGTTCGCAATGCTTCCCTTCGCCGGTTATCATATGGGCGATTATTTTTCGCACTGGCTCGATTTCGGTCGCTCGATTCCCGAACCGCCGCGCATTTTTTCAGTCAACTGGTTTCGCAAAGGCGAAGACGGCAAATTCCTCTGGAACGGTTTCGGCGACAATATGCGAGTCTTGAAATGGGTCGTTGAACGTGCGCGCGGAAAATCGAAAGGCGTTGAAACGCCGCTCGGCTGGCAGCCGAAATACGAACATCTCGACTGGCGCGGAATGGAAGATTTCACCGAACAAGATTTTCACAAAGTAATGGATTTAGACCGCGATTTGTGGCTCAAAGAAATTGCGATGCACGACGAACTCTTTTTCAAACTCTACGACCGTCTGCCGAAAGAAATGACGTTCATCCGTGAGTTATTAGTGTCAAATCTCTGGCGACAGCAGGATTTAGGCTTGGCAACACCGCGACCGGCGGACGCAACCTTCGAGAAAACCAAAAACCTCGAAGATGCCCGCGCCGTCCCCGATAAGGCGGCGGCGAAAGCGGAGTAATTTAAGAATTAACTAAATTATCGGATGCGGAATGTTCTTTAGTTTTAAAAGAACATTCCGCATTATTATTTTCGCTATGAATATTTGAGAAATTAGAGAAAACTGCTGAGTCGAGACACGGAATTTATGTTATATACTTGGCTTGTAGAGGTAGGGCAAACGCATCACTTTTTTAAGACCTTAAGCAAATAGTCTTCATTCCAACCGGCTTTTTTGCGTTTGCTCTTGATTCCTAATTGACAACTCTTTTCTTGTTTCAAGAGATTCAGTCCGATATGGCGCAGCGTTGCTA
>JANMAA010000254.1:0-22765 GCA_031359215.1 Acidobacteriota bacterium | reverse complement strand
AATATTTTTATAACAACTTCTTCAAAATAATCTTTATACCTTCCTCAACACGCCGTACTATTATAAAAGCGACCGTAACATCCATTCTTTTATCAAAATAGAGTTCATCATAGACAAACCCGTCCAGCGTGCGATAATAACTTCCGCGATAAGCTATCGAACGCAAAATATAGGTCGTATTTGCTTGAGCAGACAATCCGCGTCGATAAACAAAACCGTCTTTTTCAAATCCATCATTAATTTGCCGGTCAATTTCTTTGGCTTTATCAAAATCACTTATTGTTTGAAAATCATTCAAAAATTCCAACCCTTTCGTTTGCAGAGAAATTTGATCGAACGGAATATCGCCGACATTGACCAGAATAGAGTGCGCGAAAACACCAAGCGATTGGAAACTATTATCGGTATAAGTCAAATCCGCCAACCGCCGAATTCGATAATTCTGAATTCTGAATGAATACGAAGAACCTCCACCCGGCATCGAATATTTCAGGCAATTATCAGAAGCATTTAATATGTTAGTGTTTTCATCACAATCGTTATCGGCTATAAGTTTTTGTAACCCGGAATTAGGTTGACGTAAAAGTTGAGCATATTGTTTTAAATCTTCTTTATCAGGCGCAAGCAACTCGGATTCACTTTTGGTCGGCTTTCGATAGAGATTGCTGATAGTTTGAATGACATCGGTGCGCCTCAAATTATTATATCTCGTGTTTCCGCCGCTAATTCTGAGAGTATCAAATCTACGGTTCGACTCTTCTCTCTGACGCATCATACGCCGATTTTCCGCTGCTGCATCCGGTGTTTTAAGCGGCATCGGTTGTTGTGCGGACACAAACATAGTTCCACTGAAGACAGCAACTAAAGTAAAACCGAGTTTTTTCATATCTAATTAATTTTAATCGTTTTATTTCTTCTCCGGTTCTGCAAAAAGAAATTTAGGTGCGTTTTGCCGGGAAAGTTCTCGCCATAAAACCCACACACTTCCGTCATTATTTACTTCAACAACACGAAACGCCATAATAATGTCGGCGCGTTTATCCTCATTGAGTTGGATGAAGTCATAAACATCTTTTGTGTTTTGGAGATTTTTGATGAACTCATCCGTTTGATAGGCAATTATCCGCACAGCATAAACCGTCTTGCTGTTTAATGGCAGAGAGCGGGTGTAAAAATAATTGTCCTTTTGAAGACCGTTTTGAAATTCGCTCATTTGCCGGTTAGCCTTACTGCGGACAGTTTCGGGAATGATGTCGGCTAAAAACTTTACTCCATCACTTTTTGAACTTATCTGATCCAAAGGAATGTCGCCGAGTGCAACCATAACTCCACCGGCGATTCGTCCGGCGACCGAGAAACGATTTTCATAAAAGCGCAAATCCGCAATAGTTGGCAAAACATACTTTGACCGTCGGAACGAATAATACGCGCCTCCGCCGGGAATTGAGTTTTGCAGGCATTTCTCTCTGGCATCCAAAACCAACTCCGAGTAATTACAACCGATGTCAGGTGTCAATTTTATCAATCCCGTTTTTGACAACTTTAAAATACCCGCGTGTTTCGCTTTAAGTTCAGTGTCGGGTTCTAAGTATTTTTTGTCTTCTGCGGTTATGTCGAATTTTCTGACCGGAGGAGGTAAAGTTTTTTTGGCATTTGTTATAAGTATTCCTCTGCGCCTTTCAAGAGATTCCAAATCACGAAATCTGTTGTTTATTTCTCTTTGTTCGGCTTCACGTCTGATGGTTTCAGGATCTTTTCGTACTTGTCCTGTAGCCGATCCGATCAAGCCCAATAATCCAATAAATAAAAATAGGATTAAACCTTTCATCTTACTTTACTCCTTATTACCATTAAATTTTTTGTGCGTCAAAATGTATTATAACCAAGTTTGGTATTGCTTTACGGTTTGCTGAATTTATTGATAATTTCTGTGCCCAATTTTGGACTAATGCAAACACAGCCTCAAAAAAACCATAAATATCGCGTAACTTTATATTAGCTTTATTCTCTTTGCGTAAACAAGAATTTTTATTTTCTTTTCAAGCCAACTTCTGTTTCAAAATCTCATTAACGATCTTCGGATTCGCCTTGCCCTGCGAAGCCTTCATTACTTGTCCGACGAAGAAGCCGAAAAGTTTTTCGTTGCCGCCGCGATATGCCGTTACTTGATTTTCGTTGTTTTGGATGATTTCGTCAACGATTTTTTCGATTGCCGACGAATCCGAAATCTGCTCGAAACCTTTTTCCGAAATAACGGCGGCGGCATCTTTGCCCGAATTGAACATTTCGACCAAGACTTCTTTTGCTTGATTATTATTGATCTTACCCGCGTCGAGAGTTTTGATTAATTCCGCGAGATTTTCCGCTGAAACGGGCGAATCGTTGGCGGTTTTATTTGAATTGTTTAATTCGCGCGTTAATTCCGACAAAATAAAATTCGCCGACGTGCGCGGATTGCCCGAAGCCTTTGCCGTTGTTTCGTAAAACGCCGCCAAATCTTTGTCCGCGACGATTTGCGAAGCGTCCGCGTAAGACAACTCATATTCCGACATAAAGCGGTCGCGCATTGCGTCCGGCAATTCGGGCATTTCGGATTTTGCTTTCTCGATAAATTCCGCCGTCACCTTTAGCGGCTGTAAATCGGGTTCGGGGAAATAGCGGTAATCGTGCGCGTCTTCCTTGGAACGCATCACGCGGGTTTTGTTGTTTTTTTCGTCCCACAGACGAGTTTCCTGACGCACGCCTTCACCCGATTCGTGCGCGGCAAGCTGGCGTTCGATCTCGTATTCAATCGCCTTTTGCATAAACCGCACGGAATTCAGATTCTTCAGTTCGACCTTGTTATTAAACTTTTCCTGACCAATCGGTTTGACGGAAACATTCGCCTCACAGCGCAGATTTCCCTTTTCCATATCGGCATCGCTTGCGCCAACCCATTGCAAAACGCGGCGAACGTGATTGACATAATCATACGCCTGCCACGAAGTGTGAAAATCCGGCGCAGTGACGATTTCGCCAAGCGGCGTTCCGGCGCGATTGAGGTCAACATACGAATATTTATCAACTTCGGGCAGACCTTCGTGAACATTTTTGCCCGCATCTTCTTCGAGGTGCATCCGTTCGATCCGAATCGTCATCGGCTTAAATTCGCCCGCGCGTCCCGATTCATCGCGCTCGGCGGTCATAATCGTCAAATTGCCGTTCGACGAAAAAGGCTTGTCGTATTGCGAGATTTGATAACCTTTCGGCAAATCGGGATAAAAATAATTCTTGCGCGAAAATATTGAAGTTTCGTTGATACACAGCCCCAACGCCAACGCCGCCTTCGCGCCGTATTCGACGACCTTTTCATTCAAAACCGGCAGCGCGCCCGGCAATCCCAAACAAACCGGACAAGTATTCGCATTCGGTTCATCCCCAAAATTCGCCGCACACCCACAGAAAATCTTCGTCTCCGTCGCCAACTGCGCGTGAATCTCCATTCCAATAACTGCTTCCCAACCTTCTTTCATAATTGTTTTCTCAATAAAATAATAAACGCGGATTATTGTCTTATCATAATCCGCGTTTCGATTAAATTCAAAGAATTACAGAATAAAACTTTGTTCTATCACACCCAAAATTCATCCGACAGGCTCGAATATCCGCGCCGATCATAAAATAATGAAAACTCATTATTGTCCGACGCTGGAAATTCTATCTTTATTTCATCGGATAAATTTCTTAAAACCTTATCACCGACCGTTTCTGAAAATGTTCCTTTCAAAGCCTTTTCATACCAATTCAATAAATCGTTTTCCGTGATAATACTTTGAATTTTGGATTTCCAACCAATTTGATTCAGCAATGAAATGATTAGTTTTTGTTCACTTGCCTTGCAAACGATAACAATCCTGTCTGCTGACACAGATGCGACGATATTTTCTGCGAGTTCTTCGGTTAATGATAAGTGTTTTATCTGAATAACCAATCCGAAATTCGCCCACATATCTAAACCTCTGTCTGCCGCATTCGTTACTCCGACGCGATGTATCTTTGCGGGAACTCTTAATTTATTTTGTGCGGGCGTAAGACGAATAACTTTTTCCGCAAAGTCGCCGAATTCTTCCAAAATATATAATTTTTCGGAATTCATACTGACTTCGATGGTAACTTCCAAAATTTCGACAAGTGCCGAAAAAAGCGCGAAGACAACTATCTCATAAATTTTATCAATGCTTCTTCGTAATCCCGGTTCATTCCAAAACAATGCGAGAAATTCGTCTAATTTGAAATTTGATCTGTCGTGCGAACTGCAATATTCGTTTCCCGTGGACATTTGCGAAAACCGCTCGGCAAATCTCCTATAAATATAGGCTTCGACGATTCCGTTTTTTGCTCTGTTTTCCGCGCCGAGAACTTCTAAAACTGTCGGTGGAATTGCATTGTCGTTAAAAATATCGTCCTGATACCTTGCCGACGAAGTGCTTGTTCTGCCGAGAAACTTGATACAAATTGCATCTCGCCAACGCTTTGAAGCATTCCGATAAGTTTCGAGTTCCGCGAGATTTATATCTTTATCGGTTCTGTCACGATACAGAAATTCGGCTGCTTGAATAGGTTTGTATAGATGAATTCTCGCTTTTGCAATAATTTTATCAATTGCCGCTTTAGCTTGTTTGATATTCATATTGAGTTTGAAATAGAGATGTCTGAATATACTCTTTAGCTGCGAGATTATTCTGCTGCATAGATTTAATCATTTCAGCGGCAATCGCTTTGATAACCGGCACGGAAACAGCATTTCCGGCAGCTTTTCTGATTTGCGTATAAGGAACATTGATGATGAAATCTTCGGGAAAACCTTGCAAACGGAGCATTTCTCTGCCTGTTAACCTTCTGTTTCCGTTGACCAACAAATAATTATGACTTCCGCCCGCCCGCAAAGCACAGGAATATGGAAGCGCGGAGATATTTCCGCCGATATTTTGATGCCACACTGACGGCACGGGCGGAATTCCTTTAACCATTTTCATTCTATTGGATTTGATAGTTTCGGACGCGAAATATTCTTTCGGAATATTCTCGTCTTTATCTAAAACCTCCGTGAGCGGTTTGTAATATCCGGGCGGTTTCGGAAATTTAAAGTCTATCGGTTCATCAAAACCGACAATATAGATTCGTTCTCTTTTTTGAGGCAAACCGAATTCAAGTGAATTAAGAACTTTATAATAAACCGTATAGCCTAACTTCCTTAGTTTCTCTAAAATCACGCCGAAAGTTTGCCCGTTGTCGTGAGTAGTCAGACGTTTTACATTTTCAAGCAGAAATGCTTTCGGCTTTTTAGCTTCCAAAATTGATTCGATGTTAAAAAACAAAGTTCCGCGCGTATCTGCAAAACCTAAACCTTTACCCGCGATGCTAAAAGGCTGACATGGGAAACCTGCCAGCAAAATATCGTGATCGGGAATGTCCTGCGGAGCAATTTTGTTAATGTCGCCGAAAGGCTTTTCGCCGAAATTCGCTTCATAAATGGCTTGCGCGGCTTTATCCCATTCGGACGTGAAAACATTCTGACAATTCTGCGATTCAAATCCGAAACGCATCCCGCCAATTCCGGCAAAAAGATCAATAGTTTTATATTTTTTGACAGTCATTTTTTACTTACAGATTACATTTTTATATCTCTAGTAAAAACTGCGCGTGAATCTCTATTCCAATAATTGCTTCCCAACCTTCTTTCATAAATGTTTACTCTATCTAAAATAATAAACGCGGATTAATGTCTTATCATAATCCGCGTTTTGATTAAATTCAAAGGTTTATTCAAACGTCAGGCAAAAGCCACTTGATATTGCGGTTTTTCGTTCCATTCCTTTCCCAAAAGAGTTCTGCCGTTGGCTTTTTTGTTTCGTTTTTTCCCGTCTGCGCCCCACGCGCCCCATTGTTTGAAGAAAAATGAAACGTCCTGTTCTTCGCATTGTCTTTGAATATCAATTGCCCATTGTTCTTTCATCGGTCGCGCTTTGTGTCCGCTTTCTCCACCAACAATAACCCAATCAATATTTTTAAGATCGAGATTTTTTAAGGGACTTAATAACGGTTCAAGCGATAAAAACTTCGTCTGCGCTTTCGTATTTCGCAAATCGTCAATGCGATGAACATAATTCCTGCTTTCAACACTCACGCCCATCCAAATATTTTCCGACCAATTCAAAACATCGCTTAATTCGGCAAGCCTATCGGCGCGTTTCGTTAAAACTTGAAATGTATGCCAATGCGCTTTGCCCATTATCTCGAAAACCTGTTGAATATACTCTGTCGGCACATCTTTGTGAAACAAATCGCTCATCGAATTAACGAAAATCATCTGCGGTTTCTTCCAATTCAGCGGAAGTTCGAGCATATGCGGCTGAAGCGTCAGTTTGAAGCCGTTAACATAATTCCTTTGCCCCATTGCCTTCAAACGACGCGATAAAACTTCGGCATAACAATTCTTACAACCCGGACTTATCTTGTTACAACCCGTTACCGGATTCCAAGTCGCTTCCGTCCATTCAATTGGTGATTTTGCACTCATAATTCTATGGGTTCTTTAAAATATCTCTTGCAATTCTTACTGCTGTATCTGCTGCTCTTGGATTAGCGGCAGCAAAGCATAAAAGATACAACGGATTATTACTTGAACTTAATAATGGTAACGGATTTGGGGCTACTTTGGGAAATACTGAGGCAAGTCGTTTATTATAATATTCGCCAATTGATTTAAAGTTGGCAGTTTTTTTCCACAATGTATTTTTCTCATCTTTTTCTGAATCCATAAATGAAAAAAGATTAGGATTATCATCTTTTTTATAGAAGGCATCATACCATCCAGAATCGCCAAAAATTGCATCAAGCCTTTTCTTTCTTCCCGGTCTTATATCACCATTTCTTTTCAATAACCTATTTACCGCTACACCTAATGGAAATAAAATCCATAGATCAATTGCTTGAGTCCTCGCAATCGCTTCAATAGTTTTCCAATTAACTTGCATTCCATAAGGGTCAAGAAACATGACTGCTCTATTATTTGTCCAGTTTTTGTTACATAAATCAATAATGTAATCATTGGCATCTGCATTTATCGGCTTTATTCTTTCGGCTAAATTCGGAAAATCTGTTTTCAATTTTTCAAGTTCGGCAAAATGTTTTTTATTTTTCTCAATAAATATGTATTTATTGAACGGGGGTTGAATTTCAAGGGCTGTTCTTGCCGAACCTTTAATAAAATCTCTGACTTCCGATTCAGCAAATTCAGGAAATAAGGTTTGAATCATTTTCTGCTTAGTATTTACATAACCCGTTCCTGCGAAAGCATCAATATATGCGACATTAAAAGGACGATTTTTCATTATTTGCATGTAAGCAGCTAAATATTTGCGGACTCTTTCAATTTTATTAGTCGTCCAATTTCCACCGAATAAGTGTTCCATAAATTTATGCTGTAATTGTGTGAAATAGGCTGAACATCAAACTTATAAATGAGTTCGATGTTTAGCCTTAATATATTAATTATTTCACCAAACTTACGTCTAAGTGTGTAATGTCGCCCATTTTTATTTCTAGTTCGTCGTTTTCGTAGGGTTGATAGCCTTCGGCTGTGACAGTTATGGTGTATTTGCCGAAGACGACGGGTTTGAAGGAGTATTTGCCGAGGGAATCGGTTTTGGCAGTTTTGCCGAGTTCGACGATTGTTATCGTTGCGCCTTTAATCGGTTTGCCGTCGGCTTTATCGGTGATTATTCCTTTGAGCTGCGTCGTGGTGGTGGACGGGGCGATGATGACGCGGGCGGACTCGTGGTTTTTGACAAAATCGGGATGCGATTCGCGGAAATTGTTGATTAATTTGTCGATCCGCTTTTTCAGGATCGTGTCGAGTTGTTTGAATAAGGCGGCGAAATTGCTGTTTAAGGTTTTGCGGTTGCTGACGGCGGTGCGCGATTTCGGGGTTGCCGCCGCGTAGCTGTCAATCGCGTTTTGCAGATCGGCTAATTTCGCGTCGGTGATGCCGTAATCTTTTAACGGCGACTTATTTTCGCCGGCGCGGTCGTGGATAATCTGGCAGCGCGGCGCGAGTTGTTCGTCGCGTGTTTTCAGCAGCTTGGTGAAATTATAATTTACCTCTTGCTGAAGCGTATTATTGCCGGTTTCCGCTGCAAAAGCGTAGATAAAGCCCGAAATATCGGCGGCTTTTTGGGCAAGTATTTGTTTGGAAACGGTTTTATCAACCGTAATGCCCGCGAGATTGACATCTTTTAAACGGGCGACGTTGATGATGTCGGCGATTATCGTTTTAAATTCGGACACAGCGGCAGCCAACGCGGGAACTGCGGCGATTGGGGCTGAATTTGCATCGAGATTTAGTTCGACTCCTCTGACCATCGTAAGTTTAGCTTCTTGTTTGGCGTTCATATCTTTACTTTTTTCCTCCGTCGTTTGGATTTAGTGGTCGTTCCCTGCTTGAAGTTGTGCAAAGATTAGCTGTTTTTGTCCGTTGCTTGGGCAGCAGCAGCAATATCTTTGGAGATAAAGACTATTTCTTTAGTGCTTTTGATAATTGCTTGAAGATAAGCGTTGGTTTCTTAACCGTTATTATCCATTTCCTGATTGACACTGGGCATTTCTTAACTGAATCAGCCAATTTCTTAACCGAAACCAAGCATTTCTCGATTGAATCAGTCAATTTCTTAACAGACACTTTTGATTCCCTGACAGTAATTGTTAATTTCTTGTGATTGAAAGCTATTTTCTACGATGTCAAAGGGCATTTATTCAATTGAAGATAACCGAAATTATGAGTAAAACTTAGATAAGAGACGGTTATAAGTGAATAAGTGTTGCGAGATTAGCATTATTGTTTTTTCTTGTCAAGAATTTTTTAAAAATGACTTTTTAAAGTTGCTGCAAATTCTTACTCGAAAAAATAAAAGTAATTAATTTTAGGCGCGTGATTTCAAAATCAGTTAATCCTGACACCTGCTTTATTTGCTTCTTCTTCCAGAATTCGCCATTGGGCAAGCAGTCCGGCGCGTTTTCCGGCGAGATAATTTAACTGCAAAACCGCATCATTGCGTTGGTATGAATTGTTGTCAATAATCGTCGGCAAGTTAGTTTTGCTGATAAAAATGCCGCCTGTAATTGTTTGGTGCGCGACGATTGTTTCTGTAGGGATATTGATTTATTAAAATTTGATAATTTGCCAGATTCGGCAATGGTTGAATGTAATTCGGGTCAACAATTCTTCGATGTCGGTAGAAATAAGGCGCGTAACCGAAAGAATATATATAATTTCGATTTGAACGTCTATTTGCTTGCCGGCTCAAATAGAAGGTTTGGGCATTAACCAAGTTGATTTCCTCCAATAATGCATTGTTACGCGCTGATTGATCCAAACTTTCTTTTCGGGCATTTTCCGCCTCGATTCGACGCGAGAGTTCGGCGAGGTCGCGCTTGCTTTGTTCGTTTTGACGGTCTAATTCTTCGGGCGAAGGAAAGCCGAGTTTTTCATAGTTTTCGCGGTAATCCTTTTCAGCTTTGAGCCGTTTTTGCCGAAACTGTTCCAAATCGCCGTTGGTAACGGTTTTGGTTTGAGCAATCGTTAAACTTGCCGCCGCGAAAATTAAAGCAAAGATAAATAAATATTTCATAACTTTTGCACCTTTCGTTTTTGTCGATTATACCACAAAAGTTTGATGCAAAAATTATGAAATATCAGGAAATTATTAACAGGGATGAAGAGGATAGGAAGGGATTAAACATCAAAGCATTGATATATCATTAAGAAAATAGTTTTTGTATCAGTTTGTTACTTTTAACTTATAAAAATCCCCGCCCATCCACTTCATCCCTGTTAAATATTTATTAAAAAGCGAAACTCAAACCGATTCGCCCGTTTCTGCCGACGGTGCGAAAACCGTTTTCGTAATAATCGTAATCAAACAGATTTTCGATTGTTCCAAAGAGGCGCAGATTCATTTTTTCGCCTTTTAACGGAAATGTATAACCTGCCGTCAAATCGCCGCGACGGTTGCCGCGAAAGCGATAAATATAGGTTTGAAAAGTCGAATTACTAAAGATCGGCGCGAGATAATCGCTTGTCGCCAAAAAATCGAAATTCACCCAAGCGCGTTTGAATCTTTGTGTTGCAACCAATGTGAATTGATGGTCGGGAACGCCGAGAGTTTGCAAAATTCGGCTGCCCGAAACTTGCGGTGTGCGCTGGTCGCTGTTGGTAAACGTGTATGACGCGAAAATATCGGTTGAATCGGATGCGCTGATCGTTGCGCTAAATTCCGCGCCGCGTGAAAGTCCGCCTTTGGTGCTGATGTAACCGCCGAAATCTCGTCTTGTCGTGCCGATATTCGGGACGACGTTGCCAAAACTGATGATGTCAATCAATCGCGTATAAAAGTAAGTCGCCGAAAGTTTAGCGCGATTTGCAAAAAGATTTTGCTCGATTCCGCCGTCAAACGCGATAGTCCGTTCAGGCTTTAAATTCGGGTCGCCGAGTGCTTCAAAACGATTCGGAAAGGCAAACGAATTGAAAAACGTGCCGAATCTTTCATACAGAGATGGAACGCGATAGCCGTTCCCGACGTGGGCGCGGATTTTTGTTGCCGATTTTGCAAAGAAATATGAAGCCGCGCCATCGAAAGTATAAGCATTTGGCGGATTTTCGAGCGTCAAATTGCTATATGGCGGATTATTTACGCTGAATGTCGGAGTTTTCAGATTAAAAAATTGGGCGCGAAAACCACCCGCGAATTGCAGACGATTATTGAAAAAACTCACCAAATCCTGCACATAAACCGTGTTGCTTGATTGACTGGCGCGAGTCGTAAAATTACCGAAACCGTCGCTCGTCAAACCGTCGTTGCCGAATCTTTCGGTTTCAAATTCGTAACCCGCCGTAATCAGATTTTGCCTGTTCGGTGTCCAATTAAAATGCGTGTTGACGGTGTGAATCTGCCCGTTGAAAACACTCGTTTCATCGCCGCTGAAGGGCTGAAATCCGATGCCTAAAACGCCGTTCGTATTGGTGCGCTTTGTCCGCAAACCTTGATAATTTGCCTGAAAAACGAGTTTGCTGTTGATAACTTGTGTCAGCGCAATTTGTCCGCTGAAGAATTGCGATTTCTGAGAATTGTCTGCGTCGTTAGCGTCAGGAATAAAATTCGCGCCGCCGAAATTCGTGATCGTTTCGCCGTTTTCGTAGCGTTTTAACAAATCACGCGAAAGCGGAACGGCATTGATAATCGTCGCACTTGAAGCGGGCAAATTTCCGATTGTGTCAGGGCTTGAATTTAGCCGAACAAACGCATCCGACGCAAAAAATCGCGCTGAAATATTTGTTTTTTCAAATGGATTGTATTCGATGCGTGATTGAAAATTGGTATTGTTGGCGTTGTCGTCGCCGTCAATTCCTTTCGTATAAGCAGTGCGCGAAACTCCTAAATTAAAACCGAATTTCCCGTCTTTTGTGCCATCCGACAAATTTCCGCGAAAACGTCCCAAACCCAAACCGCCAAAGGCACCGGAAACATTTCCGTGAAGTCCTGATTCGGGCTTCGGCGTTTGGAAATCAACCGTTCCGCCAATCGCATTCGTCCCGTAAAGCGACGAACCCGAACCGCGCAATACCTCGATTTTGCTGACACTCGTCAAAGAAAAATCCGACAAAAATGCCGAAGCGTCGCCCGTGATCGAAGAAGCGTCGCGGAAACGAATGCCGTCAATCAAAATCGCCGTATCCTGATTCCGCAAACCACGCGTTTTGATACTTGCTGTTCTGCCAAAACCACCCAATTGCTGAACGCGAAAACCCGGAATTGTTCTAAGAGTTTCCGTCAAAGAAAAATCCGCGCGGTCGCGCAATTCTTGGGCTTCGATAATGTTGACGGTTTTTGAAATTTCGCCATCAACTTGTTGCGTTCCTGACGCGATTACTGAAACTTCGCCGAGCAGACTTGGCTTTGTTACACCGCGCATAACTTCTGCTGTAATATCCTTACCTTTACCGATAAAATAATCCTGTAATAGCTCAAGTTTTTTTGCAGAGTTAATATAGGCAAGTCTATATGAACCATCTGCGACATTTTCAAATATGTAATTCCCTTCGTTATTTGTTGTTGTTGTATAATTCTCTTCTTGCGAATTGGGACGTTGCGAAATCAGTTTTACTTCAGTATTTGGATAAACTTTTCCATCAACAATAAGTTGTCCTGTAATAGTTGCGCCCGTTTGCGCCAAAATTCCAATTGTCAAAAAACAAATAAAACTTAAAACTTTTATAATTCTCATAATTCTCCTTTCCGCCCAGCGCGGAAGTTGGTTAATTGCCTAAAACAAACGACAAGGTTTCCTGACTCACAGCCGGAATTTCGGCAACACGCCTTCCCGCTTTTCGCAGTGGCATTTGTGTTGCTTTTAGCTGATTACAGTTGCGTGGGCAATGACGGAATTTCACCGAACTTCCCTTGCATCGTTTGTTCATCCGAGATTTTTGAATTTGTGAGTAGTTCACAAATCGTAAATCAATAAATCGTTGTAACTCTTACTTTTTTGCTTATCGGATTTGTGTCCAACAAAATTTCGACTCCGAAAACTTCTTTCAGATTTTCCGCAGTTAAAACTTCGACAGGTTTCCCTTTCGCTAAAATTTTGCCGTTTTTTAACAGCAAAATTTCATCGGCAAATTCCGATGCCAAATTCAAATCGTGCGTGATAACGATTGCCGCCGATTCGCCTGATTTGCATCTTTTGCGGACAAGTCTAAACATCATCGCCTGATGCGCTAAATCGAGGTTTGTCGTCGGTTCGTCGAGCAGTAAAATCTTTGCTTCCGTCGCCAACGCCCGCGCTAAAATCACTCGTTGCCGTTCGCCGCCTGAAAGTTTATTCATCAGACGATTTTCATAATTAGCCAGATCGCACATTTGCAATGCGTTTTCGGCGATCTGTAAATCGTGCGTCGTTTCCCAACCAAAAGCCGTTCCGTGCCCGAACCTTCCAGATAGCACAAATTCCAAAACGGTAACGGGAAATTTCGTTTCGTTTTCCTGCGCGATAACGGCGATCTTCTGCGCGATTTCGCGGCGTGAATAATTTTTTAACAGCTTTTCGTCCAATAAAATCTCACCTTTCGCCATCGGCAAACTCGCGTTTAATGATTTCAAAAGTGTCGTTTTGCCCGCGCCGTTTGCACCTAAAAGCGCGATTATTTTTCCTGTATCGAGCGAAAATGAAACGTCTTGAACAACCGCGCAAACACCGTAATTGACTGAAATGTTTCGAACTTCAAGCATTTTATTAAAGTGAAAAAGGTTAAAGGTGAAAAAGCTTATTATCAGCAATCAACCGGCTTTTTCACATTATCACTTTTAACCTTTTTCACCTTTAACCTTTTAATTCCTTCTTAACAACCAAATAAACATCGGCGCACCGATCAATGCCGTGATTGCACCGACAGGCAATTCACGCGGAGCAATCGCCACTCGTGCGATGGTGTCTGCTGAAACAACAAAAATTGCGCCTGCCAGTGCCGAGAACGGAATTACAAATCGGTTGTCGCTGCCCATTGCCAGACGGACAAGATGCGGCACGATCAAGCCGACGTAACCGACCGAACCGCTTGCCGCCACTGCCGTTCCGACCAGCAAACTCGACGTGGCAAAAACCATCAATCGAACCTTTTTTATTTCAACACCGAAATCAAACGCATCACGCTCGCCGATCATCATCAAATTCAACGCCCGTGCATTTCGCATCAAAACAATCGCTCCGACAATTACGGCGGAAAAACTCAAATAAAATCCGTTTTTTGTCGCCTGCGACAGATCGCCCAACAGCCAAAATGTAAAACTCCGCAACTTCGCCGCATCAAGCAGACTTGTCAACAAAACGATGATCGAAGAAAGAAAAGTCGTTACGATCACGCCCGACAAGACCAATCTTTCGACATTCATTCCGGCGCGACTTTTCGCCATTTGATAAACAACGAAAGTCGCCAAACCCGCACCAACAAATGCCATTACCGGACGCGCAAATTCAAACTGCGCGAAAAACACAAAAGCCAACATCGTGCCTAACGCCGCGCCATTGGAAACGCCTAAAAGATAAGGTTCGGCAAGCGGATTTCGTAAAAGTGACTGCAAACTCGCGCCCGCCAAAGCCAAACTCGCGCCAACGCTTGCACCTAGCAAAATGCGCGGCAAACGAATGTCGAAAAGTATCGTTTTCTGCTGGTCATTCAAATCAAAAAACGAAAGTTTTTCGCTGCCAAGCAAAGCCGCAATGCAGATTACCAAAATCAATGAAATCAATAGTCCAAAGCCGAAACGAAAACCTTGAACTTTGAACTTTGAACTTTGAACTTTCATTGGCGCAAGTCCCGCGCAATCTGCTCCAGCGCGTCAACGATTCGCGGTCCAGGACGCGAAATAATATCGGCGTTTATTTTGAAAACTTTACCGTTTTTAACAGCGGGAGAATTTTTAAAAACTTCGTTCGGTTCGAGATTATCTTCGCTTTCGGACAAAATTATCACGTCGGGATTTAATGCCAAAGCAGTTTCTTTACTTAGTTTCGGATAAGCCGTCACCACATTTGCCGTAACCGAAATTCCGCCCGCGTGAGTGATTAATTCAGTTAAAAATGAATCCTTTCCAATCGTAAAAAGCGGCTCTTTCGAGATTTGCAAAAATACTTTTATGTCATTGTTTTTGTTAATTTTTGCTTCGACACCGGCAACGCGCTTCTGCAAATTTTCGACGACTTCGCGCCCATTTTCAGGTTTGGCAAAGATTTCGGCAATTTGCTGAATACTTTTATAAATGTCGTCTAATTTATTTGGATTTGTTACAAAAACCGCGATGTTTTGTGATTCGAGTTGTTTGGTAAAAGTTTCGATTTGCGAAGCGGTTGACACCAGCACGACTTGCGGTTTTAGTGCAATGATATTTTCTATATTCGGATTTAATGTGTCGCCGACGGTTTGAATTTTCTGCGCTTCAGGCGGAAAATTATCATAACTCGTTCGCCCGACCAATGTATCACCCGCACCGACTGCAAAAACGATTTCCGTCAAATTCGGTGCCAGCGAAACAGCGCGTTCAACCGTTTCAGGAAGTTTTACTTTGTGTCCTAAATCATCGGTAATTTCGCGTGTCGGTGGATTGATTGGCGGTTTGGCAGTTTCATTCCGGCAATTTGTCAAAAAAAATACAAATAATAAAATGAAGAGAAGATTTTTCCCGCTAACCTGCAAAGGTTCAAAAAAGAATTGTTTTATAGTTTTTCTCAAAATAAAAAGTCCTGTCGCCACTTGCCTCAGACATCAAAAGCAAGCACGGACAGGACTTTTTACTAAACAAATACAAGGAGAAAATAAAAAAACACCTGAAAGAGCCAAACGTCTTGACGCGAGACGTATTAAGGCTAAAAAACTTCGGACAGGCTACCAGACTTTATCAATTTTGGATTTTAGATGTTTGATTCGGGATTGAGTCAATCCCGAATCTAACATCTAAAACCGCAAATCGCTTTACTGTGGCGCGACCGTGCAGGATTTTCACCCGCTTTCCCCTTATATCGCTTTTTGAAAAACGATAAACCAAAGCATTTTAGACTGAAAAAGAACAAACACCAAATTTTTCAACTTGGTGAAAAGCAAATTATCACGCTTCAATGTAAATGTCAAAATATTTTCTTTTATTATTACAGGCAATGTCAGCAGATTTTAATTATCTTTCCGGTATTTGCTCTGCAAAGTTAAAAAGTTTCATCCAACCATTCTCCAAACTGCGTCCAAAGTCTCCACATATCGAGATACGGTGTCGGGTCAAGCAAATCTCCCCGTCTTTTATAATTGGCTTCGGGAACATAAAGATATTTTTTATTATACTCTTGTGAAAGTTCTCCGGCAGCGGTTTTTGCATACATTTCAAAATGCAACATACCCTTTCCCTTATAATTTGTTCCAACCGTGCCGATTTGTTGTCCTTCCACTACGGGATCACCGACTTTGACGAGCCGAGACTTGTCAAGTTCCCCGTAACGCACAACAAAATTTGCGTGGTCAATGACAACCGTATATGTTTCTTGAAAAAATGCATTTGTCGGCACTTGCAAGACAATGCCGCTTGTAACCGCCAAAACAGGCGTTCCGGGTTTGACGACCAAATCACACGCGGCATGTTTTCGTCCACCGTCGCGGCTTGCGCCAAACCATCGTTTGCCACTGCCTTTGTGATAATCATAATTCGGTATTTTTGGTAATGGAAATCGAGCCATAATATTTCTTTTCTCCTCGTTTCTAACTTTCGGCGAGATTTCGCCGTTCATAAATAAATGCGTTGCTGCTGGCAACTAATTTTTGCTCCAACCGATAATCACATCGCCGTTTTGGTAATATGAAACTGTTCTGTATTTCTCAAATGTCCCGTTTCGCGGTTCCATAACAGTCAAATACACCGTGCCGTTGTCCTTCTTTTTAGCTTTAATCACTACATTAACGTGATTTAATCGGGTTTCTCCCGGAGAGCCTCCGGCGGCAGCTAAATCAAGAAAAGCGACGATAGCCGGACCTTTTTTTAACTTCTCGCTTAAAAACTCGAAAGTAACCGATGCGCCGTTTTTATAAGCAGTGCCGAGTTTAAAACGAGACGCATTTAGAATATTTAGCATTCCGGCATCGGACAAGCCTCCAAAGCTCGGATCATTGTCATCTTCGGGATAATATATTTCATCCTTAAATTCCGTCATTAAATCCCACTGAATAGAAATTGGCAGGTCTGGACTTTTATATTTTAGCCACCACTCCAACGCCGCCGCCCAACAAGCCATATCATCTACTTGTTTCACCGGTTTTACAGTTTTGTAATTTTTTCCCATTTGTATTCTCCTCTTCTTTTTTGGCAATTTTGCCTCTCATTTATAAATGCGTTTGAAGAAGACAAAAACTATCATCGTCGCTGATTTTTTTTCGATTTTTTAATAACTGTGCTAGATTTATTATGAAATCAAACTTTTCTCGTCGAAAAAATGTCCGAAGCAAAACCACCAGAAATTACCGAACTGCTTCAAAAATGGAGTGACGGTGATACTGAGGCTTTGGAACAACTTACGCCTGTCATATATGCGGAACTACATCGAATCGCTAAACGCTATATGAGCCAAGAGCGCGAAAATCATACTTTGCAAACGACAGCGTTGGTCAATGAAGCGTTTATGCGGCTGATTGATTGGAAACAAGCGAAATGGGAGAATCGGGCGCATTTTTTCGGCGTTTCGGCACAATTGATGCGGCGGATTTTAGTTGATGTGGCGCGAAAACAATCAGTGGTTAATGATAAGATCGGGTATCGTGTTTCGATCGCCGAAACTTTGACTGCAACAACCGAAAGAGATGCTGATTTAGTGGCACTCGATGAAGCCTTAGACGAATTGGCAAAGTTTGACGGGCGCAAAGCAAAAATCGTTGAACTCAAATTTTTTGGCGGTTTGTCGGTCGAAGAATCGGCTGAGATTTTGAAAGTTGCCCCGATAACCGTAATGCGTGAATGGCAAAAAGCGAAAGCGTGGCTTTATCGTGAATTAAGTCAGAACCGGCTGCGGTAGTGGGTGGTTGAATGTTATTAGTTGAGTCTTCCGAATTTTTGCTTAAACCACCCGCTACCGCAGCCTGTTCTGACAAGATGAACACTGATCGCTGGAAACAAATTGACGAACTTTTCGATGCCGTTTTGGACTTACCCGAAACAATGCGCGAAGACTTTTTGGCAGAAAAATGTAACGGCGATGAAGATTTGAAAAATGAATTATTGAGTTTATTGAAAGCACGAACCGATTCTGATAATTTTTTGGAAAACCCGGCAATCTGCATTGTCGCGCAAAATCTCGCTACTGAACAAATCAACTCATTTGAATCATATCTTTCCGGTCAAATTATTGGCACATATAAAATCGAAACACAACTCGGTTCGGGTGGAATGGGCGAGGTTTATCTTGCCACAGACGAAAAACTTCGCCGTCAGGTCGCACTGAAAATTTTGCCGCGCGAATACAACTCAAACGATGAACGAGTCAAGCGTTTTCAACTTGAAGCCCGGGCGATTTCCGTTTTGAATCATCCGAATATCGTTACGATTCACGATGTCGGAAGTTTTGAAGGAATCAATTATATTGCTACGGAATATGTCGAAGGCAAGACCTTGCGCGAACTCATCGGAAGCGGCTTGAATGTAAAAGAAGTTTTAGCAATTATTATCCAAGCCTGTGAAGCACTTTCCGCTGCCCACAAAGCCGGAATCACGCACCGCGACATCAAACCCGAAAACATAATGGTTCGCCCCGATGGTTACGTCAAAATTCTTGATTTCGGTTTAGCAAAACTAAGCGGAATTGATTCCATTACGCTAAAAAATTTTAACCAAACTGCACAAAGTGTGATTATCGGAACGCCTGCCTATATGTCACCTGAACAAGTTGCCGATGAAAAGGTTGACCACCGGACAGACCTTTGGAGTATCGGAGTTGTTCTTTATGAACTTTTAACCGGTGTCAACCCGTTCAAAAAAGAAACCCGGCAAGAAACTTTTCAAGCGATACTGTCGGAAGATACGCCTCTGGCGAGTTCTTTTAATTCGGAACTTTCGCCTTCACTTAACCAAATCTTAGCCAAAGCATTTGAAAGAGATGCGGATCTAAGCTATCAAACAGCTTCTGATTTTCGGGCTGATTTAAAACGCATCAAACGCGAGATTGATTCGTCGCCATCCCTCAAAAGTATAGCTTTAAAGAAAATGCGAAGCGAAAATAGAGCAAATTGGAAAAACTATATGATTGTCGCATTTGGCATTTTACTTTTAACCTTGATCGGCTTTGGAGTGCGTTATTTTATCAATCAACCCGCACCTTTGGCGATCAAAGAAGCGACCGAATGGGCAAATGCCAAACATTTTCAAATCACCGATTCGCCGTGGATCGAAGGCTATCCGAGCCTTTCGCCGGACGGCAAAAACATTATTTTTGCCAGCGAATCCAATAATGATCGTAATATTTTTTTGCAACGAGTTGGCGGAAAAAACTTGACGAATTTAACGCCTAACTCGAAGGAAAATGATACGATGCCGACATTTTCGCCCGATGGAAAATTAATCGCGTTTCGGTCTGAACGCAATCCCAGCGGTATTTATTTAATGGAAGAAACCGGCGAAAATGTGCGTCGAATTTCAGACATCGGTTTTCATCCTTCATGGTCGCCGGATGCAACTAAAATCGTCGTCAGCGACAAAGCCGCCGCAATTCATACGGTTCATACAATTCCGAACAGTTCGCTCTGGATAATTGACGTTGCCGACGGGAAAAAACAAAAAATTGAAACCAATGGCGATGCCATTATGCCGAATTGGTCGCCGAACGGAGATCGGATTGCTTTTTGGTTTGTTGCTGATGGAAAACTTCCCGAAATTGCAACCGTTCCGGCAACCGGCGGTGAACCTGTCGTTATTGCTGCCGATGATTTTTCCGATTGGAATCCGGTTTGGTCACCCGATGGAAAATATCTTTATTTTGCCTCAGACCGAAGCGGCAATATGAATTTGTGGCGCGTGGCAATTGATGAAAAATCCGGCGCACAACACGGCGAACCCGAATCCATAACAGCACCTTCAAAATATTGCCGACACATAACTTTTTCACGCGACGGAAAAACTCTTGCATATGTCCGTTACGAAAGTCAATCAAATGTTCAATCCATCGCTTTCAATCCGAAAACGCTGAAAACTTCGGGCGAAGTCAATTGGGTCACACGCGGCGACAGAGAGATCGGCAATCCGCAACTTTCTCCGAACGGCAAAGAATTTGTCGCACGCAATCCAACGAGAACTCAGGAAGATTTGGTGATTTTCGATAAAAACGGTGGGAGTTGGCGAAATTTGATGAATGATAAATTTCGGGAAAGATTTCCGCGCTGGTCGACGGACGGCAAGCAAATTGCATTTCATTCAGACCGTGGCGGAAAATATCAAATCTGGACGATAAATTCGGACGGCACAAATCCTCGACAAATTACTTTCGCGGACAAACTTGGTGCAACTTTTCCGGTTTTCTCACCCGACGGTTTGCGGCTTTCATTTACTGAAATTGGCGGTATAACCCAATCATCTTTTATTCTCGATTTAACAAAGGAATGGTCGGAACAGACTCTACAGTCTTTGCCGAATTTCCCCGACAATACATCTTTTTCCGTCCGTGATTGGTCGCCCGACAGCAAAAAACTTTTGTATATTTATTTTGAAACCGACGGCGATGAACGCGGTATCGGTCTTTTTGATCTTGATACATCGAAATATGAAAAAATGATTGATTACGGTTCAACGCCTTTTTGGATGAATGATAATCGCCATTTTATTTTCACCTCTCGAAATACCGTTTTTCTATGTGATTCAACTACGAAAAAAGTTACTGAAATTTATAAAACATCATCCTACGAACTTCAACACGCCGGAATTTCGTCGGATAATCAATTGATTTTCTTTCGATATTTACAAGTTGATGCGGATGTTTGGCTAATTGATGCGTCAGAGCAATAAGAAACCCGTCATATTGACGGCGTTCCTTGAAATTAACCATTGATTACGGATATGCTGAAAGCGGAAAAATGAATAAATTCTTTATTAAAACTATGGAACAATATGAAAACGTGGTAGCGGTAATTTTGGGCGGCGGCGCGGGAACGCGTCTTTTTCCTTTGACCAAAGAACGGGCAAAACCGGCGGTTCCGCTGGGCGGAAAATATCGTCTGGTTGACGTGCCGATTTCCAACTGTATCAATTCGGACATTATGCAGATTTTTATTCTCACACAGTTTAATTCCGCGTCTTTGAATCGGCATATTTCGCGCACTTATCGCTTTTCGAGTTTCTCGACCGGTTTTGTCGAAGTTCTCGCCGCCGAACAACGCCACGATTCTCCCGAATGGTTTCAAGGCACGGCGGATGCGGTGCGGCAGATGATTCCGCACATCCGCGATTGGCGCGTCAACACGGTTTTAATTTTATCGGGCGACCATCTTTATCGAATGGATTACCGCAAATTTCTGGCGCGGCATTTTGAAACCAACGCCGACGTTACTATTTCCGTCATCCCGTCGCGCCGTGAAGACGCAACCGGTTTCGGATTGCTCAAAACCGATGACGACGGGCGCATTATCGAGTTTAGCGAAAAACCAAGAGGCGACGCACTGGAAGCAATGCGGGTTGATACAACTCGTTTCGGTTTGACGGCGGAAGAGGCGGAAAATCGCCCGTTTCTCGCTTCGATGGGCATTTATGTTTTTAATTATGAAAAGTTAATTGAACTGCTGGACGAAGACAAAGAACGGTTTGATTTCGGTGGTGAAATAATTCCGTCAGCGATTAAAAAGTTGAATGTGCAAGCACACAGCTTCAAGGATTATTGGGAAGACATCGGAACGATTCGCGCCTTTTACGAATCCAATCTCGATTTATCGTCGCCCTTGCCGAAGTTCGATTTTTTCAACACCGCCGCGCCGATTTACACGCGCAGTCGTTATCTTCCGCCGTCAAAACTCCACGCTTGCGACATCAGCAACACGATGGTCAGCGAAGGTTGCATCTTAACCGGCGTTTATGCGCGAAATTCGATTATCGGCTTGCGAAGCCGCATTGATGACGGTGTAAAAATTGAAGACTCAATTATTATGGGTGCAGATTTGTATGAATCATTTAAAGAAATGACCAACAACGCCAACCAATCAATGCCAAATCTAGGCATCGGCAATAATTCAGTCATTAGCCGTGCTATTGTTGACAAAAACGCCCGCATCGGACGCAATGTGCAATTAATAAATAAAGATAATGACGAAACCAAAGATGGCGAAAACGGCTCTTACTTTATCCGCGAAGGAATTATCATCGTCCCGAAAAATGCAGTAATTCACGATGGAACTGTCGTTTAGTGTAAAAAGGCAAATAAAGTAAAAAGGCAAAAGTAAAAAGTAAAAAGTTAAGAATTTAGTTCAATCTTAAACATTCGAGAGATGAAACCCATCTTAACTTTTTACTTTTTACTTTTGCCTTTGAAAAGTTTTACTTTTCCGTTTTTTTACCAACAATGTAACCGTCACGCGCCCTGACAACTAATCCGGTTTGAGTAGTCCGAACTTTTATTTTGCGTTTTTTACCGACTTTAGCATTATCATTCGGATAATATCCGAGGCTGTAATACTCACGCAATTCGGCAGCGATATAAGAAAAAGCAAGCGCAAGATTTGAAGCCGTATTTGCTTTATACAATCTGCCGCCTGTGCGGTCTGCCATTTGATTTAAGTATTCATCGGCTTTGCGGTAATCTTCGACACTCGTTCCCTGACTGCTTGGCGTGCCGACTCCGCCGGTTGGAATCGGAAACGGAAACGGGCTTTTGTTTTGCGTCGGCACTGGACCCGGCTGCGTCGGCGGCACGATAACAGGTCTGTTTTTTATTGCCTGAACGTCGTTGAAAGTATCGTATTGAATCGGGTAAATCAGCGCATCGAGTTCCAGAGCGTCGCTTAAATTGTTCAAATCGTGCGCTTTTCGGCTGGTCGTATCAACGCCGTCGGTAAAAAGCACAACCGCCTTCCGTCCGTTAATCTTTCTGAATTTATCGTTAATCACCAAATCTACAGCTTCATAAAGACTCGTCCCGGACGCGATTTTTGTGCTTCTAATTGCAGTTTGCA
>JANMAA010000246.1:0-2226 GCA_031359215.1 Acidobacteriota bacterium | reverse complement strand
AGTAAAAAGTGTTAATATATCCATTGAAATGAGCCGAGCTTTTTTAGTTGACTAATTTTGCAAGAATCAATCTACTAAATTACTCAGTTCATTTCATCTCTGCTCTCAATTTTTCAAATATCTTTTGGCGTAGGTATTGTTCAGATAATGGAATATTTAACCCGTTGTCCGTTTTTGAAATAGTAATTGTCCATTGTCCTTTGTCTTTTGGAAAAAATGCAATTCTATGAATGGACAACAGACAGCGGACAAAAACTATGTGCGGAATTGCTGGTATCATCGGAAATCCTGACAAACAGGCGGCGCGAGAAAACGTCAGCCGAATGTTAAAAGCATTAGAACATCGCGGTCCGAACGATGCCGGGATCGAGGTCTGGAACGGCGCAATTTTCGGGCATCGGAGACTTTCGATCTTTGATCTGAGCGCGGCAGGACATCAACCGATGCTTGCTTCCGAAGGAAAGATCGGCGTAATTTTTAATGGCGCAATTTACAATTTTCGCGCAATTCGCGCCGAACTCGAACAAAAAAACTACAAATTCAAAAGCGAAACCGACACCGAAGTTTTACTTTACGGCTATCAGGAATGGGGTTTCGACAAACTCGTCGCGAAAATAAACGGGATGTTTGCCATCGCGCTGTGGGACGATGTGAAAAAAACATTTTTTCTCGTCCGCGACCGGCTTGGCGTAAAACCACTTGCTTTTGCCGTCAATGCCGGCGAAATCGCTTTTGCTTCAACGGTTCGTGCCTTAAAAGCGGCAGGTTACGGCGGAGATTTAGATGAAAATGGCGTTGCCGAATATTTAGAATTTGGTTTTTTGACTGATAATTTTTCAATTTATAAAGGCATCGAAAAACTTGCAGCAGGCGAAATTCTCGAATGGCACGACGGCAAAATCGAAAAACGTAAGTATTGGGACGTTCCGAATAACTCGCCTGAAAACGACATTTCCTTTGAAGAAGCGGTTGAAGAAACCGAGAGGCTTTTTCTGCAAGCGGTCGAAAAACGACTGCAAGCCGATGTGCCGATTGGCGCACTTTTAAGTGGCGGCATTGATTCAAGCCTTGTTTGTTGGGCGATTGCGAAACTCGGCGGCGACGTTACTGCTTTCACCGTCGGAACTCCGAACGATGTCTTTGATGAAACAAATATCGCTTCGCAAACCGCCAAACATCTCGGCATCAAACATCGGATTTTAGAACTTTCCTCCGACAAACCGCCGAACATTGATGAGTTGGTTAAGGCTTACGCCGAACCTTTTGCCTGTGCGTCGGCTTTGGGAATGCTCGGAATTTCCAAAGAAGTTACGAAATCGGCAACGGTTCTTTTAACCGGCGACGGCGGCGACGACATTTTTCTCGGCTACCCGGAACACAAACATTTTTTGATGGCGGGCAACATTGCGCGAAATTCACCCGATTTTGCCGCAAATATTTGGCGAAAAACACGCGGTATCGTGCCGCAAGTCGGAACGCTCAAACGTGCCGCTTCTCTGCTCGATTATTCATTCGGCGGACTCGGTGCGGTTGGAAATGCACGGGACGGTTTGCCCGTTTATGAGCGCAATAATCTTTTAGGCGAAAAATTAAAGGACATTTCACTGTCGCATCGGCAGATGGATTGGACAATCGAATCGGGACGCAATTTGTTGGCGGAATTTCTAAAGTATGACCGCGAAACACGATTTGTCGGCGAATATCTGCCAAAGGTTGACGGCGGCACGATGTTTTACGCACTAGAAGCGCGTTCGCCTTTTTTGGACACGGAACTTTGGGAATTTGCCGCGAAACTTCCGTTTGCCGTGCGGCTGCACAACGGAAAATCGAAAGCTATTTTGCGCGAAATCGTCCGCCGCCGCATCGGTGAAAATCTAGCAAGCGGCAAAAAACAAGGCTTTATCATTCCCGTTCAAAAATGGTTGACCGAGCACTGGAAAACTCATTTTATCGAGATGATGAGGGATTCTTTACTGGAAAAAGAAGGCTGGATAAATGTTAAATCTGCGCTTCGACTTTTGGATAAATCAATTCCGAAAAGTTGGTCGCCGCGCCAATTATGGTTTATTTTTGTTTTGGAATCCTGGCTTCGATTTGAAAATCGGAGTCAGAACCGTCTGCATTAGAGGGCGGGTTAACTCACGTCATCAACCCGCCCGCTAACGCATACAGTTCTGACCTCAAATCTTGTGAAAAAAAATGTTCTACAAATTATCGGAAGTTTTC
>JANMAA010000220.1:0-28755 GCA_031359215.1 Acidobacteriota bacterium | reverse complement strand
GGCAAAGAGCTGGTCGCCCGTGCACTCCACAAGCACTCACCGCGCGCCAATGGGCCGTCGCGACGTCCTGAATCCAGCGAACGTAAGCGACATTATTAACGTGACCGTTTGCGTCAATGTCTTCGGCGGAAACTTTGAACGAATGCGAGAATTTCATTTCAAATCGGGCTTCCTGTTTTGTCGTTAAAAACTTTTAGCCGCAGATGAACGCGGATTTCGCGGATAAGATTTTTTGATTTAATCTGCGTCATCTGCGTTTATCTGCGGCTGAATTTCTTTCAAAAATTTTAAGCCGACGCTTTCGAGCCGAGAAGTTCCTGAATTGCTTTGCCGATGTCGGCGGGCGATTCGACGACCTTAATTCCGGCTTCGGTTAAGGCTTTCATTTTTTCGGCGGCAGTTCCTTTTCCGCCCGAAATGATCGCGCCGGCGTGTCCCATTCGGCGTCCCGGCGGCGCGGTTTGTCCGGCGATGAACGCGACAATCGGTTTCGTGACGTTATCTTTTGCGTATTCCGCCGCGTCTTCTTCGGCAGTTCCGCCGATTTCGCCGATCATAATGATCGCGTCGGTTTCGTCGTCTTCCTGAAACATTTTGAGCGCGTCGGTGTGATTCGTGCCGATGATCGGATCGCCGCCGATGCCGATGGCAGTTGATTGTCCGAGTCCGAGCGCGGTTAATTGTCCGACCGCTTCGTAAGTCAATGTTCCCGAACGCGAAACCACGCCGATTCTGCCTTCCTTGTGAATATGTCCGGGCATAATTCCGATCTTGCATTTTCCGGGCGAAATAATTCCGGGGCAATTCGGACCGATCACACGAGTATTTTTGTCGCTCAAATATTGCTTAACGGCGACCATATCGGCGACCGGAATGCCTTCGGTGATGCAGACGACGAGCGGAATTCCCGCGTCAGCGGCTTCCATAATCGCGTCGGCGGCAAACGGCGGCGGAACGTAAATGACCGAAGCATTTGCGCCGGTTTCTTTAACCGCATCGGCGACCGTATTGAAAACGGGAACGCCTTCGTGCGTCGTGCCGCCTTTTCCGGGCGTAACACCACCGACGACATTCGTGCCGTAATCGATCATTTGCAAAGTGTGAAAAGTTCCCTCTTTGCCCGTAATGCCCTGCACGATCAGGCGCGTGTTTTTATCTACCAAGATACTCAAAAGATTTCTCCTAAATTGTAAATGTCTGAATTAAAACTTGTGTCAAAGTATAACACGAGGCACGTTTTAGTTGGCAATTCCATTAATTTAAATTAACGGCTTTCTAGGTCTTATTCAAAGTAGAAATATTTCTTTGAGTCGCTGAAAGCGACCAACATTATAGCCTAGCGAGAATCGCCAGGGTCGTTAAATTGTCACATCGCTCGCTGAAAGTGAGCAACAATGTTCGCCTTCGGGCGTGTTCGACACTTTCAGCGTCGGAAACTCATAATTATCAAACCTAGCGATTCTCGCTAGGCTATAATGTTGGTCACCGTTGGCGACTTTGAATAAACCCTAAACGGCTTTCAATCGATTTAACAAAAGTTGGCAACATTTTAGCCTTAGTTAATGCTTCATCTTCCTTAGATGGCGGATGATCTACCATAGTTGACGCTTCATCTACCCTAGTTGATGATTCACATTCTTTGGTTAATGCTTCATCTACCCTAGTTGATGATTCACATTCTTTAGTTGATGCTTCATCTACCTTGGTTGGTGCTTCATCTTCCTTAGCTAATGCTTCGTCAACCTTGGTTAATGCTCCATCTACCTTGGTTGATGAAGCACCAACTTGAGTTGGAGAAGCATCAACTTTGGTTGGAACTTCTCCAACTCAAGTTGATGAAGTTCCGGCTTGAGACTGAACTGCAAATTTTATCGAAACTTTCGCGTTAACAAATACGTTTCCAATAACGTCTATTTATTCAGGCAATAATTCCCAAATTTTTATCTCCAGAGCGGGTTTTATGACGCAACTATTTTCATTTTATACAGACGCTTTCAAGATCGCAATCAGATCGATTCTGGAACACAAACTTCGTGCTTTTCTGACATTGATCGGAATTATTATCGGTGTTGCGGCGGTCGTCGTCGTCGGTGCTTCGATCAGCGGTTTGAAAACTTATGTGGTTGATAAAGTTTCCAAAGTTCTCGGTTCTAACCATTTTATGATTACGCGAATGGCAAACACCGGACACATTACCGATGAAGAATACGAAGCCCGAAACCGCCGAAACAAGGATTTGTTGTGGGATGAATATTTATATATTCGTGATAATTGCAAAATGTGTCTCGCCATCGGCGCGTCAATGAATAACGGCGCGGAAATTAATCAAAACGGTATCGAAATGCCTTCGGTCAGAATCATCGGCGACACCGCCAATATGGTTGACATCGAAGATAAAACCATTACTCCCGGACGTTTTTTCTCCGACGCGGAAGTTGAACGCACCGCGAAAGTTTGTGTCATCGGAACGGATGTGCAGGACAAATTTTTCCCCAATCAAAATCCGATCGGTCAAACGATAAAAGTGCGCGGTGTGCCGCTTCAAATTATCGGCATCGAAGAAAAACGCGGTTCTTTTATCGGCAATTCGATGGATCGAAATATCTACATTCCGCTCAAACTGCATAACCAAATTTTCAACCGTGACGGCGGCTTGCAGGTTCACGGCAAAGCCTTGAATAAAGATTTGCTTCAGGAAACTATCGAAAATGCGCGGCTGACGTTAAGAAATAATCGCGGACTGCTCGGCAGTGAAGAAGACACTTTCAGCCTTGTCAACACCGATGAATTCAATTCGCAGATGGATCAATTCACGGGCGCAATCGCGGCGGTCGTTTTGCCGATCACGATGATTATTTTAGTTGTCGGCGGCATCGTCGTGATGAATATTATGCTCGTTTCCGTTACTGAACGAACTTTTGAAGTCGGCTTACGAAAAGCCATCGGCGCGACCCGCAAACAAATTCTGCTTCAATTTTTGATCGAGTCGTCACTCCTTTGCGTGGTTGGCGGAATTATCGGTTTATTGTTGGCAGTCGGAGTTACGCAGTTAATTACCATTCTGCTCGAAATCACGATGACCATCACGGCGCGTGACGTTATTTTGTCGGTCGGAGTTTCAAGCCTGATCGGAGTTCTGGCTGGACTTTATCCGGCGTGGAAAGCGTCAAAACTAGACCCGATCGTCGCGTTGACGAAAAACTAAGGAATAAAGAGATGTTATTATCGAGTTCATTAGCCAAAGAAGTTCTAAAGATGTCGGTGGATAGTATTTTGTCCAATAAATTTCGTTCGATTCTAACGATTCTCGGAATTGTCATCGGTATCATCACGGCGATTGTCGTCGCTTCGATCTTGACCGGAGTTCGTCAATCGATGGTTGCCATCGTCGAAGAATACGGCTCGAACAACATCTACGCCTTTCACTTTTCAACCGGATTCGGACCGCCGAACCGCGATGAGCGCAACCGCAAACCTTTGACCGAAGACGATGCCAATGCAATTCTAGCTCAATCCACAACGGTTGAAGATATCGCGCAGGTCGCCATCAACATCGGTTCGTGGGGCAGCGGTTTCGACGACAATATGGTTTATGAAGGCAAAAATTACCGTTGGGCATTGACCGACGGCGTAACGCCGAATTATATGGGGATTGTCAACCTGACTTTGCGGCAGGGACGTTGGATTTCCGAAGCCGACAATTACCAGCGCAGAAATGTTTTGGTCATCGGTGTAAATGCGGTCGAGGCACTTTTTCCCGACAATAAAGATGATGTCGTCGGCAAAGTGGTTCGGATGAACGGCACGACCTGGGAAATTATCGGTGTTATCGAAAAACGTAAAGCCGGATTTTTCGGCGAAAACGAGGAAGATCGCAAAATTTTTCTGCCGTTTCGCACCGCCCGAAAAGTTGCGCCGACCCGCGACGCGGTTTTGCAGATCATTCAGGCAAAACCAGCTCAACTCAACGATGCCGTGCAGGAAATCGAAGGAATTCTCAGACAAAGACGCAATGTAAAATTCGGCGAACCGAACAACTTCGATCTTAAAACCGCTGATAATTTTATCGCCCAATTTGACGGCATCATCGGCGGAGTCGGGCTTGTCGCCATCGCAATTTCGTGTCTCGGATTGCTCGTCGGCGGCATCGGTGTGATGAATATTATGCTCGTTTCCGTTACCGAACGCACCAAAGAGATCGGCATCCGCAAAGCCATCGGCGCAACCAAAGGCGCAATCGTGCTGCAATTTCTGCTCGAAGCAATGACACTTACCTTTTTCGGAGGAATTATCGGCGTAACTCTGGCAATCGGCATCAGCAATCTGATTATGCTGCTCGTTCCGAGTCTCCCGGCACGGATTCCGCTTTGGGCAGTGATTACGGGTTTGACTGTTTCCGTCGGTGTCGGCTTGATCTTCGGTGTTCTTCCGGCGCGAAAGGCTTCTAAGTTAGACCCGATTGAATGTTTGCGCTATGAGTAGTGTAAATTATTCGTCAAAATCAACTTTGTCGTAAATATCTTCGATAGTTAGTTGGCATTCAATCGAACTCAAATCAATCGCGGCATCTTCGCCGATAAAATCGCGCAGAATCCAACTTTCGTCCGATTGTTTGGTATATCGCGCAACACGTTTTTTGTCCTGCCAGACTAAAACATATTCTTGCAAGGTTTCAATTGTCCGGTAGTGGTCGAATTTCGTGCCTTTATCGTAGTCGGCAGTTGAAGGCGAAAGAACCTCAACAATTAGAACCGGATTGAAAATAGTGTCCAAATAAGTGTCTTCGAGCATCTCGGGCTTTCCGCAAACGACGATCACATCAGGATAAGTATAAAGCCCGGTTGCGGGAATATGCACACGCAAATCCGATTGATATGATTTACAAGGACGTTTTTTCAATTGTGTTCCCAAACTGATATTAATATTTGAAGAAATATTGGCGTGTTCTTCACTCGTTCCAGCCATATCGAATATCTCGCCGTCAAAATATTCGTGCTTTTCAAGAGCTTCTCTTTCAGACTTTAGATATTCTTCTTCCGTAATATATTTTCTTTGTAGTTTAGCCGACATAATTTTTACTATTTTGCTAGTCGAAACTCTACATATTATAACACCAATCTAATTATTTCCGGTTGCGCCTTCTTTTCAAAATGGATTCGGCATAATATAAATGCGTGAGTATTCTCGTTCAAAAAAGCGGACTTCTTTCGACGATTCAGGATTTGGGGCGAAACGGTTTTCGGCGGTTAGGCATAAATCCGAACGGCGTGATGGACGAACAAGCAGCGCGTTTAATTAATATCTTGCTCTGCAATGTCGAAGCCGAAGCGGTTTTGGAAATGCACTTTCCCGCACCAGTTTTGGAATTTGAAGCTGATGCGATGATTGCGCTTGGCGGTGCGGATTTCGGCGCAAAACTTAATGGTAAAGAAATCGAGAATTGGCGTTGCTATTTTGTTGAAAAAGGCAGTGTTCTAATATTTGATAAACAAAATTGCGGCAGCCGCACATACCTTGCAATCAAAGGCGGTGTCGCCATCAAAAAATGGCTGGAAAGTGCAAGCACAAACCTGCTTGCCAACATCGGTGGTTTTGAAGGACGCGCACTAAATAAAGGCGACAGAATACAATTTAATCAAAAGACACAGAACGCAAGGCAATCTTCTAAATATAAAATTTCATACAATTCGCTTCCGCACTATCAGAATTCTCAGGCAACTATTCGTGTTATCGAAGGTGCGGAATTTGAGTTGCTGACAGCTTTTAGCGAACAAATATTTCTCAAGCAAATTTTCACCATCCGCCCTGAATCAGATCGGATGGGATTTCGTCTGAAAAGTGAACCGCTTTATTTGATCGATGAGCTTGAAATGATTTCATCAGCGATAGATTTCGGGACGATTCAATTATTACCTGACGGGCAGATGATTGTCCTGATGGCTGACCATCAAACTTCCGGCGGCTATCCGCGCATCGCGCACGTAATCAGTGTTGATCTGCCGATTCTTGCCCAACTTAATCCGAATGATAAAGTAAATTTTAAACTAATTTCGCTAAACGAAGCGGAGAACTTATTATTAGAACTTGAAATGGAATTGAATTGGCTGAAAATTGGTGTTCACTATGCTTTCAATTGATCTAAATTGCGATATGGGCGAAAGTTTCGGCGCGTGGACGATGGGCAACGACGCGGCGTTGATGGATTATGTTTCAAGCGTCAATATTGCGTGCGGTTTTCACGCCGGAGACGCTACGGTTATTCGCCAAACGATTGAAACCGCGATTGAAAAAGGCGTTGCCATCGGCGCACATCCGTCTTTTCCTGATTTGCAGGGTTCCGGCAGACGCGAGATAAAAATGTCAGCATCGGAAGTTTTTGACATAGTGCTTTATCAAATCGCGGCTGTCAAAGGAATTTGCGAAGCGTCGGGCGGCAAACTTCATCACGTCAAACCGCACGGCGCATTGTATAATCAAGCCGCGAAGGATGCGAATTTAGCCGAAGCGATTGCCCGAGCAGTTAAAGCAATTGATAAAAATTTAATTTTTTATGGCTTATCGAACAGTTTTTTGATTTCCGCAGCCGAAAAACTCGGACTAAAAACTGCATCGGAAGTTTTCGCCGACAGAACTTATCAACCCGACGGCAGTTTAACACCGCGCAGCCAATCTGATGCTCTGATCAAAAATTACGAACAAGCCGTTTCACAAGTTTTGCAGATGATTTCTGAAAAAAAGGTTACGGCAGTCAGTGGAGAAACGGTTGCGATTCAAGCGGAAACCGTCTGTATTCACGGCGACGGCGAACACGCATTGGAATTTGCCAAGACGATAAATGCTGCCTTAAAGACAAAAGGAATTAGAATCGAGAGCAATTTTTAATAATTTGGATTCAACCATTTTACAAGTCCGCTGCATCCTATAAAATAAAAAATAATCATTTCTACAAAAACGGAGTAAAGTTAAAATGAAAAAATTCAGTTTGGTTTGGTTTATTACTTTAGGTCTTTTTACAATTTGTGCGGCGCAATCGGGCAGAAAAGTTACAACTACTTCGACTTCAACTCCAACGGTCGAAGAAAAAAACGAGCCGAACTTCTCCGAATCAAAACCGAATACAACGCGCTCGATAATTCCCTTTCCAAGTTCGCAAGACAAAAACAATAGTTCAAAAAACATACCGAAGCCGGTCAATCCAAATAATAATGCAAAAAGAGAGACTGAAATAATCGGCGATGAAACCGACATTCTAAAAATTGACACGAGTTTGATAACGATTCCGGTTTCCGTTTTTGATCGCAACGGGATTTATATTCCGAATTTGAATCAGGACAACTTTAAGATTTTTGAAGACGGCAAAGAACAGGAAGTAGCTTTTTTTGCTACTACCGAACAGCCTTTTACGGTTGTTCTACTGATCGATGTTAGTCCTTCGACGGCTTTTAAGATTGACGAAATTCAGGACGGGGCAATCGCATTTGTTAATCAATTAAAAGCACAGGACAAGGTTATGATTGTCTCGTTTGATCGCGGGATTCACGTTTTGAGCAAACCGACCAATGACCGCGAAGAACTTTACAGAGCGATTCGCAAAGCCGATTTCGGCAATGGAACTGCGCTCTATTTTGTGATCGAGGACACACTTCGCAAAAAACTTAGTAAAATCGAAGGACGAAAAGCCATCGTTCTATTTACCGACGGCGTTGATACCACGTCGCGCCGTGAAACTTACGACGGCACATTGCGTTTAGCCGAAGAATCCGATTCATTAATTTTCCCTATTTATTACAACACATTTTTTGACAACAACCGCCGGATTAACGGCGGTTTGAATTTCCCCTTTCCCGGCGGCGGCGGTATGAGTCCGCAGGGAACCACAAAAGCAGATTACGCGCTCGGAAGAAAGTATCTGGAAGATTTATCCGCTGTAACAGGCGGCAGAGTTTTCAAAGCCGGTTCAACTGCCGGTGGATTAACTGCTGCTTTTGAAGGTATCGCAGAAGAACTGCGCCGACAATACAACATCGGCTATTATCCGATAGAAACCGGACAAACCGGGCAACGCAAACAAATAAAAGTGCGCGTTGACCGCCCAAATCTAATAATCAGAGCGCGTGACAGCTACATTGTCGGTGGTGCAGACAATTCCCAAACAACGAGCTCTTCAAAATCTAATTTCAAATAACCGAATTTTACTTTACCTAAAGCCTATTATTAGTTTATAAATAATTATCGGAGACTGAGAATTTCCTATTATTCAGTCATTAAACCCACTAAGTTAAAAAGGAGAATAAAGAATGAAAGCAGTTTACTCACTTATCCTAATTGTATTAATTTGTGTAATTTCGGGAAATGCACAATCGACAAAGAATTCATCCAAAACAAAATATAAGTGTGGGAGAATTATTAAAACTTTCGATAAATCGAAGAATGAAACCCAAATTCTACTTGATTTCCTAGTTATCGCAGGTATATTTCATATTGACAGCGAAAGTGAATTTCATGGCAAAAACTCCTATCATAATGATGATTTTGGAGTAGCATTGACCGCTTATTACAGGTATCAAGGTAAATTAGCCACTATGCCGGAAAAAATTACCATCGCCATCGAAACAGAAGCTAAACTGTTAGTTTATGAAAAAAAATTAAATATTTCGCTGAATCTTGATAATACCGTTATAAATCTAGGATTAAATGATGTAGCAGATCAACTCACCAACTTCGGATACAGGAGGCAATTTATTTCCATACCTGTAACTCGAGAGCAATTCATCAATATTACAAACGCTAAAAAAGTAAAACTGAATTTAGGCACGGATAATTTCATTCTAAACGAATGTCATTTGGATTCATTGCGTAAACTCGCCAATTTTATGTCATTATGAATATAAGTTTGGTAATAAATTGTTTTAGTTTCTTCTACAATTACAATAGGTTTGAGTTCGTCAAATCTATAAAATTTTAATATATTCTTTCGCCATTTGCGAATATATCGTAATTTACTATAAACTTTGTCCAAACGTCAGCAAATTATTGTCCGGGTCAAGAATCGAAAATTCCTTTTGCCCCCAAGATGTAGTTTGTAAATCTCCGTTTGGATGAATACTGATTTGATTTTCTTGAAAAAATTGATATAGCGCATCAATATCGTCAGTTCGGATATAAATTTGCCCGTAGTTTTCTTTGGGATCGAGTTCTTTAAACTCGAAAAAGTGAATTTGAATTCTATCTTTTTCAACCATTAAATATTCGTCGAAGTCGCCTCCATGTTGCACGAAACCTAATTTATTAATGTAAAAATCCCGTGTCATGGCTTTGTTACGCATCGGTAATTTCGGGTTAATTTCTGTCAGCATATTTTTATAGTCCTTCAATCATTTAAGCCTTTTCCAATCAGAATTTTAGGCATACATTTTTCAATTCTTGCCGCACGGGTTGCGGATTGCTTCGGTTGCGAAAAATGCAGAATATAGCTTCTTTGCCGTCCGGGTGTTAAGGCAAAAAACGCTGATTTTAATTCCGGCTTTTCGGCAAATTTCTTTTCTAATTCTTCGGGAAGCGCAAAGTCTTTTGTTTCTTTAAACTCGACTTTCAAACCTGCTTTTTCAACTTCAACGGCTTCGTAAATATAGGCTCTGATAACAGATTTCAACTCTATTATTCGTTGAACATCGGTGAATCGAATAACGCGATCCGACTGCGAATTTTCGCCGGGTTTGGTTAGGATTTGTGCGGCATCTTTGAGTAATGCGCCTTTGAAAAAACTAATCACGCACTTCTCTTTGAATGCACCAATTAAAACGATGTTATTCTGCTGAAATGTATAGACAGGATGACTCCATTTCAATTCTTCAGTCAGTCCGCAAGCGAGAACGATTTCGCGCAATTTCGCCAATTCTGCATCCCAATTATGGACTTTGCATTCGGGCGTATTGACCAAATGGCAACGACCGCAACCTGCGGTGAAATATGTGTCAACTTTTGGATTTATTCTGTTCATTATTTTTCAATCAGTTTACAACTTAATATCCAATAGTATTTCAGTTTAATAAAGTTGATTTCAGTTGCAACACTTGAAAGTTTTTCAATCAAAAATTCTTTTGTCGGAAAGTTTTTTAAGACCAAATGCGATGAGCCGTTTTCAAGCGTTCTCGTTTGAAAAGTGTTGCCGTATTCGTCTGTTTTTGTGATGTTCTTAAAGTCGTGGTTTGTTCCTTCGACTGCGTTGCCGTCAATAAAAACGAGTATTCCGTTTGGTTTGAATAAACTTTTGATTTTTCCGATAAATTTATCTAGGTCTTGGAGCAAAATATGACTCCAGATAAAACCGCCGAACACACCTTCAAATTTCTTGTCAGGCGTGAAATCAAACATATCGGCAACCGCAAAAGTTATGTTTTCCGTCTGTCTTTTCCGTGCAATTTCAATCACGTTTTGGTTAATATCTGTTGCATAAATTGTAGTTGCAGTCTTTGCAATTCTCTCCGTCCAATAGCCCGTGCCGCAAGCGATTTCTAAAACCGTTTTTTGAACAAACAAGTCTTTCAAAATCTTTTCAGCCGTTTGCAAATCGCCTTGTTCGGCAGAATTCAAATAAACTTTTTCGTATTCCCTTGCTCTGTCGCTGTAATATGAAACTAGATTTTTGTTCATTGCTTGGATAAATTAATGATGCCCGTGTTTGTTCGGCTTACTTTCTTAAAATCTTCTCCATTGCTTTACCTTTTGCCAATTCGTCTACTAACTTATCCAAATAACGAATTTGTTGTATCAATTTGTCTTCGATTTCTTCAATCCGATAACCGCAAATGACACCTGTAATTTTTGAAACATTCGGATTTATTTGTGGTGCTTGGGCGAAAAAAGTTTCAAAATCGGTTTTATAGTTAAGGTGCTGCTGCAATGATTGTTCGTCATATCCGGTCAGCCAAAATATTATTTCATCCACTTCCGCTTTTGTGCGACCTTTCTTTTCCGCTTTTTGAATATAATGCGGATAAACACTCGCAAAAGACATTCTGTAAACTCTCGTGTTATTCATAATTTTTCGCACTTTCGGGCAGATTTTTTTGATAAATCTGATAAATCTACGTTTGTTTTATGAATTGCCGTCTGCTTTAGCTGACGGAACTGTAATTGTAATAATAACAGGCTTTAGCCGAACACAAATAAAATATCAATCATCCTTTTTGCTTTAGCTAAAGCTGTAAGGAATTTGATTTATCCTTTTTTATTTGGCTAAAGTCTTGTCTATCTCACCTTATCAATCGTCAGCTAAAGCAGACGGCAATTCATATTTCACCAATTGCAATCGGGTAATTTTAATGATGATCCTTTGCCCCATCAGGCAAACTCCCGCGATAAATCTCGCTTCCCGGTGCGAAAAACCCCTTCGCTTTCTCCGCCATTCCGACAGCCAATGCTTTTTCGGCTTCGAGGTTTTGCTCTTTCGCCAAAATTATTAACCAGCGGTCAAAGATGCACGAATATCCGACATTTTCAAAAACAAATGAAATTCATTGTGCGGTGAAGGCTCGAAGCCGAGTTTTTCGTAAAAAGCTTTTGCCGATTCGTCTTTGGCATGAACTAAAAATGCCCGCAAACCGGCGATTTCCGCAGCCCGAACCGCACGAAGCAGAGCATCTCTCATCAAGAATTTGCCTAAGCCTTTGCCCTTTTGAGTTTTATCAATTGCCAGACGCGCCAATAAAATAATCGGTATCGGATATTTGCCCAATCCGGCAGAAATTTCGGGCGTAGTTTCTTCAATCGAAACCGAGCCGAAAACTAATGTGTAATAGCCGATTATTAGATTTTCTTCGTTCGCAACAACGTATGTCCGAGCCGCATCTTTTTTCTGATTTTGCAAGGCATATTTTTTCAAATAATCATTTAATGGCTCTACTTCGCAATCAAACAAATCACGGTCTTGGAGTTTGTCTAAAGGCGTAGTTTCCATTAAATTTTTTCTGAGAAAAGTTTGCGAAGTGCGGGAATTGACTTCGGTTTTTCGTCCAAAGCGGCTAAAAACTGCTCATATTTTTCACGGCTGACCGCAAAATTGGCATCGTCCATTTCCAACGCCTCAGCAGCTTCGATGGCGTGTTCCAAGACAAACTCGCTAATGGTTTTGTTACTGCGAGATGCCGCACGGGCAATCAAATTCTTCTGCGTTGCCGTCGCTCTAATGCTGAAACGATTTTCCTTTGTTGTAATCATAATTCAAACTCCCTACTAAAATATGGACGCACATTGTCCACCCATATTATCGAATCAACCCGCGATTTTGTCAATTTATTATGAGATTTATGAGATTTATGAATTGGAAGGTTCTGCATAAGACGGACGTAAGTGTAATTGCAATAATAACAGGCTTTACATACTGTCTTAAAAATCACTGATTAATCGTTCGGCGGAAATAAGCCTGTTAATTTCCATATTTTGCGGGCGTTTGTTTGCAAATCGTCGTTAATTTTTAGGGTGTAAATTGTGGCACGTCCACACGAGGTTTTGCCGACAATCGAAGTTTTGTGTTTATCCCAAACGAAATGTTCCGACCAATCTTGCAAATTCGGATTAAACAAACGAACTCTTTTTGTTGTAACTAAATCGTATCCAAAAATACTTGCTGATTTATGTAAATTACAGTGCCGACACGCCAAGCACAAATTTTCTTGGGTTGAAGTTCCGCCCTTTGAGATTGGATAAATATGTTCGATTTCAAGTTTGTGAGAGGTCAAACTCTGCGGAGTTAAACAATAACCACAACGATTTTTTGAGACTTGGCGAACTTCTTTGTCTAATTCTTTGGAAAATTTTGACATTAAATCAGTCCGCGTTTTTTTGCTTCGACAATGCCAAAGGCTTTGCGTAAATCATTGATTCGACTGAGTTCAACTGCCTTCGTCAGTTCAACGTGTTCTTTCTTCGTCAAAACGCTTTCCCGATTTTTTTCAAACAAATATTTCAAGCGTTCATCATCCGGCAACTGCAAATTTGCCAATTCCAAAACCTCTTTATCTGAACAAAACTTGATGCTTTGCTCAATAATTTTCACTTGCTCTTCAAAATCAGCAGAATCTTCACTGACAGCTTTTTTAACGGCATTTTTAACAAATTCGGCAACACTTTTCTTCTTCGCCTGTGCGAGATGCGAAACATCCTGATACAAATTATTCGGTAATTTGACGCTAATTTCCACAACTTAAAACCTCAAAATAATTTTAACACGAAAGATAAAATTCCCGTTCGGATTTGGTCAAGTTCGGCGTGACCATCTTGCTTTATGAATTGGAAGGTTCTGCATAAGACGGACGGAACTGTAATTGCAATAATAACAGGCTTTAGCCGAAATAAATAAAATATTAATCTGTGCTTTCGCTAAAGCAATTCGGAATTTGATTTATTCTTTTTGAATTTGGCTAAAGCCTTGTCTATCTTGACCTTCTCAATCCGTCAGCTAAAGCAGACGGCAATTCATAAAGCAGATGGCAATTCACTTAAACCCAAATTCATTCATAAATTCTCAATCAAAAATCTCAATTAAAAATCAATCTTTCTTGTCTTCAAATCTTTGAAAACCTGCTCTTTTCAGAAATTTTTCAAACTCTTCATCAAAACTTTTCGCCTTGTGATGAACTTCTTGATTCTTGATGTAATCCCGAACATTATCAACGACATTTTCGCTCACCGAGACTACAAAATAATCATCCTGCCATTGAAATTTTTCTTTGCAAAGTCCATTTTTATTAATCCAAAATGACGATTCACCTTTTATCAACTGCATTATTTTTTCGATTGTCTGATCCGAACCAAGAGAAATCAAACAATGAACGTGTTCAACATAGCCGTTGATAAAATCAATGAAAATTCCTTTTTCTTTGGCGTTATCTCGAATATGTTGAAAAACTTTTTGTCTGATGTCGTCAGTCAGAAACGGCTTTCTGTCCTTTGTTGACCAAACAAAATGCAGCCAAACTTTGATGTATGACATATTTTTTATGCTGTGAATTTTACGAATTGCGTCTGCTCTAACTGACAAAACTAATCTTATGAATTGCCGCCTAGCTTTATGAATTGTCGTCCTGCCAAATGAATTGCCGTCCAGCTTTAACTGACGGAACGCTTTAGCTGACAAATTTTCTTTTATGAATTGCGTCGTGCTTTATGAATTGCCGTCTGCTTTAGCTGACGGAACTGTAATTGAAATAATAACAGGGTTTAGCCAAACACAAATAAAATATCAATCATCCTTTTTGCTTTAGCTAAAGCTGTAAGTAATTTTATTTATCCTTTTTTTTTTGGCTAATGCTTTGTCTATCTCACATTCTCAATCCGTCAGCTAAAGCAGACGGCAATTCATATTTCACCAATTGCAATCGGGTAATTTTAATGATGATCGTCCACACCGTCAGGCTTGCCGTGATTAATTGCCTTCCGTTGCAACAAACTCTTTCGTCTTTTTAGTTAGTAAATACGCCGTAATGATGTAACTCTTGATATGAGTTTCCACCAAAATCTACAACTTGCATATAATCCAAGTATGTATAAAAAATACTGTGTTCAATACTTTCTGATTTTTTATTTCCCTCTTCATTACCCCAAATCATTTTACGTTCGAATGATGTCAAATCCAAATTTTTCAGTTCAATTTGTTTTTCATCGTCTGAGAAATACTTTTCTGCTTGAATTAAATTACCCAACTGGAAACTTTGATATGTATTTTCAGAAATATTTTGAGGTAAAAACATAGAATAGAGAATATTTTGATACGAATTAGTTGCGAAAAAGAGTTTTGAATTGAAAGAACAAAAATCAACATCTAAAAAAACGCTCTGCTTCATTTTTTCTATCAAATAGTTTCTATTTTCGATTGGAGCGTTATTTTCTTTATATTTCAAAAGATAATTCATCAAAATGAATAATCCCGACATTGAATAAATCAAATCGCCGAGTGTACAAATGTTAAAATTTTTAATCTTGTCGTGTTTTAGCTTGTTGTAATTTGTCCACCAAGTCGGCACATCTCGATTACCGTCCGATTCAAAAGGCTGAATGATTTCCCAATCAATATTGTGAGAAACCATTCCAGTAAATTTGATGACTTTTTTGTGAAGATTAAATTTTTCACAGGCAATTTTGAAATAGAACAAAAAATCAGGATAGCCAAATAAAAACTTATCTAACTTTCCTTTCTCGCCTTTGTTCAAATCATTTTTCAATTCTTCATATTTTGAAGTAAGCGATTTCTTCTCTAAAAATGCAGATTTGTCAGTTTCCCAAAGGGTCTTAATTTCATCTGCTGACACAAAATGTTTGTGAACAACAATTTTGAGAACATTTTCAATTTCGCTACAAACTCGAAGATGTAATTCGTGAATTTTGTTTGAATAAGCAGTCATATTGTCGCTTGTAAAAGCTACAAAACGACTTATTTCTTTGAGTTCTAGTTCAAAAATGTTAAAAATACTTTCATAAACCTTGGTTTCGGCAAAATTTTCTTTTTCTATTTCTGCATCCATAAATTAGTGATGTTCATTTGCACCTTCAGGTAAATTCCCGTGATAAATCTCGCTTCCCGTTGCGGTGAATTCCTTCGCCTTCTCCGCCATTCCGACCGCCAAGGCTTTTTCGGCTTCGATGTTTTCTTGGGCGGCGTATTCGCGGACTTCCTGGGTGATTTTCATTGAGCAGAAATGCGGTCCGCACATTGAGCAGAAATGGGCGAGTTTTGCGCCTTCTGCGGGTAGAGTTTCGTCGTGGTATTCGCGGGCGATGATTGGGTCGAGGGCGAGGTTGAACTGGTCTTCCCAGCGGAATTCAAAGCGGGCTTTCGAGACGGCGTTGTCGCGGATTTGTGCGCCGGGATGACCTTTGGCGAGGTCGGCGGCGTGGGCGGCGAGTTTGTAGGTGATAACGCCGTCTTTGACATCTTTTTTGTTGGGCAAACCGAGGTGTTCTTTGGGCGTGACGTAGCAGAGCATCGCGCAGCCGAACCAGCCGATCATCGCCGCGCCGATGCCGCTCGTGATGTGGTCGTAACCCGGTGCGATGTCGGTTGTCAGAGGTCCGAGCGTGTAAAAAGGTGCTTCGCCGCAGACTTCGAGCTGCTTGTCCATATTCTCTTTGATGAGGTGCATCGGGACGTGTCCGGGACCTTCGATCATCGTCTGGCAGTCCATTTCCCAAGCGATTTTGGTCAGTTCGCCGAGCGTTTCGAGTTCGGCAAATTGCGCTTCGTCATTCGCGTCGGCAATCGAACCGGGACGCAAACCGTCGCCGAGACTGAACGAAACGTCATACGCCTGCATAATCTCGCAAATTTCTCTAAACCTTGTGTATAAAAAACTTTCCTCGTGATGCGCGAGACACCATTTCGCCATAATCGAACCGCCGCGTGAAACGATTCCCGTCGTCCGTTTCGCCGTCAGAGGAATATACGGCAGTCGAACGCCCGCGTGAATCGTGAAATAATCAACGCCTTGTTCCGCCTGTTCGAGCAAAGTGTCGCGGTAAATTTCCCAAGTCAAATCTTCCGCCTTGCCGTTGACTTTTTCGAGAGCCTGATAAATCGGCACAGTCCCAATCGGCACGGGCGAATTCCGCAAAATCCATTCCCGCGTGGCGTGGATATTTTTGCCCGTGGACAAATCCATCACCGTGTCCGCGCCCCAGAGCGTTGACCAGCGCATCTTTTCGACTTCTTCTTCGATAGACGAAGCAATCGCCGAATTGCCGATATTCGCGTTGATTTTCACGAGAAAATTGCGCCCAATCGCCATCGGTTCGGCTTCGGGATGATTGATATTCGACGGAATAATCGCCCGCCCGCGAGCGACTTCATCACGGACGAATTCGGGCGTAACGAACTTCGGCAAAGCCGCGCCGAACGATTCGCCTTTGTGTTGATGGAAAGCCGAATCGCGCACGTTTTCCTGCCCGTTCGCCAAAGTTTCAAACGCGATCTGCCGCCCCAAGTTCTCCCGAATCGCCACATATTCCATCTCCGGCGTGATGATTCCTTGCCGCGCATAATGAATCTGCGTAACGATTTTGCCCGCCTTCGCCCGAAGCGGCGCACGTTTCAAACCCGGAAATTCTTCGAGTTTTCCGTTGTCTTTAACCTTCGCAACGTCCTCCGCGCCCTTGGTCAAATAGCCGTTATCCTGCGGCAAAATCTCGCGACCTTCGTATTCCTCAACGTCTTCACGCGACAAAATCCACTCGCGCCGCAACTGCGGCAAACCCTCGCGCACATCGCATTTCGCCTGCGGGTCAGTCCACACGCCGCTCGTGTCATACACACGCACCGGCGGATTTTCCTCGATCTCGTCGTTCATATTCCTCGACGGCGAAAGCGCGATTTCCCGAAACGGAACGCGCAGATTATGTTTGTTTTGATTGATGGTATTGCCGTTCGTTTCAACGTAAATCTTACGCGAACTCGGCAAAGAAACTTCGTCGCTGGTTTTTTCTTTTATTTCGATATTTTCACTCATTGTTTTTCTCCCTTCGTCGGTATTATCCGCATCAGGTTTTTAGGGTAATGTTCGCGTTGAACAACTCTCAGCTAAAATTTGCTCCCCTGAAAACTGAAACTTTTAACTCTTTAATAATATGAATGTTTTATTGACTTAACAAGCATATATAAATAAACTTGCGAATTAGAAAAGCAATTTACTCTAACGTCAATTATCTCGCTACTGAATAGTTATGGGACATACTAGACTCGGTGAAATCCCTAAAAGCCGCAAATGGAAAGACATTGTGGCTTTGATGTCTAATGCCCAATTTATGTCCAGCAATCCTGTTTTCAAAGATGAAGTTGAAATGATTGCAGTTAGAACATTGGATGCGGCTGAGACTGGAATCGAAAGAGCGTTAGATGATATTGGCTTGCGTTACACATTCTATCTACTCACACAATTAGCTTTATCCTCCCGCGAAGAAAATTGGGAAGAAAAATTATCAAAGCATCAAATAAATATTTCAAAACTTTCTTCTACGTTCGACCTTATATCAGAAATTCAAATATCAATTGACGATTACATTTTTGAAAATGGACGAGCTACAGATATTAGTGAAATGGCTCAACAATCCATTGGCGAAACCATAAGTAAAATGGTTGAGCCGAAAGCAAATACTTTATTTGGAACTGGGAAAGAGGAAGTTCAATCTGCAATTAAATCTTTATCAACAAAAAAAGGATTTGCTGATTTAGGGCAAAAATTTTTCGGTCATTTTATGACACATTACCTCAACTTTTTTCTAAGCCGAGTTACTGCCGCGCAAGTCGGAACGGGAAAATTGAGAAGTGTCGAAGACATTACAAAATTTAATCAAGTTTTACAGACCCACTGTGAACAAACTGCAAAAATAGTCCGCGATTATTGCGGCGAGTGGTATTCAAAAACGGAGTATATGAAAGGAATAAATATTGAAAATACTTCCGATTTTATGTCAGTCGCATTAAAGAAATTAAAATCTGAACTGAAAAAGCAAAAATTTAAGACGTGATTGAACCTCGTTTATTTCTTTGCAGTGGGTTTCAGATTTCGGAAGATGACAAAATTAAAGACGGCAAACGCATAATTGAACTTGATTCTGTTGGCAATGATCCGAATGTTAATATTCGGCTTGAAAAACTTGCCAAAATTTTCAAGCAAAATTTTGCGCCTCGTCTTGTAGATTTGTTGGAAATTGCTTCCTACATTTATACGGCTGATGCTTCGACTCAAAGAGGAACAGACTGGACGGATAATAATTCAACTGAGGCGTGGGAAAGAGATTTTCATTTTATTATTCCTGTAAGAGATTTAACTTTTTGGCAAACTCCCGAAGTCATTAAATTGCTTCTTCAAATTATTACATTTATCTCGAACGATAAAGTAAAAATTGATTTTGTAAAACTCGAAAAAGACCGAACTGTTGATGAATACCTACAATTCGGCGAACTCGAAGATTGGGAATTTTACGGAATTGACAGAGTAACAATGTTTTCGGGCGGTTTGGATTCACTTGCAGGAATTACAGAACAAGCAAATCAGAATCATCCTCTAATGTTAGTAAGTCATAGTCCTGTTAATACAACTTACAGCAGGCAGAAAAAACTATATGAAGAACTAACTGCAAAATTTGACGCGCCGATTCAACACATTCCTGTTTTCATAAATAAAGATAGCAAACTTGGAAGAGAATTCTTACAACGAACTCGTTCACTGCTTTTTTCTGCAATCGGAACTGTCATAGCTGAATCTGTTAAAGCAGACGGAGTAAGATTTTATGAAAATGGAATCGTCAGTTTAAATTTGCCTGTCGCAGATGAAGTTTTAAGAGCAAGAGCTTCACGAACTACACATCCATTTACCCTTAAACTTTTTTCTGATTTCTATTCGTTGGTTACAGAGCGGAATTTTATCGTTGATAACCCTTATATTCTAAAAACCAAAAAAGACATCATTGAAATAATTAAACTAAACAATTCAGCAGATTTGATCGAACATAGCTGCTCGTGCGCTCATACTGGATATTTCCAATCTGCTTCACAGTGGCATTGTGGAACTTGCAGTCAATGTATTGATAGACGTGTGGCAATATTTGCTGCAAATGCACAGGAATTAGACCCCGAAACAGATTATGTGGTAGATGTTTTTACTGGAAAACGAAAAGACGGTTATGAAAAAAACATCGCTGTAAATTTCGCTCGACACGCTACGGAATTAAACAGGATGAGTGAAGCGGAAATTGCAACAAAATTTAGTCGTGACATTTCCAGAGCAATTAGAAATTTTTCAGATCAAAGTGACGCAACCCAAAAATTGATTCAAATTCATAAAGAACACGGGAAATCTGTTTGCAAAGTATTGGCTCAGAAAATATCAGAAAACTCAGAAAAGTTAATTGTTGGCGAAGTTGATAAATCTTCAATGTTGTTTGCAGTTGCGAGTAACGAACATCGTGAGTCATCTTGGGTAGCGTTTGCTGAAAAAATCATTCATCTTTTAAATAATGGTATTCCAAAATCTTGCCAAACACACAAACCACAAAATGAACCTCATTTACAAGAAATATGTGATGGAATTTTGCTTGCAAATGACAATATTCTGGTAAGAGAATTTCCATTTATGCGTTGGTCTTCAGGTGCTACTAAACCAGATTGGTCTGCCGAAGATTTATCATTTTGGGTTGAAGCGAAATATGTCCGTAAGAAGGAAGATTTAGGCGCAATTAGAGAAGCACTTTCATCAGACATCACAAAATACGGAGACAATGGAAGAAGAGTTTTATTTTTTATATATGATCCTCTTCATATAATTACCAATGAGTCAGAATTTTCTAATCCAATTAACAACAGAGAAACAATGATGATGCACTTTTTGAGATAAATTTTATCAAGTCGCAATCAAGTCGTTCAATTGTTTGATAAGACAAAGTGTTCTAAACAAGCATGGTTTTAAGTTTTATCTGTAATAAACTCAAACAAAAAGATGATTACCGAAACCAAAGGAAACTTGTTGGAAGCAAAGGCGGAAGCGTTAGTAAATGCCGTGAACTGTTTCGGCGTGATGGGCAAAGGGATTGCTTTGCAGTTTCGGCGGGAGTTTTCCGAAGATTATTTCAAAGATTATAAACGCGCCTGTCAAAGCGGTGAATTGGCGATTGGAAAAGTTAGGAAATGAAAAGCACCCTTGCTCACGCGCGGGTTTCTGCCTTTTTCCGACTAAAAACCATTGGCGCGAAAAACACAGAATTATAGATATTGAAAGCGGCTTGCAGAGTTTGGTCGAAGCAATCGAGCGACACGAAATCAAATCAATGGCGATCCGCGCCCGACTGCGGGTCTAGCGGTTTGGAAAATACTCGCGCCAGCGGGCATCAACCGATTTGGCAATATCCACGCGCACTTCGACTTCTGCCGGATACCACGGTTTCATTCGCGCATCAATAACTATCGGTGAATTATAAGTTATATGATTGTTGACTACTTTGGCTTCTTTGGCATAAATGTCGGTTGAAGGATTAAACCGCGTCCACGTCGCCCAGAGAAATTTATCGGTTGATTTGGAAAAATCCGCCGAATCGTGCAGAACGACAAGCTGCCAATCGTCGAATTTTCCCGACTTGGCGATTTGTTCACCGAGTTCCTCATTTTCCGCATAAGTTTCACCTTCCAAAACCAGACAACCACCGCAAAAAACTTCGGCGCGTTTGATATTATTCGGCAATTTACCGGCAAACTCGCGCTTTAGTTTCCGTTTCGCCTCGCCAACGCCGACCAGCATTGCTTTTGAGCCGTGATTTATTTTGCCCGAAGCATAATCGAGCGTGTCAAAAGATGTGCGGTCAAAGATAAAGAAATCGCTTTCCCAATTTACCCGCGCCAAGATATGTTCAAATAACGCTTTGAAATCGCGTAAATCTTGGGGTTTATCGGTCAGCATCAGAAATTTGGTGAGCGACAATTGACCTTCGCCCAAGATGCGAAATCCCGCGCCGAGGGCTTCGCGGGTGTAGCGTTCCTTTACGACGGCTGCCGCAAGCGAATGAAATCCAGTTTCGCCATAACTCCACAAATCTTTGACCGCCGGCATTACAAGCGGAAAAAGCGGCGACAATAATTCTTGCAAATAATCGCCGATAAAAAAATCTTCCTGACGCGGTTTGCCAACGACGGTTGCGGGATAAATCGCGTCTTTGCGGTGAAAGATCGCTTTGCAATTAAAAACGGGATAATCGTGTTTGAGCGAATAATAGCCGTAATGATCGCCGAAAGGTCCTTCGGGACGGCGCACATTCGGCGGAACTTCACCGCTAAAAACAAATTCCGCTTCGGCAATAAGGCGCAGTCCGTTTTCAAGCGGATTTTTTACCGTTTCAATCTTGGAATTTGCCAGCAGTGAAGCCAGCATCAATTCGGGAACGTCTTCGGGCAATGGCGCAATCGCCGCTAAAATCATCGCGGGCGCACCGCCGATCGTGATATTTACGGGCAAAGACCGGTTCAACCGTTCAGCCTCAAAATGATGAAAGCCGCCGCCTTTGCCGATCTGCCAGTGGATCCCGGTCGTCGTGTCGTCGTAACGCTGAATGCGATACATTCCGAGATTATGTTTGCCCGAAATCGGACTTTCGGTATAAACAAGCGGCAAAGTTACGAAATGTCCGCCGTCTTCGTGCCAGAGTTGAAGCAACGGAATCTCGGTCAGTTTCGGTTGGCGGCTGAATCTTTCCAGAATCGGCGCATTTTTGACGTTTTTTGTCCCGAACTTGAGTGCGTCATAAGCCATCTGCCGATAATTCCAGAGTTTTGCAGGTTTTGGCGGCAATAAAACATCGACCATTTCCACCGCCGTTTTGACAAATTCCTGCGGTTTTTTTCCGAAAGCAAGATCAATCCGTTTTGCTGTTCCGAAAAGATTAGTTACGACCGGAAATTTCGAGCCTTTAATATTTGTAAAAAGCAAGGCTTTTCCCTGCTCTTCAATAACGCGGCGATGAATTTCCGCGATCTCCAAATAAGGATCGACTTCCGCTTCGATCTCGATTAAATCATTTTCTTTTTGGAGCGTCTTGATAAATGAACGAAGATTTTTGTGCATAAATATTAATTCTTTCGTCTTAATTTATATTAAAACATTACTTTATTAAAGATTTGAAATTATTATTTTTATTTTTTCAAAAATAAGGTGTAATGTTTTAAGAAAAAAAAGCATATACAAATAAGAATAAGTGCTTTCTAAAGCCCGAAGTGATTAATCCGAATGATGAAATCTTATATTAATGGTAAGGAGAAACTATTTTATGGCGAATGAAAATAAACCTCTGCATTTGGCAATAACTATGGCAGGTGCAATTTCTGCCGGTGCTTATACGGCGGGAGTAGTTGACTATTTGCTCGAAACTCTCGAAAAATGGACGCGTCAAAAAAAAGAAGCCGTTAAATTTTTCGATATTTTAGGCGAACTGGAAAACAAATCTTGGGCGGAACTCGATAATTTTGGGCTTAATGATGAAATATTTCAAAAAGCTAAGGAATTTTGTCCCGATTGGAAAGAATTTGTTCCTGAAAATCTCGAAAAATCTATCAGGCGGGCGGCAAAACTCTATAACGCTATTCCAACTCACGATGTCAAAATCGAGATTTTAAGCGGTGCTTCGGCAGGCGGAATGACTGCTGCGATCAGTTCTTTAGTGCTTCATCTGCCCGAAAAAAATCATTGCGCTTTCGATGGTAAAGAAGATGCGCGCAAGAAAAATCGGCTTTATAATTCGTGGGTAAATTTGTCCGATGACAATATGATGGAAATTTTGTTGAGCGATTCAGACATTAAAACCGTCTTAAAAGATAATCCGAAGGCTAAATTTCCCGTTTCTTTGTTAAATTCAAAGTTTGTCCGCGAAATTGCAACTGACGCGCTTGAACTTTCCGAAGATGAAAGAAAATGCGCCAAATTACCTGATTATGTCGCCGAAGATTTTTATCTTTTCGTAACTATGACAAACTTAAAAGGATACGAACGAGTTATCCGGCTTGATGTCAACAAACAAAATCCGGCGCAAATTTATCCGAGCGACTTTATTACTTATGACCATCGTGATTTAGCGATGTTCAATTTCACCGATTCCGAAGAATCCGGCGTTATCAATATTAACTTCAAAACCGGCAGCGAAAACCTGAATCTGCTTCGTAATGCGGCAGTTTCGACGGGCGCGTTTCCAATTGGGCTTGAATACGGATTTTATGATGTCGAATCAAAATATATCAAAAATAATATTTTGCTAAAGGGAATTTACGACGATCTCGACACTTCAATTACAACTCATAATTTCCGTTCCGCGATGATGGATGGAGGTTTGATTAACAATGAGCCGTTTGAATTGACCGAAGATTTGTTAATGACACGCCTAAAAAAAATCTATCAGGAATCGGATGAAGAAAAAATACGCGAAATGAAAAATTTTACGATATTAATGATTGACCCGTTCCCGTCTGAAAAACGAAAGCCTAAAACAAAACCGCCGGATGAGGAAGAATCAACAGAAAATATCTATCCTTATGATTTTTTCGGTGCAATCGGTCAATTGCTTATGGCGGTGCGAACCCAGCTTCTGGTTAAACCGAAACTTCTCAAAAAAGCCTTTGATGAAAGTGATTTCAGTTATCATTTGATTGCACCGCGAAGACGCGTTTTTCAAAAAGATAAAGATGGAAAAATTATAAAGAAAAATGGCAGATTCGTTGTGAAATATGAGGTTGACGAAAATGGAAACAAACTTGCCGATACCGATGGCAACCCAATTCCTTCGGCATTTAACGGGAGTTTAGCGATAGCTTGCGGTTGTCTGGGCGGTTTTGGCGGTTTTCTCGACAAGAGTTTTCGTAAACACGATTTTCGGCTCGGGCAAATCAACTGTAAATCTTTTTTGAGAAATCATTTTCGTTTCAACATCGAAAAAACTCTGATGAATCCGATTTTCAAGAATTCATATCGAAACGAATCCGCTGAAATTTTCAAGATAAAAGATGATGGAGCAGAATTTTATCCATTAATTCCCGATGTAAACATTATCGAAGATTTGCTCGACGGAAATTTATCAAAAACGCAAATCATCAAACGTGAGGATATTGAAAACCTTTACGGTGATTTAAAGTTTCCGAAATATGATATGAAAAAATTCGACAAACTCGAGCCAAATATGTTTGGTCGATTAAATTATATTCTTTCTCCCTACATTACAAATATTTTGTCAGGAAATTTGTTTGGTAAAACCATTGGAAGACTTGTTTTCTGGATTTTCCGAAGAAAACTTTATGGAACACTTTTTCAAAAAATCAGGAAGACAGTGGAAAAACAACTAAAAGATTGGCAACTAATCAGTTAAAAAAAGCGGAAAGTTCCACGACGCTTTCCGCTTTTTGCTTTTATTAATAGGACTTTAGGATTATTTCCGCAAATTCGCTTTGCTCAAATCGAGTTCGTCAGCTTTGATAACTTCGATTTGCTTATCGGGAAAACGCTTTTTCAAATCATCCATAAATATCTTCGCGTCGCCGACGATTATTATATCGCCGCCATATAAATTTTCACCGGCAAATTTTTGAATTTGCGCGTCGGAAATAGCATTCACATTGTCCAAATAAGAATTGAGTTCACTCGTCGAGAGTCCGAAACTATACAAATCGCCGATTGCACCGGCAAGACCGCCGTTAGTTTCGAGATTGCGTCCGAAAGTGCCGATCAAGACCATTTTACGCGGATTCAATTCGGAATCTTCAATCTTGGAAACAGCTAATTTTTTAATTTCATCAACAACTAATTCGGCAACTTCTGCCGCCGATTCGTTTTTGGTTTGCGTCCGCGTTCCGAAATTGCTGTCTAATGAACGCCAAGCAAAACTGCTGCCCGCCCCGTAACTCAAACCTCGTTTGATACGAATTTCCTGATTAAGGCGCGAAGAATATCCGCCGCCGAGAAGCGAATTCAAAACTGAAGCGGGATAATAGTTCTTCGATGTCCGCCCTGAATTTGCGAGATTTAGTTTTTTTGCATAACTGACCGCCGCTTGACCTGAATTCGGCAAATCTACAACCAATATACGTTTTACTATTGCTTTCGATGTGGAAAAACTGCCGGAACCGCTGCCGGAACCGCTGCCAGAAGAATCGTCCGGTTTTTTCCAATTTCCAAAATATTGCTCAGCCAATTTATTTGCTTTATCTCCGGTAATATCACCTGTAAAAATCAATATAGAATTTTGTGGTTGAAAATAATCTTTATGAAAATCAACAATATTATTGCGTTTGATAACATTGATGCTTTCAGGCGTTCCGCCAGCCGGATGTTCGTTAAAACTGTAAGCTGAAGCTACATAACTTGCCAAAAAGCCGGGCTGCTTTAAGTTGAAATTTAAGCCATCGAGTGTCTGCGATTTGAGCAAATCTATTTCATCTTGTTTGAACGCCGGATTCAAAACCGTGTCCGCCATTATTGCCATCGCCTGATCGATTTTGTCCGCCATTACGTTGATCGTAACACTTGAATTATTCCAACCTGCGCCTGTGTTTATCGAACCGCCAAGAAATTCCATCTGTTCGGCGATTTGTGTAGCGGTGCGCGTGGTTGTTCCTTTTGTCAAAAGCGAAGCGGTCATATTTGCCAAACCTGCCTTTGCAGAACTCTCCGTTTCCGCGCCCGCTTTGACTAACAATTGAACGGTAACAAGCGGCACGTTTTTGCGTTCAACGACAACAACCTGTAATTCATTCGATAAAGTTTGCGATTTGACAGCCGGAACTTTTACCGATTTCGGAGCAGATGGCGATGGCGGCGTTTCTTGCGCGGTAATTGTCAAAGCAGAAAGTCCGCAACAAAAAACCGCCAAAGACCAAAAGCCGAAAACCCGAGTCAATTTATTTTTTATCATTTTTTTCTCCTTCTGCCTGTTGGTAATAAATCACGACACGGTTTTTGTCGGTGAAATACTCTTTCATTACTTTTTGAACATCAGCCGCCGTAACCGCTTGTAATTTTTGAATAGCGGAATTCACTTCCGCCGGATCGCCCTGATATGCAACCGCGCGCTCGATCAAAATCGCTCTGCCGTCGTTTGTTTCGCGTTGTTGGAGTGCCTTTGTAATCAATTGATTTTTCGCCTTCGCAAGTTCCGTTGACGAAACCGGAGAGTTTTGCATTTTACCCAATTCGGCAAGCAAAGATTTTTCGAGTTCAGCCGAAGTATGTCCTTCGGAGGCAATACCCAGAAAATTAAGCAAGCCTTTATCCAACCGCTCATCATAACTAAAAGATGCTTCCTGTGCGATCTGTTGTTTATAGATCAATTCCTGATAAAGCCGCGAGCTTTCACCCGCTGAAAGAATAAGTTCGGCAATTCTCAAAGCCGGAATATCCGCACTTTTTGAAGGCGGCGCAAGATATGTAATTGCAACCGCCGGAAACGGCACAATCGGCGCGGTTTTCATAAAGCGTTTTTCGGCGGCGCGTTCCGGTTCGACTTCCGAAACACGTTGAATCGTGGTTTTCGGCGGCGTTATTCTCCCGAAATATTTATCCGTCCAAGCGTCAAACTGTTTTTGTTCGAAATCACCGACAACTATCAAATAAGCATTGTCGGGACGATAATAAGCCTTATAAAATTCATTGGCATCTTTCGGAGTTGCCGCGTTCAATTCATCCAAATTACCGATAACTCCCCGTTTATACGGATGTTTTTGGTAAGAAAGACTGCCGATGTATTCAAACAGCAAGCCGTAAGGTTGTGACAAAACACTTTGCCGAAATTCTTCCTTGACCACATCTCTTTCCGAACTGAAATTGGCTTCGTCAACATTCAAATTAACCATCCTGTCCGATTCCGCCCATAAAAGCGGTTCGAGATGATTTGACGGCACGACCTCATAATAATTCGTATAATCGTCCCACGTCGAAGCATTATTAAATCCGCCGACATCTTCGGTCAAACGATCCATCATCTCGTTTTTCATATTTTTGGTAGATTTAAACATCATATGTTCAAACATATGTGCAAAGCCGGAACGTCCCGGCGGATCGTTTTTTCCGCCGACGTTATACCAAACGTGAATCGCCACCGTCGGACTCGAATTATTCTGCACGGAAACAACCTTTAACCCGTTCGAAAGCGTTCTCTGCTTGATATTCAAAGGCGAAATCGCGTTCTGAGCAAAAGTCGCCGGACTAAAAATCAGACCGACGATCAGTAATATAAACATTGCAATAATTTTTCGCATAACTTTCCTTGATTTTTCACTTTATTTTGTTTTACGAAATAAAACGCAATAAGGTTTTAGAAAGATAATCAATTGCTGAAACTGATATTTCATAAAATTAAAAAGGTCAGCCGAAAAATCAACTGACCTTTTATTGTTTTTACTGCTCGCCAAATTACATATGAACCGTCAAATCGTGAACGCCTTCAGCGGCTTCCCTCACTAATTCGGAAACTTTCGGGTGCGCGTTCAGTTGTGAAAGCGGTCGCAGTGAAGCAAATTATTTTTTCTTCAGATTTACGCGGCGATTTTTTCTTCTTTGAGCATTTGCGTAATAATTTTTTCGGCTTCCGTTTCAGAAATTTGTTCCAATAATCCGTCGAACATTTCGCTGTCCAAAACACGGTCTCGAACCCAATCGCCAAAACGCAAACTTTCGGCGATTCCGTCATTCCGATAACGTCCGATTTTAATGACTTTACCTGTTTCTTCGTCTCTTAAAATAAAATAATCCATTATCTTACGCTCTGTAAATCTGCCATTCCCGGAATGTCCGTTTCTTCGATTGATGAAAGTATCTCGTCGTCAACATTCGTAAGCATTACAATTCTGTTTGCCTGATTGTTGATTGTCATTTCATACAAATTTCTCGCAAGCCGTCCATTACCAAAAGTTTCGTTTCTACTTTCGTATAGATTACAAAAAACCTGTGTCAGATAATTGTTTGTTGAAGGAGTTAAGTTATAACTACTTTTATTACAGAATAGTTCAAAAATCTCAACTAACTGTTTCGGCGTGTAATCTTCAAATTCAATAGTTTTGTTAAATCGTGAGCGTAGTCCGGGATTCATCTGTAAGAAATTTTTCATTTTGTCTGTATAACCGGCAACAATGACAATCAAATCATTTCCCGTATTCCTGGTTTGAATAATCACTTCCGGCTTTTCTCTGGAATACTTTATAGCATTATCAATTAAATTACAAAATGAATTTGTCAGATGAGTTTTATC
>JANMAA010000219.1:0-13347 GCA_031359215.1 Acidobacteriota bacterium | reverse complement strand
GCTTGAAAAGCAAAGCTTATAAGCAAAAATTAGATATGAGTTTAGAAGAATAATAGAATGGTCACCAAATCACATAAATATGCTTGTAAAAATTCTGCTTTTCAAACAACTGAAGGTTGTGTAAATTATTCAAAAATTAAGAAAGCTAAAAACATTTGCCAAAAGTTCCCGTTCATCTGTCATAGAACTGAAATATCAAATCGACCATTATCGTTGTGATATTTATCCACCCGTTGGATTTAAATTGACTTAAATTTTCAACTTTACTTTGAAAATTTTCCCAATAAGCCAATTCGTTTATCAATTTCCGTTCATATAATTTACGGTAATCTCATTCACTTCCCTTGCTCGTCATTTTCCATCAGGTCTGCCTCCTTACGAATTTACCCGGTCCGATATTTGGCAGAAATAACTTGTTAAACGAAAACTCTTGACGATTGATTATAAGTGCAACTAGCGTGCCAAAAAACAAAATGCTTTTATTTGTTTATAAATAAAGGGTTTCGAGTAATAATTCGCTTCTATTGATATTCCAATGTCTTTTATGAATACACCTTTTCACTCTAACTTATTAAATAAGTGTCCGATTTTGATTCACTATGAAAAAAGGTTGGTTTTATGTTTTAATTTAAAAGAGATGACGAGAATAACTGAAAATGAATTTGCCCGAATTTGTCAGGGCATTTATACCGATAGTGAGTCGATCTGCCAACATAACCCGATTGGAACAAAAGAAGAAATTTTATTATGGATGTTAATGTGCTGCTTAATAAGTTATTTAAATTTACCGGAAATTGAAACACCCTGTTTTAATGACGATCCCAATGATGAAACCTATAGACAGGCAATCCTGTTCATCTTGAGAGATAGAATGGCGGAACATTTTGATCCTGAAAAATACTTATCTCAATTTAATAACTGAATTCTTTATACTATATAATTCCGAGAATTTAGCGGCGAAAAATACATATTATTTTAATTATCCAAAAATTGATTTCGGCGGAAATTCAAATTCATTTCCCATCAAAAAATATGCTAAATTAGGAGCATCGTGCGAACGGTCATAACCGACAAGCTCCACATATGCACGACCTTTGACAAATTTATCTTTTACTTTGCTCTCGACTTCGCAAGCACCTTCCCAATAAACAATCATCGTTGTTCCGCGTGTGTCGAGTTCCTGATTTTCCAAAATCGGGGAAATGCTCAATTCCAATTCATACTTTGGAACTTTCAATTTCCAGCCGCTTGGATATACCGCTTTTGTATTCGGACTTTTCCAAAAACCGGTCGGTTCAATTGTAAAATCATCCGCCGTAAGCGGGGTAAATTCGCCGTCTTTCGTCACAAAATTTCCGCTGGAAAACGATGAAATGCCGCCCGTGCTGTTTCGCAGTTGATAGCACATCAACTCGGTTTCGTCATCTAATTGAATAGAAAACCAATCCCAACCTTTTTGATTTTCCGTTGGTGTCCAAGTCCCGAACTCCCTATCCATCCACGCTGAACCCGTGAAATGCTCGGTTTCACCATTCCAGACGAGATCACCATCCATCTCCATTCGTGTATAACTGAAATAGCGCGATGCTTCGCCCTTGTCTTTAAAGGAAACACCGTCTTTCGATTTACCATTGAGAATCGGTTTTTTCGTTGGTTTCAGATTTGCTTCAAAAACAATTTCGCTTCCGATAGTTGCCCGTAAAACCTGCGTTTCGTGAGATTCCCGCAACGACCAATCGCCAAGTCGCAAATGAAAATGCGTTTCGCTTGCCGAGGCGGGAAAATCAAACCAGCCGTTTGCGCTTTTCCGATGTGCGTAACGAAATTTTTTGTCGTCGCAATCAGTTATCGCAAAATGTGCGAAATAAATCGGATTTCCCAAAAGACGTAACGGAACAAGCGAAAATTTATCTAAATCGGTGCGTCTTTTAAAAAATACGAGTTCAAACCCGAATGTTTTTCCCGAAGCCGTTTCTCCGTGTCCGGTGTAATACCACCACTCGGTTTGAGCATTTTTGTGAGCGTATAAATCACGCGGTAATTGAACCGGATCGAGTTCCGATCCATCTCGTAGCGTTTCGGCTTTGCCAACTAAGGTTTCTGCTACGCCTTCAAAAAACTCTGCCGTGTTTTTTTCGACGCTTTCCAGAATTTTCTGGATATTATCTTGAATTGTATTTTGTTCAGCCATATTGGTTTAGTTTCTATTAATTATCCAATGCTAACATTTTCACCCGACATTTTCCTATCCTTTTCGCCGAGTTCGGCAATTTTTAACATAATAAAATCGCCGATTTCCTTATGAGTGCGAAGTCGGTCACTTTTTGCAAAAAAATCCTTAAAATCAATCTGTTCGCCAAACCAAATCCGCACTTTCTCGCCGCCTGTCCAGTTTCCCAAAACCTGTTTCGGCAAATCATTTCCTAATCCGGCAATGAACACCGGAATTACCTGTGGTTTAGCCTTCATTATGACCGCACCGACACCGGGCTGCGCCGGTAAAAGATCGTATGGATTTTCATTCAAATTCCGTTTTCCCTCAGGATGAAAGCCGATAATATGACCGTGACCTTCGCTTGAGATTTGTATCAAACGGCGCAACGAATACTTATCGAAATCGCGTTTTGCAACCTCTTTTTCCTCCCGAAAAAACGGCGGATACATCGCCCACCAACCCATAATCAAATTTACGAGCCAACCAATCGGATTAGTGTAAAAAAACTTTGCTCTGACGGGAAAAAACAAAGTAATCGGGCGCGATGTCTGTCTAAAAATAACACTTGAAACAACATACATATCGAAAAAAGACCGGTGATTGGCAACCAGCAGCAAGGGTGTTTCAACATCAGAGTTTTCGACATTTTCCAACCCGAAAACATTCATTAAATTATAGGTGCAAATTTTTATCCAAAGTGAACCGATATGCCGCTGACAGAACGTCCAAAATGTTTTCCAAACGCCGATATTCATCCGGTTTGTCAGATAAAATGCGATTTTCTCCGTTGAATTTAATACCGATAATTCATCCTTTGTCGGATAAATAATGCCTTGCGGCGTGAGAATTTCATCAGTTCTTTTGGTTGTTAAATTGTTTTCCGCCATAAACGAAAAATCAGTTTACCATTGCAGACATATTATAAAAAATCAGTAAATAAATTTCCTAGATTTCAACCACAATCGGCGGTTGTGTCGGGTTATAACTTTCGTCGCAATTCGAGGCGTTGACAAATTTCACGCCGAATTTTTCGATTTGCCCGTAGCCGCAATGGATATGTCCGAAAACGTGAAGTTTCAAATTATTTTTCGCCAATTCTCCGACCTTTTTTATCAATTCTTCGCAACCCGTATTTTCAATCCAATACTGCCGCGGAACTTCATCCAAAATTCCGTGCGGCGGTCCGTGTGTGATTAAAATATCAATATCATCGGGAATCAATTTCCACTTTTCCGCCAATTCCACGCCGCGATTCAGATTAAAAGCCCAATCAAAAAATCGCGGTTGCCACGGGCTTCCGTAAATTTTCAAACCTTCGATTTCAGTTATCGAATCCTGCAAATAAATGATTGATTGGTCAAGCATCTGCCTCGCAAAATTGTTGTTTGTTTCAAACATCCAATCGTGATTTCCGGCGACAAATATTTTGTGTTTGTGAGGTAATTTTGCAAACCAACAGTTAAAATCAGCAATTTGTTCGAAATTTCCAACCGTCGTCGCATCGCCCGAATGAATCAAAATATCGCCGTCGGGAACTGCGATTTGTTCATTGCAATTATGCGTATCGGAAATGCAAACTATTTTCATCATCAAAGGCTTTTTTACGAATGATAAACCCGACTGACAAATTTCCCGGTCAAAAACTCCTTCGGATCAATGTCGCTTTGCATCACGACACCTTTGTATTTATTTGACGCAAGCATATCGGCACACTCGACCAGCGGCGCGGCGGTCGTCGTTTGAATCGCCCGTAAAAAATGACCGTTTAACTCTAAAGGCTTGATATGAAAGGCTTTTTCAACCATTCGACGTTTTCCTTGCAGATCAAAACCCTCGACCGATGAATGCACGATCACGAAATCATCCTCGACCGACGGAACTTTTTCGAGCATTACATCTTCGAGATTTTGCGGCAAATTTTCATCAAACGGCAGTTTTTTAATCAAACCTTCAACCCACTCGTAATGACCTTCGTGACGCAAAGTTTTGTAATCCAGATTTTTGGCTTTCCCGTTAAAGAATTCAGGCAGATCAGCCGCGCCGCCCGAAGTCAGATCGGCTTCATAAACAAATCCGTTGATAATAATTCGTTCGCGTTCCGAAAGTGCGGGCAGTTGAACTCTTTCAAAATCCCGCACGACGAGCGCGGTTTTGACATATTCGGTGGCGACCCCGATTGGCGACCAGGTGAACCCGTAAAAATGCGGCGCGTGGGCGTGAATTGAAAGCGCACCGACCTTCATCCCGATTCGTTCAACCTTCTCATTTTCATATTTTTCGACGAATTCATTATAAAGCGACATTGCCAAAACATTGATAAATCCCGGCGCAAGCCCCGTTTGCACGACAAAACCCGTTTCCGCACCTTCGGCAATATTAATGACCGCATCAGTTTCAGCAACATATTCGGTCAAATTCGCATAGTGCATTTTGAAATCTTTGGCAAACTGCGCCATTCGCGGAGCATGGCTTCCCGGCGAACAATCAAGCAGAATCCCGCATTCGTCAAACGCGGATTTCATTGCGTCGTTGATTCCGTCCTTTGTCATTAAAACGGTATTTACGGGACTTTCACGCTTTGATAAATTTGTTACAAATGTCTTTGTTTTGTTCAGATTAGCTTCGGAAACATCACCCAGATAGACCTCAATCGGATTGGTTGCCCATTCCCGCAAAAGAATTGCGACCGCATTACCGATTCCGCCCGAACCGGCGATAAATATTTTATTTGTCATTGTGTAAAATTATTTGGAAGGTTACGATTTAAGGTTTCCCTGTTCAATTTCGTCAGCAGTTTCAAGGTGAATACTGCCCGCTTCTTCGGTCAATTCGCCTTCGGCTTGCGAGATCGGGTCAGCCGTCAAAATTCCGCCGATCTTTTCCAATCCGCCGATTACCATTTGTCCGACCGATTCGAGCTTTACGGTTACGATATTTCTTTCCGTTTCGATTTTTTCTTCTGTCATACCAAGATTTTACACCGATAAAGCCGACTTTGCGAAATAGCGAAAGTCGGCTTTTTCTTAAACATCCATTCAATTTTATTAAGGCATCAGATTTTGAATTCGTTTCGGTTCTTCGCCGATCCACGCCGGATTACTTGCCGTTCCGTCAAAGATCGAAGACGTTTTAAACGGCTCGAACTGACCGCGTTTTGCCGCCGTTGCGGTTTTTGCCAGAATCGCGTCAATTTCTTTTTGACCGATATTTTGAAAAGTTCGGACGGCTTCAAACGCCTGATCGAGAATTTTCGGCGAATCAATTCCGGTAATGACGACCGAAACCGGCTGGCTCATCGCAAAATGCAGACATTCAATCGCCGTAACGGTTTTTGACTTCAAAATAATGCCGTTCGCCAGCGTTTTCATCGCCAGCACCCCCATTTTTCGTTTGTTTAATTCAGGCACGACCAAATTTGTAAAACTGCGATAATGCGCGTCCATCACATTGACCGGCATTTGCGCCGCATCAATTTTAAAGCCATATTCTTCAGCCACTTCGAGAAAATGCAGGTGAATTCGCGGGTCTTTGTGTCCTGTAAAACCGATAAAGCGAAGTTTCCCGGCTTGCTGCGCTTCGAGCAACGCAAGATGTGCGCCTTCCTTTTCGTCAAAGATTCGATGCGGGTCTTCAAAGCGCAAAATTTCGTGATGCTGCACCAAATCGAGATGATCGGTTTTGAGCCTTTTGAGCGATTCGTCAATCTGTTTGGCGGCAAGTTTTTTCGTTCGTCCGTCTATCTTCGTCATCAGAAAAACCCTTTCCCGGTAACCGTTCTGTAGTGCTTTGCCCATTCTTTTTTCGGACACGCCTTTATTGTAATCCCAACAATTGTCTATAAAATTGATGCCACGATCAATCGCTTCGTGAACGATTCTGATTGCAGTTTTGCGCTCGACATATTTCAAACCGAGATGCCAGCCGCCAACTCCAATAAGTGAAACTTTTTCGCCCGTCGAACCCAAATCCCGGTAGATCATCACGTCTTCCGATTTATTTTTTGCCATCATTTCCCCTTGTTATTTTGTAATTCAAAAATCATTGATAAAACTCTCGGTATCTGTGTTTTATCATCATCATCGAACAATTCTTTAAGCCCGCTTAACTTAAAATCATTGATCTTCGCCGCCCTCAAAAACTCTGAAATATGATGCACGAAACACTCCAATTCAAACACGCCCGAACCCGTTTCAAACCGCGCTTTAGTGGCTAGATATTGTTTGAACGGATGAAGTTCGCCGATATAAAATGTGCCGTCCGACCACGAAACCTTGTTCGCCTGATTGAAGACAAACTCAATGTTTTCAAGATGTTCGAGCGCAAGCGAACAAGTTATCAGATCAAACGAATTTTCATCAAACATCCATTCTTCGCGCAAATCCATTTGACGAAATTCGACATTTTCAGTGGTATTTTTTTCTTTTGCCTTTGCCAGCATTGCTTCCGAAAAATCCGCGCCGATCAGACTTTTAGCCTTTGTTCGCAAAAATTCGGTATTTTTCCCCGTGCCGCAACCGATCTCCAAAATGTCTAAATTTGTAACGTCGGTAAGACATTCGCGTAACGCTTTCGCTTCGATGTCGCGGGTTTTATTTTCGACCGCATCGTAGGTTTCCGACCACGCATTGTAGGCTTGACGGACGTTTATAAATTATCGAATTTTTTTTAATCACCGCGACTGAATATTTTTTGAATCGCCAGCAAAAAACAGAGCGATAGCACAATTCCCAAACAAAACCACGCATAGTGTCGAGCCTTTTCTTTTGAAATCATAGTTATATTTTACCTATTTTATTTTTTATTCCAAACTCTCAAACCTTAGGTTTTTCGCTCATCGAAAATATCAATTTTCCGCCGTTCGTGATCTCGGCGTATGTTATATAAGAACGCTTAATTTCCTGACCATTCAATTCAACTTTTTGCACGAAAACATTTTGATCGGACTGATTCTTAGCTTCAATTATCAAAGTTTTACCATTTTCCAATTTCAAAACCGCTGTTTTAATCGCGGGACTTCCCAATTGATATTGATCCGAACCGGGCGCAACCGGATAAAAACCGAGCGTTGAAAATAAAAACCACGCCGACATTTGTCCGCAGTCGTCGTTGCCGCCCAAACCGTCGGGCGCGGCGTGATATTGATTTTTCAGAATCATTCGGACGCGTTCCTGCGTTTTCCAGGGTTTGTCCGTCCAATTATAAAGATACGCGACGTGGTGCGACGGTTCGTTGCCGTGAATGTAGCCGCCGATAATGCCTTCGCGTGTGATGTCCTCGGTCGTGGCAAAAAATTCGTCCGGTAGTTTCATTGTAAAAAGTTCGTCGAGATGCGCCGCGAATTTCGTTTTCCCGCCCATCATTTCGATCATTTCCGCCGGTTGATGCGGAACGTAGAGACTGTAATTCCACGCATTACCTTCGATAAAACCTTCGCCTTCGGTTTTCAGCGGATCGAATTTTTCGACAAATTTTCCGTCCGCCATTTTCGGGCGTGTGAATCCAACTGATGCGTCAAAGACGTTTTTCCAATTCTCCGAACGCCTGATAAATTCGTCGTAAATGTCCTGACGTTTCAGTTTTTTCGCCGCCTGTGCAATGGCGAAATCGTCGTAAGCATATTCAAGAGTTTTCGACACGCTCGAAGAATTTCCTTCGTCCTTGACGTAGCCGAGAGACATATACGAATCGAGTCCGTCGTAATATTTCGTCCGCGCCGTTTGCGCCATCGCGTCGAGCGCACGGTTTGCGTCTATACCTTCGACATTACCTGAAACAATCGCGTCGGCAATCACCGAAACCGAATGATAGCCGATCATACACCAATTTTCATTGGCGTAATGCGACCAGACGGGCAGCATTTTATGCACGCTCTGATCGTAATGCGCGAGCATCGAATTTATCATTTCGCGGTTTCTTCGGGGCTGAATAATATTGAAAAACGGATGCAGAGCGCGGTAAGTGTCCCACAGCGAAAAGGTCGTGTAATTGGTTGAAATGTCCGCGTTGTTTGCGCCCTTGCTCACGCGCGGGCTTCTGTTTTGGTGGACATTTTGATCGAGACCTTTATATTTCCCGTCCGCATCCATATAAACGGTCGGCGACAAAAATGTATGATACATCGCCGTGTAAAAATTTACTAAATCATCTTTGTTGTCGGATGTAATCGCAATTTTTCCGAGTTCTTTATTCCACAGATTTTGACCGTCGGTTCTTACTTTTTCAAAATTCCAATCCGGCGTTTCGACATTTAAATTGTTCATCGCGCCGTCGGTTGAAACGGGCGAGAGCGCGAATTTTACGTTTATTTTCTCGGCTTTTTTCGTGACAAAATCAAAGTGTGCGCGAATCTGTTTGCCGGCGGCTTCGGGAAAATTTTTCGTCTGGTCGAACTTGCGCCAGAAGCCTTTGTAATCCTGTTTTTCGAAATTTTTAAAACCGTAATTTTTAAACGGCTTGGAAAACGTCATCGCAAAATAAACCGTCCGCGTTCGCGCCCAGCCGTTTGTCTGACGATAGCCGACAATCGTGTGATCGTTTTCAACGCGCACAAAAGTCCAGACGTTTTTATCGTCGTAATTATAAATACCGTGCATTAAATCCAAAATGATGTGCGCGTTGTCGGATTCGGGAAAAGTATATTGATGAAAACCGACGCGCGTGGTCGTCGTCAGTTCCGCCAAAATATTATCGTCGGCAAGTAAGACTTTGTAATAATTCGGCTCCGCAACTTGCGTAGAATGCGAAAATGCCGAACGAAAACCGCTTTTCGGATCGCCTTTCGTTCCCGGTTCTAAATTCAATTCGCCAATCGTCGGCATTATCAAAAAATCGCCGAGATCGGAATGTCCCGTCCCCGAAAAATGCGTGTGCGAAAAGCCGAAAATCTCGGTGTCGTCGTAATTGTATCCGGCGCAGTATTTATAAGCGTCGCGGTTATATTTGCCGCCGAAATTGTGCGGCTGTTCGTCCGTGTCGGGCGACAATTGCACCGAGCCGAACGGAACGGTCGCGCCGGGAAATGTGTGTCCCATTTTCTGCGTGCCGATCAGAGGATTGACGTATTGAATATAATTTGCGGATTTTTGCGCCGGGGAATTTAAATGCAAAATCAGCAGAACACAGCAGACGAATATTTTTTTCATTTTGATTTTTTGAAGACGGAAAATTTGCTGATTAATTTTACAATAAACAAATTTATTTTGTCTTTTCAAAAACCATCGTCAGCAGTCGCGGAATATTTGTTTTGTCATCGCCGTCAAACCATTCTTTAATTTCGGCACATTCAAAATTATTTTTCGTTCCGGCGGCGAAATATTCCGAAACATTATGAACGAAACATTCGAGTTCAAATACACCGCTTCCGGTTTCAAAACGCGCCTTGCTTCCCTGATATTGTTTGAACGGGTGAAGTTCGCCGAAATAAAATCGTCCGCCGTTTTTTAAAACTCTATTCGCTTCCGAGAAGACAAAATCAAGATTTTCAATATGTTCGAGCGCGAGCGAACAGGTTACAAGATCGAATGATTCGTCGGCAAAATCCCAAGTTTCGCGCAGATCCAATTGTTTGAAAACAACATTTTCAGCAGAGATTTTTTGCCTTGCTTTTTCCAGCATTTCTTCCGAAAAATCAACGGCGGTCAGATGCTTTGCTTTCGTCTGCAAAAATTCCGTGTTTTTCCCCGTGCCGCAGGCGATTTCCAGAATATCAAGATCGTTGCCCGAAATCATTTCGCGCAAAGTTTTAGCTTCCGCGTCGCGTGTCGGATTAATTACCGCATCGTAACTTGCCGACCACGAATTGTAGGCTTCTCTGTTATTCATAAATTTATAGGAATTTTGCCCGCGAATAAACGCAAAAAGGCGTGTAAAAGAAGAAACAAAAGTGAATCGTCACATTTTATTTCTTCTTTTGCCGATTTTTTTCGCGCTGAGTCGCTTTTATTCGCGGGTAATAAATTTCTTAAACGACCAATGTTTGAATCGAATGCGGCGGCGATTTTGTTTCGGCAGCTTGTCCGTCTATCCAGAGAAAATACGGAACTTCCTTATCTGTTTTGTTCATCACGACGACCGAGATTTTGCCGTCCGTGTTTTGAAACGCCGTTGAAATAAGTGCGCTGCGGCTCGGCGAGGCGGCGATTCGTTTCGCTCCGGTTTTGATAAATTTCGAGAAATGTCCGATGTAATAATATGAATTCGTGTAGATCAAGTCGCCCGTTTTCGTATCGCCGTGAACGGGAGCAAAACAGAAATTGCCGACGTGATTCGGACCGCCTTTTTCGTCGAGCAGAACATTCCAGTCCGTCCAGGCAACCGTTCCGTTATTAAAATCGTTTATCATCGAATTGCCGTAAAGTTCGCCGAGTTTCCAGCTTTTAATGTTTTCGGGTTTGAATGAATCGGCGCAGCCTTCGGTAAAGATCAGCGGTTTGTCTGGAAAAGTTTCGTTGACGAGTTTGACGTTATTAAACATCGGCTCGCCGCCCGACCACGGTTCATACCAGTGATAGCCGATATAATTTGCGTATTTTGCGGCTTCGGGATCGCTCAAAATCGTGTTCACTCTTTGATAGATCAGATCGCGGTTGTGATCCCAGACGATGATTTTTTTATCGCCGAGTCCGGCTTTTTTCATCGTCGGTCCGAGATGATTTTTCAAAAAATCGCGCTCGTCTTCGGCTGTATAAATACACGATTCCCACATCTGCGTCGCCATCGGTTCGTTTTGTATCGAAATTCCCCAGATCGGAATTCCTTCCTTTTCGTAGGCTTTGACGAATTTGGTGTAATACATCGCCCACGACGCGGCGAATTCCGGTTTCAATCTTCCGCCTTTGAGCATCGTTCCGTTAGTTTTCATAAACGGCGGCGGACTCCACGGCGAAGCGAACATAGTCAATTTGCCGCCCGCTCCGGCAATCGCTTTTTTGATAAACGGAATGCGGTATTGGCGGTCGTGTTTGACATCGAAGGTTTTCAAATCCTTGTCGCCTTCATCAACGTATGTGTAACTTCCGCTCGAAAAATCGCAACTGTGAATGTTTGTTCTGCCGAATGTATAGCCGATGCCCTTTTCCTTGTCGAAATAAGCCGTCAGAAATTCTTCCTGTTTTGCAGCCGGTAATTTTGCAAAAGTTTCCGCCGATGCGTCGGTCAATGCGCCGCCGATTCCGATAAAGGTTTGAAATTTGCGTTTCGGTTCGACGAAAATACAAATCTGCGTTTCGAGCGGCTGCGCCATCGGTTTGAACGAAAGCGTTTCGGTCGCTGTCAATCGCAGTTCGGTTTTGTCGGCAGTCGTATAGACGGAAACTTTTTTATCAGCCAAGATAGTTTCCGAATTTTTATTTGAAGTTTTGTCGGCGGCAAATGTCGGAAGTCCGGTTTTCGCTAAAATTCCGGCAGCGGAACCGGCAACTAAAAAATCACGGCGGTTTATTTTCATAATGTTGTTTATTTTCTTTTCTTGCGGATTTTCGATTTCAAATAATTTTACAACATTTAAAACAGATTATTAAACCGAATCGGATTTTCAGCAGCCACACGAACTTTGCAGTAAAAAATTTGCCCGCGGAATTAGCAGAAAAACGCGGAAGTTTTTCCTTTTCTTTTCCGTGTTTTCCGCGACTTCCGGGTGTAAAATTTTTTTTTGTCGCATTATTTACTTTCCGAGAAATGCCAGCAAACTCCGGCGATGTCAATCAGATTGACTTCTCTGCCCCACGGAAAATTTTTCGGCGGATTTATTTTCACGCCGAATTTTTCGGGTAGATTTTTCGCGCTGATTTCACGCCAGAATTCGTCCAGATCGTCAACTTTGACATTCATCATAAAATTTTCGGCAAATGGTTTGTCGTCATTTTTTTGCAGGATAAATTTACAGCCGCCGTTTTCAAAACCGATCACGTCATCATATTCCCAATTGATAATAAAACCGAGTTCTAAAAAAAGTTCGCGCGATTTCTGAAAGTCCGCGCCCGACGGAACGAATGCTTCGATTGAATTGTATTTCATTAAAACTCCCTTTAATCTTTTTTCGGTTCGTAAATTAATTCGACCTCGCCGCTGGCGTATGATTCGGATTTGATTAATTTAAGTTTGAATTTTTCTTCCAGATCCGCGAAAATAGTCAGCCCCTGACCGATGGCAACCGGATTGACGAACAGATGATATTCGTCGATCAGATTATTTTTTATCAGATTGCTGACAAAATTCGCGCCGCCGTAAACGAGAATATCTTTGCCGTCCCGATTTTTCAGTTTTTCGATTTCTTCGACCAATTCGCCGCCTGCGACGGTCGTGTTGATCCATCTCGATTCTTTGACGGTTTTGCTGAACACGACTTTCGGAATGTCAATCATTTTTTTAGCGAAAGAATATTCTTCGCTTTCTGGATTTTCCGTTACGCTCGTCCAATAATCTATAAAACCATCCGTCATTTTTCTGCCCATCAAAATCGTGTCCGAACTGTCGGTTAATTCATTGATGCGATTCGTAGATTTTTCATCCCATTCAAATGCCATCCAATCGTTTTCACCGTTCGGTCTGCCGACGAATCCGTCAACCGTTATCTGCATTTGTAGTTTAAGTTTTCTCATTTTAAGTTCTCCTTGATTATTTTATTTGGATAAAAAAAGCGGCACGTATTTTTCGCGTTCGGTATAAGCCAGAAACAAAATCGCCAGAAAAAGCGGGATTGCAATCGGCAAATTGCTCGGCAAATGGATGGCGTTGATTAATAGAATATTCAGCGCAATCGGGAAAATCAAAACGACCGCGAGCGCGACGAATCTGCCGGAAACGAACATCAGACCGCACAAAAGTTCAATAACTTTCGTAACCGGCATAATATATTTCGAAGCCTCCAAACCATCCATAAAAAGTTTCGTGTCGCCCGCCAGATTTGCCGGCGGCGGCGCGACGTTTAGAAAATATGTGACTGATGCCAAAAGAAACATCAAGCCGACCAGTGTACGAATAATAATTGTTGCGATTTTCATAATAATAAATTTAACTTTTCGGCATCTTTGAAAAATCCATAAAAAGCTGATTCCAACGATGTCCGTTAGGATCGCAAAAAGCAAAACCATACATCCAGCCCTGCATTTCTGCAGGCTCGCTGAAAATCGTTC
>JANMAA010000174.1:0-40635 GCA_031359215.1 Acidobacteriota bacterium | reverse complement strand
TCACTTTAAAGTTTTGAGTAGTGCAAGGCTTTTTCGCGTCAAAAAACGACTCTCAGGCAAGCAGGATGCTTGCGCTCCAGTCTTTACGCTCCAGTCACATTCCCAATTCCGCCTTTGCTTCGGCAAATTTTTCGACCGCGAATTGTAAATCTTCCGTCGAATGCGCCGCCGAAACTTGAGTGCGAATTCGCGCTTTGCCTTTCGGGACGACGGGAAATGAAAAGGGAATTACATAAACGCCTTTTCGTAAAAGCGATTCAGCCATTTTCGATGCGACGACTGCATCGCCGAACATTACGGGAACAATCGGGTGCGTTCCAGGTAAAATTTCGAGTCCGGTTTTGGTTAATTCTTCGCGGAAAAAGCGAGTGTTACCTTCTAATTTGTCGCGCAGTTCGGTCGAATTACGCAGCATATTAATCGCCGCGATGGACGCGCCGACGATTGACGGCGCGAGGGAATTTGAAAAAAGATACGGGCGCGAACGCTGGCGAAGAAGTTCGATGACTTCTTTTTTGCCCGAAGTATAACCGCCCATCGCGCCGCCCAGAGCCTTGCCGAGCGTTCCCGTGATGATGTCAACTCTGCCCATTACATTACAATGTTCGTGCGTTCCGCGACCTTTTGCACCCATAAATCCGGCGGAATGACAATCGTCAATCATCACAAGCGCGTCGTATTTTTCCGCCAGATCGCAGATTTCACCGAGTTTGGCGATGTAGCCGTCCATCGAAAAAACGCCGTCGGTGGCGATAACTTTCCGCCGCGCACCGCTGGCTTCTTTGAGTTTCGCTTCGAGGTCGTTCATATCGCTGTTCTTGTAGCGAAAACGCGCCGCTTTCGACAGACGAATGCCGTCAATAATGCTCGCGTGATTGAGTTCGTCGGAAATAATCGCGTCTTCCGCCTCGAACAAAGGCTCAAAAAGTCCGCCGTTGGCATCGAAACAAGCCGCGTAAAGAATTGTATCTTCCGTCCCCAAAAACGCGCTGATCTTCGCTTCGAGTTCCTTATGAATCGCCTGCGTCCCGCAAATAAACCGCACGCTCGAAAGCCCGTAACCCCAATCATCAATAGCTTTATGCGCCGCCGCGACAATCGCCGGATGATCCGACAAACCCAAATAATTATTCGCGCACATATTCAAAACTTCGCGGTCGGCGACCTTAATATGCGCCTCCTGCGGACTTTCAATCACGCGCTCGTTTTTATAAAGCCCCGCTTCTCTGATTTCGTTGATTGTGTTTTCTAACTGATTTTGAATTTTGCTATACATAAAGATCTATAATTTTTACGGTTTCGTTAGATACCATACAAGAAAACTGGATAATGTTCCTGTAACAAAACCAATAAGAACTCCTTCAATAATTCCTCTATTTCTACTTTTTGATGTTGCTCTATCAAGTATCCTTGAAAAGGAGTCTTCAGGAATTTTTAGCAAAGATTCAGCAGTATCTTTATCCTTTTCTAATTTTTGCACAGACTCTTGAAGATTTTCTACTTCTGTCTTTTTCTCCAATGCTTCTTGCTGAAGTTCGTCAACTGCTTTTATTGCTCCTTCAAGGTCTCCTTTGATTTCTGCTAATCGGGAAATTCTCTCATCTATCGTTTTAGATTCTTCAAATTGAATGCCAATGCCCATAAGAGGCATTGAAATTTTAACAGTTTCGATGCCAAGGCGATTTAGTAATTTCGTCAATTCTTTCAAACTTCGCATAATCAATTAATTTATTGAGGAACTAAAAAACTTTAGGTCTATCAAGATTTAATAAACTAAATGAAGATACTATTTCCTTTAAATTATATCTTCTTGAAATTTAAAATAACTTATTTTTTTCGCGCCCTATCCCGAATAAACTATGAAACCATTAAGACGCAAAAATTCCTTTTATCGCCGAAAGTCTTTGTGCTTTGCGCCACGAAGACAGCCCACCGCAATGATGTCCTTCGTGGAAGACCAGTATTTGCAGGTGATGCCCGATGGTCGGCTGTGTTCTTGCAAGCGTTTCGTCCGGTGTCGCCTTGTCAAGGTTTTTCATTTTACGAACCGCGTCGAGTCTGAGCAAGCCTGTCTCGGTTAATCTTTCGACAAGAAAATGTTTCGAGTCGTAATATCGAAGCGTCGAAATCGGTTTTGAATCGGGTCCGTATTTTCTCAACAAATCTGAAAAATCTTCCGAAAGCTCCTGAACTTTCAGCAAAGACAAAAGATAAACGTCGCCCAAAAGCAAATGTCCCAAAATCCAAGCCGGAGGATTTTCCCTTGCCGCCGATTGCAGACACATCTGTTCCTCGCGCAAATCTTCGACAAGGCTCAACGTCTGTTTTCGCGCATTTTCGAGTGACCAAACTAATAAATCGCTCATTGAATCTCGCTCCAATCCGAAATCACTTTGCCGCTGTTGTCTTACATAGCATTATTTCGCGTTCGATTCATCGCCTGCCAGTGAAAATCGTTTTGTCATCTACAAAGCAAAGTCCGTTGCCGGACGGATCGTAGGCGTAAAAACAGCGTTCGCCCCACGGTCTTGTAATTATTTCGCCCGCCGGTGCGCCGTGAACTTCGGCGGTTGAAAGACAATTCAATTCCCGCGCACGTTCAAAAACTGTTTCGAGATCGTCAACGGCAAAATAAATATATTCGGGCAAAGGCGATTTGTCGCTTTCAAGCAAAGCTAAAATAACCTGACCGCAATCGAAATAATGACGACCGCCGCCGACCACTCTGCCGTCCGTGCCGAAAAGTTTTGCATAAAAATCAACCGCCGTTTCGGTGTCGGAAACCGGAACAATTATGCGGTAAATGTTGAATTTTACTTCGCTCATTTCATTCTCCCGTATTTATTTTGAACCGATTATTTCTTCAAATCTTTCGACCATTCGGAAAAGCCCGGACTGATCTTCTCGATTCTGGAAATTACCGTTTCCAACGAAACCGTTTCTTTTTCCGTTTGCGGAAAACTCGTTTTTAATTCCTTTAGAAATTTCAACTTTTCGCTTTTATAAACCTTTGCGCCTTTGAGCAAAAATTCAGCCTGATACCAGCCGTAATTGTCCAAACCGACTCCGAAATAAAGTTTCTCGAAATCCGCGAGCGTCGTATGTTTCGGCTCGATGCCGTCAAGAAATGCGTGGCTCATTGCTTCCCAGAGCCGCGCCAGTTTCGGTTGGCGTTGTTTCAGATATGCGTAGGCGAAATATGTGGCGAGAAATTCGCTGAACCATTTGTTCGCCGGATTGATTCCGTAAGCACGAGTCAAAATATGACCGAGTTCGTGCAAACCGAGCAGGTCAACAGATTTGACCGCGCCTTCCTCAAAAGTAAAACCGCTCACTTTTATCAACTTTAGGGTCGCTTCGGACGATTTTTCTTTGAGACCGAGCGTGGCTTGAGTTGTCGCATTGTCGGTTGTTGCCGGTAAAAATATGACATAGGGCGCACCTTGCGCGTTCGGAACGCCGTATGGAACTTGTAAGCCGACTTGCCGCCATTGTTCGGAATTTAAAACTGCCAGACTAACTTCCGGTTTTATGTCGAACTTACGCTCGTAAAAAGCGAGCGCGTCTTCGATCATCGTCCGCAATTCCAATGCCCGCTTTTCAGAACCGGAACTGTAGTAAACCTTTATTTTATTAACCGAAGAAGGATTGTTCAGTTTTTCCACTTTCTGCAAAAAAGTGGGATTTTGAGCGTTAGAAACTACGCCGAAGATCGCTAAAACCAATCCGATTATTATTCCTTTTCTTATAATCATTTGAAATCTCCATTTCACAGCTTTTCTTTTGAGCCTCATAATTTATATTAAACCTCGCTCCAATCCAAAATCACTTTTAGACAAATCATACTGATTCGGACAGCATTTTTATTTTCCGTTGAAAGTCAAAATCCATATTAACCGCTTTTAGATTATATTTTTCAGCTTCCGACTTCGTGTAATTACCAAAGTAGCTAATCATTTCCGCAATCAACGTGAATGTGGTTTCTTCTTTTGTGCGGTTGATGACCCAATCGTTTTTCGACGTGCCGGATTTTAAGCCGGAAACTATCTCGTTCACGTTATTTTTATACAGAAAACACGCCGCGATTTTTTCTTTATTTTCAGGCGTAATCACGGAATTCACCAAAACGGGGAGAATCTGCCAGCCTTCGACAATGTATTCGTGATTATCTTCGAGAACATAATTGATAAAATTTTTGAATCCCGCCCACAGCGTTTCAGCCTGCCGGATATAGAGCGCGGCTGCTTGTTCCGCCGAATATTTTGCATAAAATTCGTCATTGCTGTCGGTCGCCCGAAGCGCAGTGCGAAGCGGCAATTTTACCGAGTATTCTGACTCAGGAATGTAAGGCGTAATAACCGCCGAAATATCGTCCGCCGAAATATACGGAATTAATTTTTTTTCGGCTAACAATTTGGCGAGCGTTGATTTTCCGACTCGCGGCGAACCGCCGATTAAATAAATCATCTTTAAATCTCGCTCCAATCCAAAATCACCTTGCCGCTGTTGCCTTCCTTCATAACCTCAAAACCTTTTTTTACCACAATATCAGTTTGCCTTGCGGGAATTCGCCTTGCCAACCGTAAGTCCAATGCCCGCGTTTCAGCCAAGGCATCAAATTTTGAAAAAAAGTCAGCGACGAATCTATTTCGCTGACTAAAATTTCAAAGGCGGTTCCGCGAATAAATCGTTTAATTAAATACGGGTTAATTAATTCATGTGCGTAGGTATAAGTGTCGCCGTAATAGCTCTCAAATTCATCAAGCAGATCGTCATAAAACTTATCTTTGAAATCGGTTTTTAATTTATCAATAAAAGAATTTATGGCTGTTTGTTCATCCAACAAGTCGTTATCAAAGATGATTCTTTCAAATTTCATTTCGGCTTTCGCTAATAAATCGCCCCAATATTCATATTCATTGCCGTCGGATTGCTCAATCAGACCGGCATTATGGTTTAAAACAAAGTTGTAATCAATGCGAATGAGATTTTCATCCTCAGCCGTCGGCTGCCCGACCTGCGTTAACCAAGGAGTATTTTCAAGCGAAGCTAAAAAAAATGATAATTTATCGGAGAATACTTGCGACATAACATTTCTGATTAAATCTCACTCCAATCCAAAATCACTTTACCTGAATTTCCTTCCTTCATCACTTCAAAACCTTGCTTAAAATCTTGGTAGGAATAGCGGTGCGTGATGACGGGCGCGATGTCCAAACCGCCTTCGGTGAGGACGTTCATTTGATACCACGTTTCATACATTTCGCGCCCGTAGATACCTTTGACGGTGAGCATATTGAAGATGACGGTTTTCCAGTTGATCGCAAATTCGTCCGAAGGAATGCCTAAGAATGCGATGTTGCCGCCGTGCGTCATATTGGCGAGCATATCGCGGAACGCCTGCGCGTTGCCGGACATTTCCATCCCGACATCGAAACCTTCCTTCATTCCGAGCTGTTTTTGATAATCGGCGATGGAGATTTCCGTCACATTGATGGCGTGTTCGATGCCCATTGCTCTGGCTAATTCAAGGCGTTTCTGATTAACGTCGGTGATGACGATGTGCCGTGCGCCCGCGTGTTTGGCGACTGCCGCCGCCATAATTCCGATTGGTCCCGCGCCGGTAATCAAAACGTCTTCGCCGAAAACTTCAAACGCGAGCGCAGTGTGAACCGCATTGCCGAACGGATCGAAAATCGCCGCGACTTCGAGGTTGACATCCGGGTTATGCTTCCAGATATTCGTCATCGGAACCGCCATATATTCGGCAAAACCGCCGTCCGTATTGACCCCGACACCGAGCGTGTTCGCACATTTAAACCTTCTTCCGGCGAGACAATTTCGACACCGACCGCACACCAGATGACCTTCGACCGAAACAATATCGCCCGCGAAAAAATCGCTGACATTCGAGCCGACTTCGACGATCTCGCCGACGATTTCGTGTCCCAAAATCGTCGGAACTTTAATCGTGCTTTGCGCCCAAGCGTCCCAATTCCAAATATGAACGTCCGTTCCGCAAATCCCCGTTTTCAAAACGCGAACCAACACATCGTTAATCCCAAACGTCGGTTCGGGAACGTCTTCGAGCCATAAACCGACTTCTGCTTTGCTTTTTACAATTGCTTTCATAAATTTTTATTTTTCGTCCGCTTTTAGTTTTTCCATCGCAATTTCCAAAGCGGTTTTCGGTTCTCCGCGCATTTTCTTTTCAAATTCCTCGCGGAAATCTTCCAAAAGCGGCAAATCCAATAAATCTTTCTCTCTGCCCGAAGCCTTTTTGCTGGCTATAATGTCGCGGATATTGGCAACGGGGAAACCTTCGATGACGATCATTCGCTTTTTAGCTTCATCAAAACTTTCGATTCCGTCCGGCGCGAAAACCAAATCCAAATCAAATGGACCTTGTTTAAGTTGAACAAAATCAACGCCTCTGATAATTTTTTCGGCAATTTCGTCATCAATTACAAATTCGAGTTCGCGCAGGGCAACGACTAATCGTTCACCGTTTTCTTTGCTCTTTTTCGGGAATAAATCAACGTCCTGCGTCGCGGCGGGAAAGCCTAAAATAATCGCGCCGCTTTTGCCGATAAACATAAATTCCACTTTATATTTGGCAAAAACTTCGGCGACTTCGACGGCTTGTTGAAGTTGAAAATAACTGCGGTTAGGTTGGTTCATTTTCTTTTTTCTCAACCAATTTAAAGCCTAAATAGCGAGGCAAATTTTCGTCCGCCCAATCACGATATTCTTTCATTGTTTCAAATGTGCGATGCGGCGCATCATCCAAAACGGGTTTATGCCGGCGAAAAAAGCCATATTTAAAACGCTGTGCCAGACTGCGTTCAAGCTGTCGGCGGCATTGTTCTTTAAAATCATCCATTGTGTAAATTTTACAATAATCTGCAGACTAAATAAAAAACTCTTTGTATAAATTCAGTCATTCCATCACCGCGCCGTGCGAAAATTTAGATTTTGCCGCTGTTAAAAAAAATCACCGCATTAAAAGTCTTAAAATCCTTCTAATGCGGCGAATCATTCGTTAAACTTCTTCAAGCGTTACAATTTCAATTTCAGCGCGGCGGCAACGGTTGCGTCATCGTCGTCTGCCGTAACTGCGCCTTCGCCCGGTTCGCCGCCGTGTTCGACCCAAGCCAGCAAAGTTCCCATATTTGTATGAAGGAACGACAGACTTCGACCGTTCGGATCAGCGGGAATTTTTGCTAAAATTTCCTTGATGGCGGCGGTTGCATCAATCAGATTGCAATCGTGAAAATCCGATTCCTCAGCTTCCAAAATATTCACTTCATTGCAAGTTGACGGATCGCCGGAAACACAGGCTAACGGTCCGGGGCTATGCACCCATTTACAACTGCCGCCGCCTCTGCCGCCGCATAATAATTGACTTTCGTTATTTTCCATTATTTTTCTCCTTTTTTTTTATTTAAAATCATTAAACATAACTACGTCCGATGATTCATTTCCGCGTGAAAACGCGAAGCCTTTTCCGTCGGGTGCTAAATCGAATTTGTAGATTTGCCCCGAATCAAAAAATGTTAATTGTTTTGGCTTTTCACCGCTGATCGGCTGCGCCCAAAGATTATAGATGCGATCACGTTTGTCTATATAGATCAAGGATTTACCGTCTTTTGCCCAAAGAAACATTTTCGATTTGAGGACTAACGGAGCATCCAAAATTTTCACAGGCTGACCGCCGTCAATCGAAATAACGGCGAGTTTTGAAGGATCGTCGTAATCACAGGCAAAGAACTTTCCGTCGGGCGAAACGGCGGCTCTCGAAGAATCCGCTTGCGTCAATTGAACGGTTTTTTTATCCTCGATATTTATTTTCCAAATTGTGGTCAAATTATTCGATTCTACTTGTTCGTAAATAATCCATTTGCCGTCCGGCGTAAAAATCGGAGAATGAACTCCATTTGCGTTATCGGTTAAAGCCGTCTGCTCGCTGCCGTCTATATTCATCCGCCAAAGATTGGATTTTCCGGTTCTGTTTGAGGTAAAAACTATGTATTTTCCGTCAGGCGAAACTGTCGGCTGAAAGTTTGATTCTTGCTCAAAAGTCAATTGGTGATTATTGCTGCCGTCAGCATTGACGATCCAAATATCAATCGCGTCGTCTATCCTGACCGTATAGACGATTTTCCCGCCTGGAGCTTGCGCCAGTCCTGAAAGACCGTCGTCTTTGCCTTCTTCGACCGTAATTTTTTTGAGTGAATTTGGCGTTCCGTCTGATGAAGTCCAGATGTTGAAAAGTTTTTCCTGTTTGACCGCAATCAAAGTTTTGTTGTCCGCCGTCAAATCCGGTGTAATATAAAGGCTGAAATCATTGGTGATATGGCTAAATTTGCCGTCGGGATAGGAAAGAAACCAGAGCTGTGAAAATTTTGTTTCGGCGTTGCGTCCGCTCAAAATCAAACCGCTCCCGTCGGAAAGCCGGGTCAGACCTGTGATAATCGTCCAATTTGCTGAATCTAAACGCTTTGCCGCGCCGCTGTCGAATGCGACTTCTATCAAATATTCATTGCTTTCAGTATTTGAAGCCACGATGATTGATTTTCCGTTAGGATTCCAGTCAGCGTATCGCCACCTTTCGCCATCCGCCGCTTTTACCAAAAGCCTTTCCGCACCGCCTTTCGCATCGGCAAGCATCAATGAAGTTTCGGAACGAATAAACGCCATCGTTTTTCCGTCGGGCGAAAAAGTGATTTTCGCGCTTACATCATTGATAATTTTGCGCGGATTTCCGCCCAATGCCGGAATTTCAAAGAGATTTGAGGCATCTTTCTCGTAAACCGTGTAATAAACGTAGTTGCTGTCGTTTGAAAAGACTGCGCCGAAATAAGTTACTTCGGCAGGAGCGACAAGCTGAATAACCGAACCGCTCGCAATTTGCCTCACCGAAAGCGATTCAAGTCCGTCATTTCGCAAAGCGTAAACAATATATTTTCCATCCGGCGAAACCGCCGCAATATTTGTCACCGTGCCGTCAAACGTCAGTTTGGCGAGCTTCATTTTTTGAAACGAATCAGACTGATTAACCGCTGAATTTTGCTTTGAAAAGCCGATCACGATTGCCGTAAAAAGCGAAGCAATCGTAATAAAAATCAACCCGAAAGAAACCGGATGAGTTTTCGCTGTGGCAATGGTTTGGCTGAAAATCGAGCTTAGTTTGCTCGAATGAATGTCGGAATTTTCAGCAGTGATCTGGATTAATTTCGCGTCGGTATCTTTTTTATTTTCGACCTGTTCACTGACACGAGAATTGAGCGGTTCGGTTTTTGCCCCAAACTCCAAATCTCGTCTAAAAATTTTCAGTTCACTTAAAATTTCGTCAATTGTTTGATAGCGTTCACTTCGCCTTTTTCGTAAAGCCTTAAGCGTAATTCGTTCCAGTTCTGGCGAAATATCAGGAACGAACTGCGTCAGAGACGGCGGTTCGGATTTTAAGACGGAGGCGATAATATCCGAAGTTGTTTCGCCCTGAAACGGCAGTTTCCGCGTCAGCATTTGGTAAAACAGAACGCCGAAGCTCCAAATATCGGTTCGTTTATCAACCTTTTTGCCTCGTGCTTGTTCGGGCGACATAAATTGCGGCGTTCCCATAATCAAACCGTGGATGGTCGAGAGTTTTGCTTGTGTGTTTGCTTCGGTATCAATTTCTTTTGAAGATTCCCGGCTGATTTTAGCAAGCCCGAAATCAAGAACTTTGACAAGTCCGTCGCTGCGAATCATCACGTTGTCGGGTTTAATGTCACGATGAATTATTCCCGCTTTGTGGGCAGTCGAGAGTGCCGAAGCGACCTGGACGGCAATTTCAATCAGGTCTGCCAGCGGTATTTTTGCCTGCGTCAGATATTCCTTAAGCGTAATGCCGTCAATAAATTCAGTAGCGATAAAAGGTCGGTTTTCAAACTCGCCGATTTCGTGAACCGTAATTATATTCGGATGATTGAGAGCCGACGAAGACCTTGCCTCACGAAAAAAACGCTCCAGACTGCTGCCTTCTTTAACAAAATTATCGGACAGAAATTTGACGGCGACCTTGCGTTCCAATTTCGTATCCTGCGCCAGATAAACAGTTCCCATTCCGCCTTCGCCAAGCAGCGAAAGAATTTTGTATTGATTAATTCGTGTGCCGATGATTGTAGGCTTTTGGGATTCAAAAAACACTTCCTTGATAAGAGACCTTGGTGTGGAATCAATAACATTGTCAAAAGTTTTTTCAAATGAAAGCAAAGATTCGATTTCCAGACGTAATTCAACGTCTTCGCCGCAATGATCCTGCAAAAACTCTTTTCGATTTTGCGGCGAAGTTTCCAAAACGGCGTGGTAGATTTCTTCAATTTTTTTTATTCTCTCGGAGGTCATAAAATCATCCGTTATCAACAATCAGAATAAAATCGTCTCTATTTATATTAACGAGAATTATGAAAGAATCGCGTCATCTCTAAAAAAGATTTTTAAGGAATAAATACATCTTTCGTCAGATTCAGCCATTCCAAAGCTGAACCGTGAAACAGTTTGGCTTTGATTTCATCATCAAAACTTATTGATTCAATCAAACTTCCGGCAACTTCTTCACCGAGCGGAAACGGATAATCCGTGCCGAGCGCGATTTTTTCCGCGCCGACGAGCTTGACTAAATATTCGAGCATCGCCGCGTCGTGAACAAGCGAATCGAGCCAAAATTTGCCGAGATATTCACGCGGATTAATTGAACTGTCAGGAAATAAATCAGGACGAACTTCAAAACCGTGTTCGATTCTGCCCAATGTGTAAGGAAACGAACCGCCGCCGTGCGCGAAGCAGATTCGCAAATTTTTTAGTTTTTCCAACACGCCAGAAAAGATCAAACTGCAAATCGCCCGCGAAGTTTCCGCCGGCATTCCGACGAGCCACGGCAGCCAATATTTCGCCATATCTTTTTCGCCCATCATCTCCCACGGATGCACGAAAACCGCCATTCCGAGATTCTCACACGCTGCGAAAAATTCGTAAAACTGCGGTTCGTCCAAATTTAATTGATTAATGTTTGAGCCGATCTGCACGCCGACCAAACCGATGCTTTTGCATCTTTCGAGTTCGGCAATCGCAAGTTTTGTATCCTGCATCGGAACTGTTCCAAGCCCGATAAATCGCTTCGGAAATTTAGCGACAATTTCAGCGATTCCGTCATTCAAAAATTGCGAAACATCCGCGCAATCATTAGGTTTTGCCCAATACGAAAACATCACCGGAACGGTCGAAAGCACCTGCACATTCACGCCGAAACCGTCGCATTCTTCGATGCGTTTTTCCGCCGACCAGCAGTTGTCTTCGACCTCGCGGAAAAAATTCCCGTCGTCTTTGACCATTCGCGCACGGCACGGCTTGTGATGTTCGAGCGTGATAAATCCACCATAGCCGAATTTGTCCTTCCAACGCGGAATTTCCTTTGGCAAAATATGCGTGTGAACGTCAATTTTGAGCATTAATTTTCCAGCGAGTAATCGAGAATAATTCGTTTGCCGTCTTCGTCCGATTTGAATTCGAGCGTTCCCGAAATTCCTGTCAAATCGTCCGTCCCTGAACCCGGAACGATTTTGCCCGACGCTTTCATTTCGTCAGTCATTCCGCCGTGAATGGCGACGAATGCACCTTTGCGATTTTCGATCTCGATGAAAAAGCGATCCATAATCGTATAACCCGCCGAACCGTCTTTTGAAGCGCACATCAGCAATTCGCCGACGCTCTCACCTCTCACTTCGCCGTCAAAATTTTTCTTCACAATGATCCGCGAAAGCGTCGGATTGCCCGTCGTTTCGTCCGTATTTACTGCGTCCCAAGCTGTTACTTGAAAGGGAATTATCACTTGTTTATTCATTTTGTTTTCTCTTTATTTTTCTGCGTTACAGATTTTTTGTCAGATTCTTTTTTGGCTTTCATCAGCGAAAGACAAAGCTCACGCAAACGGTCAACCGTTTTCAGTCGCCGTAAAATCGCTGCTTCTGACATATCAATCTTCTTCATTTTCCAACCTCGCAATGTCTGCCAAATCCTGCGGTCTGCCAGCCAGACGTTTCATTTTTATCAAACCTGTCAATGAAACAACGGAAAGCTGTTTGCCGAGAAAATCAATCGTTTCCCGTGTTTCCCAAACGTCCTCGACCTGCGGCATGACGAGCAGTAAATCGAGCGAAAGCACTTCGCCGGTATCGTCAATTTTTGAAACGCGCCTGATTTCAACCGCACGTTCTTTAAACGAGATGTCCAATCCGCGAATATCAAAACCATTTTCCGCGCCGATTTTATAAGCCTTTTCCAGAGTTTCGGGCTGAATCAAAATATCAATATCAAGCGTCGCCCGCGCAAATCCGTGAATCGCCAAAGCCAAACCGCCGCACACCGCATACTCGATGTCATTTTCATCAAGCGCGGAAATCAATTGTGATAATTCATCTAAAAGCGTTGCCATGTAAAGATTAACCAAAAAGTGATTTTCAATAGGGTCTGTTATGCTTAAATCATTTCCGGTTCAGCCTTTATTTTCTTCAACAGTTTTTATCTTGTAAAAACTGACTCTATCGTGAATCCTTTTCTTTTTACTTTTGGTTGACTATAAAATCCATTTTCTTTTTGAATTTTCGTCTAAAATTTAGGTCGTTAGGATTACTTATTTTTTCGACATATTTTTTGTAAATTTCAACCACTTCCTCATGAAAGAGTCTTCTTTCTATTTCCATTCCTTCTTCTATTTTCTTATCATCAACCCACTCCAACATTGGCTTGCCAGATTTAATATGAATTGTAGATTTCTTTTTTGTTTGAGCTTGGTGTAATAATCCACATCGTATATGGCTATAGAAAACGGTTGCCTTTTCCAAATTATTGAAAAAAGCCTTAAATTTGTTTGAGCGTTGAAAAAAATCAAAAAATGCCTTTTCATCCATTCCTTGACCCGTTCTAATTTTCCCTTTGTAAAATTGCTCAAGTGTTTCAATTAAAAGGCAATCTAGTGACATAATCGCAAACCCTGCAAAAACTCCAATATCTCTATTTCTATTTCCATCGAGTAATTTTATTTGTTCTAGATACTTACCTTCAATTCTATCTTTAAATATTTTAACTGCGGTATCCCAATCTTCTTGGACATTATTTTTAAGGTCAAGTCTATCCCAATCTTCTTTAAAATATATGGGACTTATCTGAACGCCTTTAGTTTTTTCTTTATCCATTTTAATTTTTTACTTGTCAATATTATTATTGAATTACTTTTTAGGAGTTTGCTTATCAAACCGTTTCCAATTCAGCTTTTAATCTGCTCAAAGCGGCTTTGTCCTGCAAGAGTTTTTCAATCAGTTCATCGGCATTTTTATTCGCTTGCGGGTTATTGATTTTTTCCCGCAAAGTTTGGTTGATTAGTGTTTGATAACCTGTTTTGGAAATTTCCGCCTGCGTTTTGAAATGCTCGACAATATCGGCATCGAGATAAATCGTAATGCGCGATTTCGATTCCTTGGCAGTTTTAGGTTGACCTAAAAAAGCAGGTCGCTCGATTCGCTTGAAACGCTTTTTAAATTCTTCCTCGTTGTCTAAAATTGCTTCGTCAAAATCCTTTTTCATATTCCTTCACCATCCATTTTTCTGCCCGTCTTGCCGTGACAAAACGAACGTCATTATCCGCATAACTAAACACCGCAAAAACCAAACCGTATTCGCCTGTCGCACCGATCACGGAATAGCGAATTTCTTCATCGTCGGAATGCTCCGTGTCTTCACGATAAACACCGAAAGCATCATCAAAAACATCTGTTATCAATACAAAATCTACTTTGTGATCTTGAATTACTTTCAATCTTTTTGATTCATCCCAAACGAACATAATTTGATTTTATATGTATATTGTATGCACGTCAAAAGAAAATTTAACTAATGACCGGCGGCGGCAACATTACGCTTTCGCAATTTTTGCAGGTTCGCAAATTTTCGTCACCGTAGAATTTTGCAAACACGCCTTGAAACTGTGTCGTGATGTCGCCGAGTTCAAAGTATTCTTCGTAAAGTTTCGCGTTGCAGTTTTCGCAAAACCATAAAAGTCCGTCTTTTTCTCCGTCGCGTCTTTTGCGTTCGATGACGAGTCCGACGGTGTTTGCGGCGCGAATCGGGTTGTGCGGAATGCGCGGCGGAAGCAGGAAAATCTCGCCTTCCTTGATCGGCACGTCAACGCAAATGCCGTCTTCCTGAATTTTGACGAGAATGTCGCCTTCGAGTTGATAGAAAAATTCCTCGCCTTCGTCGTAGTGAAAATCCTTGCGCGAATTCGGTCCGCCGACGACCTGCACGATAAATTCCGCGTCTTCATAAACTAATTTGTTGCCAACCGGCGGTTTCAGCAAATGACGATGCTCGTCAATCCATTTTTTGAAATTAAAAGGTCTTGTAATTGGCATAATTTTTACACTCGTTTACACATCATAATATCAGGTTTGCCGTAACCGTTGGCATCGGGAATAACGCCGGTAATTTCGTAGCCTAACTTCTGATAAAACTCGAACGGATGGCGGCGCAGATTTTGAATGTTTGCAATATTTTCCAAAACATTCGGGTATAAATCAATGCCGCCGATGCTCGTGCGTTCGTTTTCGTCGTCTGTTCCGAGGCGAATTGTCAGACCGCCGCGCAGTTTTACTTTCTGCTCAAAATCCTTAACCAAAGCCGTTCCGACACCTTTAATTTGCACATCGGAACGCACGACCAGCGGATGAAGTTCCCAGACAAGCGCGTATTCGTGAAATCCGCCGATCCAGCCTAAAACTTCGCCGTCTTCGTCAATTGCCGCACGGCTGATTCGATTTTCCGCCAAAGATTCGCGCACTTCGGCAATCGCAGAATCCAAATCCTCCCACGGGTTGATGCCGGAAGTCTTAAAGCCGTCGAGCAAAACTTCGGCGACTTTGCGGATAAAAACATTGTCGTTAGGAACGTCAAATATTTGCATTTTTACAATTCTAAAATTTTACTCACTGTCCGCCAATTCCGCGCCGTCGCCGAAACTTTCAGCTTTTTGGCGATGTAATCTTTGCCCATCAAACTATTAAAAACGCTGCCGCGCAAAAGACAGAATATCTCACGATTCTCCACGGCAAACTGTTCGTTTTCGTTGTTATTGGCAAGCAGTAATTCACGCTTTTCGTCTTGTAATTCTTCATCTAAAAAGAAAACGTGCAAATCTTTTTCGTTTTCAAATTGTCCGGCGAACGGATTGTTTTCAACGATTTTCTCGATTTCCGCCATCGTTCGCACAATGACTTTTATTTTCAGCGCGAATTCTTTTTCAATCGCGTTTTCAAGTATTTCAGCGAGTTTTACATCGTCGGTTTTCGCGGTTTCAAAAATCACATTGCCGCTGTTGATGTAAGTTTTGACGTTTGTGAAACCGAGCGCAGCGCAGATTTCGCGCAAGGTTTCCGTCTTGATTTTATTTTTCCCGCCGACGTTGATGCCGCGCAGGAAAGCCGCGTATTTCATTTTTACTTTTTCAGACCGATTTCCATTTAATTTTAACGGCGGAAAGGTTTTCGGATTCCAGTCTTTCGCCGTATAAAATTTCAAAGCCGTTTTTTTTATAAAACTCAATCGGTGAAAAATATTCGCCGCCGTCGAGTTTGAGATTTCCCACGCCGTCAACAACCCAGCCGTTTAGTTCGTTCTCGGATTCTTTAACTTTGTTCAAAAGCATTGTGCCGTAGCCTTTTTTTTGGTCGCGGCTGTCCACGATGATTGAAAACCATCTTTCGCCGCCGCGTCTGAAGGTCGCCAGCCAGCCTTTGATATTTTCGTCATCGTCTTTTAACAGAAAATGACGGAAATTCTCGTGATTACCGAGAAAAGCCTCGAAATCTTCGATGCCGGAATAGGAAATCTGCGCGGGATATTCGTTGTTCCAGAGTATCAGGATCGCGGCTTTTTCGCTGTCGGATAATTGGTTTGAAATTTTTATTTTCATCCGGTTGAAAATTTAATCAATCGTTGCAATAACTTTCAGTTCAATCGCAATCGGTGTCGGCAAACAATTGATTTCAACCGTTGTGCGGCACGGCTGATTTTCTTTGAAATATTCAGCGTAGATTTTATTATATGTCTGAAAATCGTCTTTCATATTCGTCAGAAAAATCGTCACATCAACGATTTTGTCCCAACTCGAACCTGCATCTTCCAAAATATAGCGGACATTTTGAAACACCGAACGGCATTGCTTTTCGATGTCGTAAGAGACGATTTTGCCATTTTCATCAAGTTCAGCACCCGGAATTTTCTTTGTGCCGCGTTCACGCGGTCCAACGCCCGACAAAAACAACAAATTGCCAACTTTTCTGGCGTGCGGATAAAGTCCGACCGGTTCAGGAGCTTTCGATGAATTGATGATTTCCGACATTTTGATTTTTAGCGGTTTGAATTTTTTCTTACGCCTTCCGCTCGCCGTCATAGACGACAGCCGCGCATTCGACAAATAAATCGAGATAGTAATCGCGCACTTCTTGTTGCGCGAGTTGTTTATTTTCTTTCTCGGCGATGAATTTCATCAATTCGAACGCCGCTTCTTCGCCTGTTTCGATTCTGACCGGTTGTGTTTCACTGTTCATAATTACACTCATTGCTAGAAGTTTTACAATTTATTGAGTCAACAATTTTCCAAAGCAATAATATATTGCCGGAGTTTTCAGTTTATCAAGCATTTAACTGAAACCGAAGTATAACGGGCAAATTTGAGAAAGTTCATACCCTTATAAATTTCTTATTTTGTTTGTCCAATAGTGCATTCTCATTTGGTATTATGATTACTTAAATGTTTAAATTTCAATCAAATAATCTGAGGACATATACGCATTGAATATCTTAGTAGCAACTAAAAACACGGGAAAAGTGAAAGAGTTGGAAGATTTTTTAAAGGATTTACCTATCCGGCTACGAAGTTTAGATGAGTTTTCAGATGTGATCGAAGTCGAAGAAACAGGTGCAACCTTTACCGAAAACGCTGTTTTGAAAGCTAAAGGTTATGCTTTGCAGACCGGACTTTGGGCTTTAGCAGATGATTCGGGGCTGGAAGTTGCGGCTTTGGATTCTGCGCCGGGTATATTTTCAGCGCGATATGCCGGCGAAAATTCAACTGACACGGAAAAAATCACAAAACTTCTTAAAGAATTGGATAAAACACGAGATGATAAAAGACAAGCAAGATTTGTCTGCGCGATGGCAATTTCTGACGACAAAGGTGTAATAAAATTCACAGCCGAAGGCATCTGCGACGGCACAATTGCTTTAAATCCCAGCGGAAAATACGGTTTTGGTTACGATCCGATCTTTATTCCTGAAGGTTTTGTTCAGACATTTGGCGAACTTAGCGGCGGAATAAAGGGAAAAATCAGCCATCGAGCACAAGCAATTGAAAAAATTATTAGATTTTTACGCGATTTTATTACTCCGCAACTTGACCAAACCATTTTTCGCCTGTAGAATTCGGCACTTGGTAGTGTTTCTTATATGAAACGAGAAATCACGGGGCGTAGCACAGCCCGGTAGTGCGCTCGGTTTGGGACCGAGAGGTCGGATGTTCGAATCATCTCGCCCCGACCAATTTTTAGTGGTTAGTAAAATTTTGCCCCTTAAAGGCTTGCAATTTTGTAGGCAAATATGTTCAATTAAGTAGTATTTACAACACTTAGATAATTTGGAGGAAATTTATATTATGGCAGCAGCTACAGCAAAGCGTATGACGCAAACGGAAATTATCAGCAGTTTGGCTGAAACAACAGGAATGAAAAAAACGGATGCAAAGGAATTTTTCACAGCTTTATCTGATCTCGCAACCAGCGAAGTCAAAAAGAATGGAGAATTTACACTTCCGGGTTTTGGAAAATTGGTTAAAGCTACACGCAAAGCGCGCGAAGGTCGTAACCCGGCAACCGGCAAACCGATCAAAATTCCAGCTAAAACAACTGTTAAATTCCGACTTGGTAAAGCTATGAAAGATGCCGTTGGCGGAAAATAGTTTTTACATTTGTCTTTAAACCGGATCGGTAAATCTTAGGATTTATCGGTCTTTTTCTTTGTGTTTAATTCAATTTGAGAAAAAAATCACAAATTTAGAAAAAAAATGGTGACAAAATGTAAATTCTTTGTTAAACTCTTAAATTATAAGTTGAAAAGTTCCGACAAACTAATCATTTTAGCAACTTCATAGTTGTTAATTTCAACTAAATTATGATGGAAAAGCCTGAAGTTTAGGGATTTTTTCGGGGTTTGTTGCGATTAGCGGCAAATCCTACAAAGAGCAAGGAGGTTATTCCAAATGAAGAAAGGAGAATATAAAGTGGCAGCAACAAAACAAATTACATTGCAAGAGAGAATTTTGCAGATTGACCATATTCAAGCGCGACGTTTCGCAAAACTGAACGGCGCACCTTTTGAAATCGCAACAGAAGGAATCATCAGACATCTTCGGGCTTGTGCCCGTATGGATGTCAATCCTGATGCTTCTGCTGTCCGCGAAATAATTGATGATGCTTTGAATGGCAGAAGAGTTTTTGCGGAAACGTCAAATGATCTTCTTGCCGCCTAGATGTTTTTATATTTAAGTAATACCAAGCTAAGACCACCGATTTCGGGTGGTCTTTTTTTTGAATGAACAGAAGTCTCGATTGATTATTATGAAAGACCAAAATTGGTTTGCGCTGGAAATTACAGTTGAAACGGAAGCGATGGAAGCTGTCGAATTTGCTTTGAATGAACTCGATTCGCTTGGCACGGAAATAAATAATCTTGGCAAAGTAAAAGCCGAAACTGTTTGTGTAGTCGGATATTTCAACGAAAATCCAAGCGCGGCAACATTGTCAAATACTATTAACGAAGCCTTGAAAATTTACGGTTTTTCAAGTGAAGTAATAAAGAACACCGCGTGGCACGCGGTTGAAAACAAAGATTGGCTTGCCGAATGGAAAAAACATTGGAAAGCGACGGAAATCGGAAAATTTATCATTGCGCCGACTTGGGAAAAGGTAGAAAGCCTCGACAAAATCGTTATCCGCATCGAACCGAGTATGGCTTTTGGCACAGGAACGCACGAAACGACGAAACTGTGTTTGCGGGCAATCGAAGAAAATTTTCAGAGTGGAATGAGTTTTTTTGATGTCGGCACCGGAACCGGAATTTTGGCGATTGCCGCCGCTAAACTGAACATTCAAAATGAACAATCCAAAATTTTAGCCTGTGATGTTGATGAAGATTCGATAAAAATCGCTAAAGAAAATGTCGAATTGAACGATGTCGCTGAAAAGGTTGAATTTTTTATCGGTTCGATTTCCGAATCAACCCCGGAATTTGATTTTGTCTGTGCCAATGTTACGGCGGATGTAATTATTCCGATGCTTTCGCTATTGATTAAAAAAACTCTAAAAGTCCTTGTGCTGTCGGGAATTTTGCTTGAACAGGAAATTCTGATAACGGAAGAACTTAAGCAGTTGGGAATTTCGGATTGCAAAATACAAACCGATGGCGAGTGGATTTCGGTTTTGATCGATACCGGAAAGTAAAAAAAGCATATTTCTAATTGTTTCTATCATTTTTAGGCGGTGCGGCAAGTGGAATATCGCCATCGTCAGTAATGGTCAACAATGGTATTCGCGGCTTTGGCTTGCTTTTGGAATCTCTTAGGCGCAAGGTTGGCGCGACTTTCGGCGACAAGGTAGTTTTGACTGTCGAAAGAGTTTCCGAACGCTTTAGGATCGAGCCGCCGCGTCCGGCAACCCAAAGTTCCGAGCCACCGCGATAAACAATTGCCTGGAGCGAATTGCTCGTGATATTCGGCTGAGTTTCCCAAGTTTTGCCGCCGTCTTCCGTGCGTAGAACCGCCCCGAGTTCGCCGACAATAATGGCTTCATTGCGTCCGTAAGCCGTAACCGCGTAAAGGTTCATTTTAACCGGCGACTCCCTGTCCTGCCACGTTTCGCCTCCGTCTTCAGTTCGCAAAATCGAGCCGTTTGCACCGACGACAAACCCATATTTATTATCAAAGAAACTCAGCTTATAGAGATTTTCCGTCAAATTTGTTTTTACTTTTTTCCATGCTAAACCGCCATCTTTAGTAAACAAAATCGTGCCTTTGTCGCCAGCCACAAGCCCACGGTTTTTGTCAAAGAATACTACATCTTCAAGCCACGCACGGGTGCCGGATTCAATTTGTTCCCAATATGCACCGTTTGAATCGGAGCGCAAAATCATTCCGTTTGCGCCAACGGCAAATCCTGTTTTTGCATCAACAAAATAAACTCCTAAAAGGTCTTCTTTGACATTTGAAATGCCTTTTCCCCAACTTGCGCCGCCATTGACAGTTCGTAAAACCGTGCCTTTGTCGCCAACGGCAAAACCGCGATCGGCATCAACAAAAACAAGTGAATTGAGATTTTCCGTTACGCTTGAAAAAACCGGCAGCCAAATTTTACCGCCATCATTAGTAATCCAAATTTTGCCGTGTGCGCCGACAGCGACACCTAGCTGGTCATTAAAAAAAGTCAGATCGTTGACATCATCGCGTCCGCCTTCGCTAAGCCGTTGCCAACTGTAACCGCCGTCGTCGGTGCGAATTATCAAACCGTTTTCGCCAACTGCCCAGCCGGTAAATTGGTCGGCAAAATAAAGCGAAACGAGTCTCGGATTTGTCCGTATATTAAACGGCAACCAAGTATTTCCTCCGTCGCCGGTCAGCCAAACCATCCCGTTACTATCGGTCATCGAACCGTTTTTATCATCCGAAAAAGATAATGAAAGAAAGTCGGCGCGGCTGAAAACATCGATTTTTGTCCACGTTTCACCGCCGTCTTCGCTTCGCACGACACAGCCGCCGTAACCGATAGCAACAATCGCTTCAGGTGCAAGATAAGCTGTGCCTGTCATTAAAAAACCTTCGCAGGGTTTTGTTGGTTTCCAGTTTGTTCCACCGTCTTTGGTAGTTAAAATCGTTCCGTTTGCGCCTACAATAACACCTTTTTTCTCATCAAAAGCCGAAACCCTTAAAAGATGTTCTTTCATTTCGCCTTTTTGCTTGTCCGACGCTTCAACTTTTTGCGTATTCCAAGTTGCGCCGCCATCAGTTGTCCTTAAAATGCGTCCATAAGTTCCAACTGTCCAGCCGGTTTTGAAATTTTCACCTGCTAACGAAATGCTGTAAAGATGGTCTTTGCCTTCCGTTTCCGTCTGTTTCCAATCTTTTCCGCCGTTAATGGTTAAAAGAACCGTGCCGCGCGCGCCTACGATAACGGCATTTTGTTGGTCTTTGACAAAAACACCGGAAAGCGTCGTTTCAATCGGCGAAAACTGTTTTTGCCACTGAAAACCACCATTCGTGGTAGATAAAATCGTGTTATCTGCACCGACGGCAAAACCCCTTTGTTTGTCTTTAGTAAAATGTATTGCAAACAGCGGATTGCCCTGTGGATACGGATTTTGCCAAACCCAACCGAGTGAACTCTTTTTTTGCGGGAAAACCAAAACACCGAGAATTAACATCAGAAACACAAAAACGAGCAATCGTCGCGCTTTTGCGCCAATTTTTGAATACCTGAATTGTATGATCAAATTACTCAAGGTTGTAAATTATACACGAATAAACCAATTATTTAATAGAAGAAAATCGGCTTGAGTTAAACTTACATAATAAATGCCGGGTAAAGATCAAAAGATGACGGCTAAAAAATGAATACCGAATCGCAACAATTGGCATCCGGCAACTTCTAACATCTATGCGGTTATCAATGAATTACTACATTATTGCAATGGACAATAACTTTTCGTAAATAATTAATATCAACCCGCTACTGCTTTCCATTTTATGTTATTCATTAAATAAAATTCGTGTTAAAATTCTTTCGGTATGAAATTGGATATACTCATAATTAGAATCGCATTTGTTGCTCTGCTGATACTGCTTGGCTTTCAACTCAATCCGTTTGAAAAAACCACACGTTTCGGTTTGATTGACGACGGAACACGCAAACTTCTTTCTGCCTTACTCGGTTGTTTTATCGGAATTGTTATTATTGCTTTCGAAATGCGCGTTAAGCGGGCATCGCTAAAAACACTTATCGGTGCGGCAATCGGTTCAATTTTGGGAATCGTCGGCGCGTTTCTGATCGGAGTTTTAATTTCCATTCAAAAGGAAGCCGCAGTTTCCGCTGAAATGCAGACTTTTTTAACTATTTCGCTGGCGTTTTTTATGGGCTATATCGGTTTGATGGTTGGCGCGGCAAAAGGTGATTATCTCGATCTGTCGGCACTAGGCGGCATTTTTAGCGATAAAAATCTCAAGCGCGATTATAAAATTCTCGATACATCCGTGATTATTGACGGTCGCATCGCCGATGTCGCCGAAACCGGTTTTCTCGGCGGAACATTGATAATCCCGCATTTTATTTTGGCTGAACTGCAACAGGTTGCCGATTCATCCGATTCTTCAAAACGCCAACGCGGACGGCGCGGGCTCGATATGCTGCAACGCCTTCGCAACAACAGCAAACTCGATATTCAGATTATCGAAACCGATTTTCCGGCGGTCAAAGAAGTTGATCTAAAATTGATCGAACTCGGCAAACAACTCGACGCAGTTATTGTTACCAATGATTTTAACTTAAACAAAGTTTCGGAATTGCGCGGTGTAAATGTTTTGAATATCAATGAACTCGCTAATGCCTTGAAACCCGTCGTATTGCCCGGGGAAGCGATGCGCGTCTTCATTTTGAAAGAAGGCAAGGAATACAACCAGGGTGTGGCATATCTGGATGATGGAACGATGGTTGTGGTGGATAATGCGCGGCGTTTGATCGGCAAATCGGCGGATGTTGCTGTAACCAGCGTCTTGCAAACAACGGCGGGCAAAATGATTTTCGGAAGATTGTGGGAAGAAAAAGAAGATATTCAAGACACTTCGCCGAACATCCACGATTCACGCTCGGCAAGTTTTCGCAAATCAACCCGTGAATTACGGCAAACGACGATTATCGAAGAGTTAGATTAAAAAGCAAAAGTGAATACAGCCATCATTGTCGCCGCCGGAAGCGGAACGCGTTTCGGTGCGGAAAGGCGGAAACAATTTGTTGAAATTCTCGGACAGCCGCTCATAATTTACACTTTACAAAAGTTTCAAAACTGTGATTCGGTTGATGAAATTATTCTAGTTTTGCCTGCCGAAGAAATCGAAAATTTTAAACAAATCGTTCCAAAATATAAATTAAAAAAACTTGTAAAAATAGTTTCAGGCGGAAAAACCCGTGCCGAGTCGGTTTGGAACGGACTGAATTCGATTGACGCAAAATCCGCCGAAATCGTCGCCGTTCACGACGGCGCACGTCCGCTTGTAACGGTCGAAGAAATTGCTAAAACAATCGAGAAAGCCCAACAAACCGGCGCAGCGTGTCTTGCAGGACTCGTTACCGATACGATAAAAGAGATTTCAAACGGCAAGATCGTGCGGACGATTGACCGCACAAAACTCAGACGCGCTTTGACTCCGCAATGTTTTCGGTATGAAATTCTAAAACGCGCTTTTGCCGAAAATGAAATCGATGCTATCGCAACTGACGAATGTTTTTTAGTAGAGAAACTCGGTATTGAAGTTTCCATTGTCGAGGGAAACGCCCAAAATGTAAAAGTTACGACACCCGAAGATATTGCGATTGTTAAGAATTTTCTCAAGCAATCACAAACTTAAAATCAAGATGTTTAGAATCGGTTTTGGCAATGACATTCATCGGCTCGTTCACGGCAAACCGCTAATTTTGGGCGGTGTGGAAATTCCCTCTGAAAAAGGCGCGGTTGGACATTCCGACGCTGACGCGCTTTTGCACGCGATAACCGATGCGATTCTCGGAGCATTGGCATTGGGCGACATCGGTTCGCATTTTTCCGACAAAGATGACAAATGGAAAGATGCCGATAGTTTTATTTTCATAAAACACACGGTTGAATTAATGAAAGTAAAAGGATTTCGGGTGGTGAATGTTGATTCGACAATTAGTTTAGAAACCCCGAAACTTCGTGTATTTATTGATAAAATGCGCGGAAATCTGGCGAAAATTTTGGAGATAGATTTTGATTGCATCAGCATCAAAGCAAAAACCGGCGAAGGATTAGACGCAGTTGGCGAAGAGAAAGCAATAAAGGTTGAAGCAATTATTTTGTTGGAAAGTTGCTGAACCACATCTGGCTAATTTTCGCATTCCTCTGATTTTACAAGGGTTTTGAGGTCACGTCTAATCTCTTCATTTCTAATGCCGGTCGGTTTGTTTCCGTTATTTTTGCTTCTTCTATCGAAGTTTCGGGCAGTTGCTTATCTTCGGGAAAATGAATCCAATAACCGGAATAATCTTTTCGCGTATAGGCTCCGGCGTTCGGATGATGAAGCGGGCGATTGACGTTCGATTTCCAGTTGCCGATATAATATTCGCCGAGCGGCAGACCGACACCCGAACCGATCAATCCGGGCGGTGTGCGGTTGAAATATTTTTTCCAATATCTTTCCGACCAAAAAATCGCGCAATAATCCAGACTTACATATTCATCAATAAAAATGTATCCTTCGTCCGTCAGATTATTCCAGATATAACGCACACAAGGCTCAAGCGAAAGTTCCAGGTCAACATCGAGAAATGCGAGCAAAACCGGCGAATTAAGATTCGGCAAGGTTTGATCGAACCAACCTTTGATAAATTCACAACATTCTATCGCGCCGTATTTTTCGATATTTCGCTTTACTTCGTCGAGCGTGCCGCGATAATCTCCCGTTTCATAACCGCCTTCGCGGTCAATTTCCAGACTTTCGGGTAATCCTTCAAACGAATCGAAAATTTTCAGTTTTCTATTCGTCAGACGGCAGATCAGCGAAAGATTCGCTGCACTTCCGCCCTTCCACGTTCCGCATTCGACAATATCGCCGACAACATCCGGCGGAGTTTCCAATATGAGCAGAGCCATCGCCAGATGTGCTTTATAAGACGTTCCCGTTTCAACCTTTAGCTTGTTCAAAAACATCCTGAAACCGAGCGCGTATTTTTTAAAAAACGTAATTTTATAAGCCGGATGAATTTCGGTCGAGTTTAAAATAAAAAAGATGCTGATCGGAACGGTCAGCACATAATAAAGTTTAAGAATCCATTTATACATCAAAAATCCTCGATAGTTTATACAGGGCGATAAGAGAAAATTTGTTCGCGGATAGATGTTAAAGAACAACGGTCGTCTTTTTGTCCGTGTTTATCTGCGGGCATCTGCGGATAAGTTTTCTCTCTAATCTTTGCCTTCGTAAATATCTTTTTTACTAAAACCTTTTTTGACGACTTTGCGAATCGCAGAGCGCAGATCGCTGTCGGCTTTTGTTACCAGACGGCGCACGGTTTGTTCCGGTCGCGCCTGAAAATATGTGATGTGCGTTGTCTCATAACCGTTCGGCGAATGCGGCGAAAAATAATAATTTGAAATGCAGCAGCGTTTGCCTTCTACCTTTACTTCATTGACGGAATGCCACGATTTATCGTTGGTTGACATCAAAACCAGACGATTGAAAAAACTCGGAATCTCGACGGGTTTCGTCACGCCTTCGTCCCAGAGTTCGAGATTGCCGCCGTTTTCCGTTTTCCAATCGGGCGTGATGTAATACAGCAGATTTAAAACGCGATAATTTTTCTGATCCATATCGTGCGAGTTGTCGAGATGCGGATTTAAAAAATGTCCCTTCGCCATCGCGCTGATGCCTCCCGCGTAAAGATGCGGATCGCCAACCGCGTCTTCGATGCCCGTAAATTCAGCGACTTTTCTGACGATTCTTTCATCCTGAAATGCAAACGTAATCTCGCTAATGATCGGGTCGAATTCGCCGAGCGATTTTGAAGTATATTTGAGTTCGCGGAAACTTTTCAACAGCCGCATTTTATCGGTCGAAGGAAACGCTTCGTAAATTTTCTTGGCAGTTTCCGCAGGCAAAAGATCGTCAATCGCCGCAAATTTCGTGCGGACACCTTTGTCCGTTTGAAAATCGTGCGAGATATTTTCCGCGTCTTCGTCCAGACGTTTTACAATCAAATCTACTAAATTCTGCTGCATATTTTCGATTAGTCAAAACTTGGAATTAACTATTCTTATAGCATATTCGATGTAAAATAAAAATTTGCCGAAATGTTAAACGAAAAGAAAATTGTCTGCGGAGGCTCTCAGATAATTACCAATTTTGAAGAGATTTTTGAAATTGCACAGAAAAGCAAATTCTTATCCGTGTTTAACTGTCAACAAATAAATTTTCCGTTTTGTTCGGATTTCGCAATCCATCCTAATTCTGCGAAAATCTTTCTATGGCAAAACAACCTGCAACAATTTTCGTCTGCTCAAACTGCGGCGGACAGCAAAGAAAATGGCTCGGAATATGTCCCGACTGCGGCGAAGGCGGAAGTTTCGTCGAGGAAAAATTTCGCCCGACACCGCAAGCCGTCGGCAAAGTTTCCGGCGCATCGGCGGCGCGGCTCAGTTTCAATTCGTTTCGTGAGACAAAACCGATTGCCTACGGCGAAATCGAATCGCAGGACGATGCGCGTAATTCAAGCGGAATCGAAGAATTTGACAGAGTTCTCGGCGGCGGAATTGTCGCCGGTTCATTGGTTTTGATTGGCGGTGCGCCCGGAATCGGCAAATCAACACTGGTGCTGGCGGTTGCCGATAATCTGAGCCGAACGAATGCAAAAGTTCTCTACGTTTCGGGCGAAGAAAGCGAGCGACAAATCAAAATGCGCGGTGAAAGATTAGGCATCAACGCCGAAAATCTCTTTCTTTTGCCCGAAACAAATCTCGAAAGCATCCAGATCGAAATTGATAAATTAAATCCCGATTATGTGATCGTTGATTCGATTCAAACTGTTTTCACCGAGAAAATTGAATCCGCTCCCGGTTCGGTTTCGCAGATTCGTGAAGTTGCGGCGCAATTTATGATGTTCGCCAAAGGAACCGGAACGCCGGTTTTCCTCATCGGTCACGTTACGAAAGAAGGTTCGATTGCCGGACCGAAGGCTCTCGAACACATCGTTGACACGGTTTTATATTTTGAAGGCGACCGGCACCACAATCACCGCATTATCCGTGCGACAAAAAACCGTTTCGGCGCGGCGAACGAAATCGGCATTTTCGAGATGACAAGCGAAGGCTTAAAAGCCGTCGGCAATCCGTCGGAAGTCTTTTTGCAGGAACGTCCTGAAGGCGCAAGCGGATCGGTCGTCACGGTTTGTATGGAAGGCACAAGACCGATGCTCGTCGAAGTTCAAGCTCTCGTGACAGGAACAAAATTCGGCACCGGCAGACGAATGGCGCAGGGTTTTGATTACAATCGAACTTCCCTTTTAATCGCCGTCATCGAAAAGCGCGTCGGCTTTCAACTCGCCAATGACGACGTTTTCATCAACGTCGCAGGCGGCTTGGAAATTGATGAACCGGCGGCGGATTTAGGTGTCATCGCGGCAATCGCTTCGAGTTTTCGCAACTTACAAATCCCGCCCGACACCGCAGTTTTCGGCGAAGTCGGCTTAACCGGCGAAGTGCGCGGCGTTCTCCAAGCCGAAACCCGCGCCCGCGAAGCGCAAACTCTCGGCTTTAAGAAATTGATTCTGCCGATGTCGAATAAAAAAGGCTTGGAAAAACTGTTGGGAATGCGCGTCGTCGGCGTGAAAAATCTGGAAGAAGCGTTGGACGAATTATTTTGATATGTATAAGTCGGAAAATGTCTGTATAATAAAATATGATTTTTGATTGGGACGAGAACAAAGAAAAACTTAACATCAAAAATCACGACGGCGTAAATTTTGATGAAGCGAGCCGTGCAATTCAAGATGAACTTGCTTTGGAAGAATATGATGACGAGCATTCGACCACTGTTGAAAAGCGTTATGCTTGTATCGGTGAAGTCGGAAACAAAATTTTATACGTCGTCTACACCGTGCGCGATGAAAACACGGACAAAGGAATTTGTCGAATTATTACAGCTAGATTAGCTGAACCAAAGGAAATAGAAAGCTATGAGCGAGAAAAATTTAAGTCAGGATATTTCGGATAAACCACGCGAGTATATTTTGGAAACGACGCAGGAACAATACGACGAGATGAAAGCACGCGGAATTGATGAAGATGCAATTCCGTCGGTCGGCAAACACATATTTCGCCGCCGGACGCAACCGATAAATCCGCGTGAATCAAAGATTAAAATGACGATGTTTATTGATTACGACGTGATGCAGCATTTCAAAAAACGCGCCGAAGCGTCAAACGCCGCGCCGTATCAAACGCAGATCAATCAGGAACTTCGCGCCGCAATGGAACGCGATTTGACAGCAGAAACCGAAAATCTCGATGCGGTGGTTGAAAAATTAGCGAACAATCCTAAATTCATCAATGCCGTTTCCGAAAGATTAAAAGCGGCTTAATTCCTCTGACTTTCCCGCGTCAAACAAAAAAGCTTGGAAAAAATCTTGGGAATGAAAGTCGGCGGCGTGAAAAATTCAGGAGAAGCGTTAGACGAATTGTTTCAGTAAATGAAAGGAATTCCGAACTCTGAATCAATAGTCGAAACTCTAATTTCATTTTATGCGGCAATTTACAGTAGATAGAGTTTTGATGAACCATAAACTTGCCGGTCTGTAAATTAGATAAACCGCAAAAGGTATTGACACCAATATTGAATTCATTTATATTATCTGACATCGCACAGTCTAACTGTTTTCGGGCAATCGTTTATTCCGTAAAATTACCTGAGAACTGCAATTTTTCCCCGATTACCGAGTTTTCTAGTTGCATTCTCCCGTGATCTCTTATGTTTTTCTTCTGAGCGGCAGATTCCGAAATCCTTAAAACATCATCCATAACCATTTTAGAAAACTCGAGGATAAAACTATGGAATCAGGACATAATAAAAATGTTGCCAATCTGCAAACCGCCACGATTATTTTGACCAATCTCGGAGGCGAATACGATCCGCCGCAAAACTTGATCAAACTTCCCGAACTTCAAAATCTGCTGACCGCCTCGCAAAACGCACTCGGCGAAGTTGACACGGCACAGGCGACCAAAGCGGCTGCCGTTGACGATAATCAAACCGAATTTGACGGACTGCAAAAGTATGTCGTCAACATTAAACGCCAAGCGCAGGTCGAACTAAACGACGCGGCATTTACCGCCGATCTGCAAACCATCGCCAACAAATTCGCACCGCCCGGACGCAAAACGGGACTTGTTGATGACCCTTTAACGCCCGACATTGACGAATCGCGCACATCGCAATCACAATCGCAAAGAAGCCGCGACAACCAAGTCGCATATCTTGCCGACATCTCCGCTTTGCTCAAAACCAAACCCGCCTACAAAGCCAACGGAACGCCCTACGAACTCGCCGTGATTGACGCAAAGATCGCTTCCCTCACAGCAAAAAACAACGCCGCCAACGCAACCGTCGCCAACCTCGGCAACAAACTCGATGCCCGCGACGCAGTTATGTATAACGATGCCACCGGCATCATCCCGCGCATCAAACTGATAAAAACCTACCTCACCCTAAAATTCGGCAAAGACAGCGCAGCCTATCAACAAATAAACGCGCTCGAATTCCGAAAAGTTAAATAAAAAGCAGAAACTACCAACCCGAAGGATGAAAACGAATCAGCAAAATAAATTTTCATCCTTCAATCTTAATTTCAAACTTCTACCGCCAGATCCAACACAATAATTCGGCAACACTTCCGTGAGATTGTCGCGGGCGAATTGAATTTTAATAATGGAATTTCAAAAATACTGGTAGTTAAAATCATATGGTAATCGAGTTGTTAATTCGGCATTTGGATATTATTTAATTTTTAAATACAATACTGACAACTAAGTTTTCTTTATTTTAAAATTACTAATTATTTTTGTGGGAAATATTCAAAATAACAAAACAATCACAAATATTTCTCTTTGGCAGACAAAGTTGGGGTTGTTGCCTGTGCCGCTTTATGCAAATAAAAAAAGTAAACAATTTGTTTTGTTGAATGGCAATAGAGGCAATTTTTGTCTTGATCTTTTAGAAAATTCAGAGCCAATTGAAAATCGTAATCGAGCTTGGTCGTCTGATGTCAGCTATTACATCACATTAGAAAAAAACTTCGACAATTTATTCATTCAAACTTGGAATTCTCCCAAAATCACTTCATATCCAGTCAACAAAGTTTTGAGTGATTTGAATGGATTTCATCGTTTATTAGAGGAACAAGAACCAAAAAGCCAACAGGACATTGTAAAGCATGTAATCCGTGTTTTTAGGAGTCTCCGCAATCAATTAGGAAATGACTTCAGCGGTCAATCATCATTAAAAGTATTTTTAAGTCTTCTCGCTTGTGCAACAGAAAACAAAAATAGAAATAAAATCAATATTGATAAATGGGGACTTTCATCAGATTCGATAGAGTTAGCTAAAAGCGTTAATCAAACGGCTTGGGATAGACTTGTTTTAGAACTCATTGAAGAAAACTTTAACGGATTAAAACCTAATCTCTCATTAATGCTTCGGCATGCTTCTGGAAAAGTATTTCAAGAAGCACATTACGAAGCAATATTTGTTCATCAAGAACAACCAACATTATTTGGACTTCCTTCCGAACCAATCAAATTGGGTAAAGAATCGTCAGGTGTCGGACTCCATTTTACGCCGCCTGCGTTAGCCAGAACTTTGGTCGAAGAAGCACTATTTTCCTATGGCAGTTTAGGCAAACAAAAAGAAATCAAAATATTCGATCCGGCTTGCGGTTCGGGCGAGTTTTTACGCGAATCGTTGCGACAACTTCGTCTCAAAGAATTTGATGGAAAAATAAAACTCATCGGATGGGATGTTTCAAAAGCGGCTTGCGATATGGCTAAATTTGTTCTAGCTTGGGAATCTCGCGGTTTTGAAAAAAATGTTGCCATTGATATTCAATGCAGAGATTTGCTGGCGGAAGATTCAAATTGGTCGAACGATTCAGACATTATAATAATGAATCCGCCTTTTGTTTCATGGAAGAATATGTCTTCCGAACAACGAAGTGTAACTGAGAACAGTTTAGGTCAAAGGATTAATTATCAACCCGATTTGTCAAGTGTTTTTACTTGGAAAGCCGCTCGAAGTTTGAATGAGAAAGGTGTTCTAGCAAGTATTATTCCTGCCTCATTTTTAAATAGCAGTTCTAACGAGCCAATTCGTCAAAAACTGGGTGAAATTTTAGAAACCAAACTTGTTGCTAGGTTGGGAAGTCATCTTTTATTCTCAACTGCGTTAGTGGACGCTGCTCTATACGTTGGTTCTGTAAAAAAGAATCATAAGGGAACACTTGCATTTTGGGCAGATTATCGCCTTAGTTCAAATGCTGAGGGATTGCGTGCTTTAAGAAAGATTAGGAATAGTTCTAAAGATATACTTCCCATAATTGAAGACGGATATAATATTTATGCTGTTTCTGAAATTGAAAAAGATACTAAAAGTTGGTCTCCGCGACCTTATGAATCTGTATCGCTGTTGAATAATCTCTTATCCAAGCAATTAACTAAAGTTGAAGATTTATTCGATGTATCACAAGGAGTTAAAACAGGTAAAAATAAAGCGTTTTTAATTGATAAAGAGTATTATGATTCTCTGCCAAAAGTAGAGAAAAATTATTTTCGCCCAGCAATAGTCAATAAATCTATAAAATTTGGTTTTTTGATTGATACGACTTATGTGTTTTATCCTTACGGAAAGCATTACCTTGAAAATGAAGAAAAACTCTCTCAAAAGCTAAAAGCCTATTACAATGGGATTTTATTAAAATATAAAAATGAACTGATTAGGAAAGCAGCTAATCCAGACGAATGGTGGAATTTAGATAGAGCTAGGACTTGGCAAATTGATTTAGTTCCTAGAATTGTTTCAACTTATTTTGGAGATGTTGGTTCGTTTGCTTGGGATGAAACGGGCGAGTATGTTACTGCTCAAGGTTTTTCTTGGTTACTCAAACCGACAATAGAAGTTGAGACTTTTAATTCTGAGCTTGGTCTGGCTTATTTAGCAATTCTTAATAGCAGTATATTCGGAGAATTACTTGCAGCCGTTTCAAACCACGTTGGCGGCGGACAATGGGATTTATCTAAACGATATGTAAATAAAATTCCACTGCCAAACCTGATGGAAGCAGATTTCAACCCAAATACAATTTCAGAGTTAGCTTCTTACGGAAAACAAATTCACGCGGGCAAATTTAGTAATGAAAACGACTTAGAAAAATTGGTAAGAACTATTTATCAAGTTGATAGATAGATTTATAAATAATGTGTCTAAAAAAAATCCTCCAACAGCCAATATAGGAAATGTTTTTGTTCGTGAAACGAAAGAGATTATCAACCCGTGTCTAAAAAATCTTTCTACATTACTCAAAAATAGAAAATTAGGATTTTCGCCGATTCCACTTGCCCGACCTTTATCTGAATTTTCTCTACAAGGTGAGGGAGCAACCGAAGCCTTTGTTGAGAGAAAGCGTTATTCAGTTTTGCCAATACAAGCGATTGGTAGTGAACTGTATTGGCTCGGCGTAATTCTACAAGTAAAATTTGAGGCGGGATTTTTTTATCTAAGTGCAGTTAGCATCATAATTGTTAAAGGGTTAGCTGAAGACAATAATAAAACACCTATACTTCGTGCGGAGTGGGATTGTTTGAGAGAAAATTTAGAACAAAATCACGCTCAACCGCATTGGCATATTTATCCAAGTTCAATTATAAAAAACTGGGAGTCTGATGAGATCGTTGAACTTAGACTTAAACAGTTAGAAGAATTTGGTGAACAGCCTGAAGAAGAAAAATTTCCACGTTTTCATTTTGCAATGGCTACAAAATGGCATCTAGGAGAACAAAATCCCAATGTTGAACCCGAAGATATTAATTCAATTGCTAAATGGATTAACTTCTGTATTCAATACACTCTTGAACAATTAACTTATATGTGGAAGTTATAAATACAGAATGAAAGACCTAACCAATTCACAAATCGAAAGGCGTAATATTTTGAATAATGATCTTGCGGTGAAGGAGATTTATCAGCAGGTCGGGTTTCGCGGTGTTCGGTTTGATGATAAGTATCGGTTTACAAAACAGCAGGTTGCGGAGTTTTTTGAGGTTGATGAGCGGACGATTGAGCGGCTTTTGGAACAAAATTCGGATGAATTGACGGCTTCGGGTTATCAAGTTTTTTCGGGAAACCGTTTAAGACAGTTGAAGTTAGCGTATGACAGCGACATCAATGTCGCTCACATCGCCAATTATGGCGATAGTGTCGGGCTGAACAGCAAAACGAGTTCGATTGGTGTTTTTACGTTCAAATCTTTTCTCAACGTCGGGATGCTCTTAACGGTTTCTGATCGGGCGAAACGTCTGCGCGGGGCGATATTGAATATCGTGATTGATTTTCTTAATGAAAAGCTCGGCGGGACGACGAAGTTTGTTAATCAGCGAGAAGAGGAATTTTTGCCGAGCGCGATTCGTGAATATAATTACCGCGAAGCATTTACCAACGCGCTCGATAATTATATCGAGCCGCAAAAGTTTAAATACGGCGCGTTTACCGACAAGGTTTATAAATGTATTTTCAACGAAAACGCTAAGGAATATAAGCAAATTCTCCAATTAGCCGATAAGGAAAGCGCACGGGCGACAATGTATTCGGAAATTTTAGACCTTGTGGCGAGCTTTGAAAATGGTTTTGCCGCTTATCTGCGAAAGGAATCGGAAAAACTCGGCAGAAAGCTGCGCGTTTCCGAAGCGCACGTTTTGTTCGGCAATTTTACCGAGCAGATGGAAGATTTCTGCAAGCCTCTGCGCGAAAAAGCGCGGACGCTGATGGCGAGCCGCGATATGGTTTTTCGTGATGCTCTTCACGAAAAGCTGAAGGATTACGTCGGCGCAGTCAGTTCCGAAGATTTCGACAAGTTTCTGGGCGAGCGAAGCCGGGATTTTGAAAAACGTCTGGAAGAAAACGTGGAAGTCTTCAAGAGGTTGAAAGACCGATGAAGCTGATCTATTTCGGAATTGAATACGCTGTTAAAGTTCACGATACGATCCTCGAAAAATCGGGCGGAATGAGCGGCACGCTTGATCTGGGCAGACTGAAAAGTGTTTTACAGCATATTCAAAACGACGATTATTATCCGGCGTTTGAAGAAAAACTGACGCATCTCGTTTTCGCCGTCAATAAAGGACATTGTTTCAGCGACGGCAACAAACGAACTTCAATCGCGCTCGGTGCATTTTTTCTGGAAGTCAACGGTTTGGATGTTTTCGTCAGCAAATTTATCATCGAAATGGAAAACATCGCCGTCCACGTTGCCGATAACCGGATTGATAAGGAATTGTTGAGTAAAATCATTTATTCGATCATTAACGAAGAAGATTACAGCGAGGAATTAAAATTGAAAATAATTCACGTCTTAGAATAAAAATTGACGAATTACATTTCGATCAGTCGGGCGGATTTTGCCTTGTTCGATACTGTTCAAGATTACAATGCGGACTGAACGGATTACATTGCGGGCGGCGCGGTTTACAATGTCGCCTGCGGGAAACACAATGCGACCTGTGCGGCTGACAATGCGACCTGCGGCGATTACTTTGCCGACTGCGCGGTTTACATTGGCGGTTGTTTGATTTACACGGACACCTGCGCGGTTCACAATGTGACCTGTTGCGTCCACAATGCGACCTGCGGGATTTACACGGACACCTGCGGAAAAATTAAAAGGACGAAAGTTGTTTGAAAACTTCGCCCTTTCTTTTTTATTTTCTAGTTTTCCTTTTAAGATTGTCCGATTCCTAAATCTTTCATCACTTCGTCAAAAGTCTGTTGTCTGATTTCGGCTAATTTACCGATCAGTTCGATGCGTTTTGCGTCGTGTTTTTCTATATCATCGGTCAGGCACAAAAACTCTTGATGTTCCTCGTTGGTCATCGTTCCGCTTTCGATTTTCTCAGCTAATTCATCAAACCGATTTTGTGTTTTCGGAGAAAGTCCGCGATTTATTTCGAGTAAAATTTCAGCTTCATTGTGCGAAATACTCAGCGCACGTCGTTTTGCCCGTAACACAATTGCCTGATTGATAAATTTATCTAATTCACTTTGGCTCAATACTGCTAACTCGTCAGTTGAAATTTTTTTATTAGTTCGCGTCGTCGGCATAGCTTGCATTTTAACATAATTTCGTAAGAAACTCTTTATACAAATGAAAAGAATCGAACCAAAAGCAGGGCAAGAATCAGTCTGGGATTATCCGCGACCGCCGCGTCTTGAACGCACGAACAAACATCTCAAAATTGTTTTCAATGGCGAAATTATCGCGGAAACGAATGGTGCGTTCAGAGTTTTGGAAACTTCTCATCCGCCGGTTTATTATTTTCCGCCGGAAGATGTGCGGTGGGATTTTTTGACGGAAGCAAGCGGTTCGTCATTTTGCGAATGGAAAGGTCGCGCCGGTTATTACGGTTTGAAAGTCGGCGAAAAAACAGTGGAAAATGCAGGTTGGTTTTATCCGAATCCAACTAAAAGTTTTGCAGAGATCAAAAATTTTATTGCGTTCTATCCGTCGAAAATGGATGAGTGTTTTGTTGATGACGAACTCGTGCAATCACAAGAGGGCGATTTTTACGGCGGTTGGATAACTTCGGATATTGTCGGACCATTCAAAGGCGGCGCGGGAACTTGGGGTTGGTAAATCACGAAACTAAAATTAATTTAAAGCGTAAAAACTTTCGATTTTACTTATTTTAACTGAGGTTTTTTATGCAAAGAAAAAAAGCACGTGGAAAAGTGCTTCGGCGCAATATACCGGAATTCGCCCGACACAAAATGTGTCGAAATAATGGTTTTCCACACTGATTTTTATCAAAAGACCGGTAGTTTTCGGATTTTCAGCCTTTTTCACATTCAAAGCAAAGTGCTAAAATCCTTAATAAATATATGAACCAAACTTTTTCTGAGGAGAAGCTTGCCGAATTTTATTCAAAAACAGATGAATCGGATTCGTCATTTCCCATAAATTCTTCCTTATTGCGAACGCCGATTCACGTCGTTTATGGCGGAGCGCATCTTTTTACATCAGACACACCGACAAAATTAGGCAAGATTGCATTGAAATCAATTGAAACTTACGCGCCGAATTTTGTCGAATTTGCGTCGGCGATGTGGCTCAAAGGCGCGGATACTTTGCCGCAATTTCAGACTTTTATCGAGGATTTGACAGTCAAAATTGCCGCTGATCCCGGCAAAATTAAAGCGGAAAATTATAATGCATGGTTGGCGTGGACGATTTATAATCGCACGATTGAAAAATTAAGCCGGGAGCCGATCGAGGATTTTCGAATCGATTTTGAAGACGGCTACGGATTAAGAACCGATGCGGAAGAAGACGGACACGCCGTAAATTCTTCAAACGAACTCGCCAAAGCCTTAAAAGAAAAAACAATAACGCCGTTCTCAGGATTTAGAATCAAATCTTTTGCATCTGAAACTTACCGTCGGGCTATTCGCACACTCGACCTATTTCTCACAAATTTAATAGAAAGGACGAAGGGCGACTTGCCGGAAAATTTCGTCGTAACCTTGCCGAAAATCACTCGAATCGAAGAAGTTAAGATTTTAGATGAAATACTTGGGGAATTTGAAAAGCGAGTCAAACTTAACAACGGCGCAGTCAAAATCGAGATAATGGTTGAAACGCCGCAAGCTATCGTAATTTTGCCGGAATTATTCAAAGCTGCGAACGGACGCTGCGTATCGGCACATTTTGGCGCGTATGATTATACGGCAAGTCTCGGAATTTCCTCTACGCACCAGCATCTAAACCACGAAGCCTGTAATTTTGCGCGGCAAATGATGCAGATTTCACTTGCGCCTTTGGGCGTTCGGCTTTCCGATTCGGTTACTACCGAACTGCCGATTCCGATTTATAAAGGCAAGAATCTCACAAAAAAACAATTGAAGGAAAACAGACGGATTATACAAAATGCTTGGCGAAAGCATTTTAATAATGTTACAAATTCACTCATCAACGGCTTTTATCAAAGTTGGGATCTGCATCCGGCGCAACTCGCGGCGCGCTACGCCGCCGTTTATTCATTTTTTCTCGAATCATCCGATTTACAGGCAACGCGCTTAAAAAGTTTTATCGAAAAAGCCGCGCAAGCAGTAATGACGGGCAATCAATTTGACGACGCGGCAAGCGCACAGGGACTTTTGAATTTTTTCATTCGGGCATTAAATTGCGGCGCAATGACCGAAGCGGAAATTTCAGAAGCGACCGGATTGAACGCCGAAGATTTGCGTTCTGCTTCTTTTGTAAAAATAATGCAAAATCATTGAATAGATGAGGCACCAACAAGTAATTTTAAAAGGTCGGCAAATGAGATGTAAAAGCAGTTTTCGACCAACGAAACCGACGAATTAAATATAACTTTTACCGGAATTTGCCGTATTAGATTTTGAGCAATGATAAATACCTTGATAAGAGTAATAATTACCGCTTATCAAATTTCAATTCTTGATTACTTTGTAAGTTTTTAAAGCTGTGGTCACTGCACGGATTTTGATTATTTGACGGAACTATTTACAGGAGAACAAAAGTGAAAAAAAGCATATTTTTTTTGACATTTCTTTTTGCATCGACGGCAGTTTTTGCCCAAAGCAACAAGCCGATGTTGTTTCGGCAACCGACGATGAATCGCTCACACGTTGTTTTTGTCTTTGCCGGCGATTTATGGCGTGTTTCGCGTGACGGCGGTTCGGCGGAAAGATTGACAAGCGGCACGGGAAATGAAGGAAATCCGATATTTTCGCCCGATGGAAATTGGATTGCTTTTACCGGCGAATACGACGGCAATGTTGACGCATTCGTAATGCCCGCAAGCGGCGGTGAGCCGCGCCGTTTAACTTATCATCCGGGAAACGATGCGGTTATCGGCTGGACACCGGACGGCAGTTCAGTGGTATTTCTTTCGACTCGCGGAACGGGACTGCCGGTTCCGAAAATGTATATGATGCCGGTCGGCGGCGGTGGATTACCGACGGAACTGCCATTTCCGATGGCGGGCGGTGGTGCTTCATTTTCTCCTGACGGTTCGCGCATTGCCTATATGCCGCTTGCATCTGCTTTCGCGCAATGGAAAATGTATCGTGGCGGTCGCACGACCAAAATCTGGATCGGAAATTTGAGCGATTCGAGTGTCGAAGAAATTCCGCGACAAAATTCCAATGATTTTACACCAATGTGGATGGGCGATAAAATCTATTTTTTATCAGATAGAAACGGCAAGAACGTAACGCTTTATTCCTACGACACGAAATCAAAAAAAGTTGTGGAATCAGTAAAAAACACGACACTCGATCTAAAAACGGCTTCGGCAGGACCTGACGGAATTGTTTATGAACAATTCGGTTCGATAAATATTTACAATACGAGTTCGGGCAAATCAAATAAAGTCGATATAAATTTAAGCGGAGATTTGCCGCAGGTTCGTGCCCGTTATGAAAAAGTCGCGCAGAGAGTTCAGAACGTGGCGATTTCACCGGCGGGCGCACGCGCTGTTTTCGAGGCTCGCGGCGAAATAATCAGCGTTCCGGTCGAAAAAGGAAATGCCAGAAATTTGACCAATACGCCCGGTGTTGCCGAACGCGATCCGGCGTGGTCGCCGGACGGCAAATGGATCGCTTATTTTTCAGATGAATCCGGTGAATACGCTCTTCATCTTCGTGATCAGACAGGGTTTGGCGAAGTCAAGAAAATTAGTCTCGGTAATCCTTCGTCGTATTTTTATTCTCCGAAATTTTCGCCCGACAGCAAGAAAATTTTGCTGACCGATAAGCGTCTGAGTCTTTGGTATCTCGACATCGAAAAAGGGAATCTCATTAAGGTTGATACGAATACTTTTGAAAATCCTTTTCTCGTGCTCGATCCGAATTGGTCGCCTGACAGCAAATGGATCGTTTATACCAAACAGTTGAAAAATCGGCTTTGTGCGGTTCACGTTTATTCAATCGACACAGGCAAAGCGACGCAAATCACGGATGGTTTGTCGGACACACGATATGCGGCATTTGATAAAAACGGAAAATATATTTATTTCACCGCCAGCACGGATAACGGTCCGACAACGGGTTGGCTCGATATGTCAAGCTATTCGTTTCAAACGTCGCGCAGCGTTTATGCGGCGGTTTTGAAAAATACCGATCCGTCGCCGCTTTCACCCGAAAGCGATGAGGAAAAAATTGCGGAAACAAAACCTGAAATGCCGAAAACGTCAGGCGCAAAGCCCGAACCTGTCGCCGTTACGATTGATTTTGAAAACATCAGACAGCGTATCGTCGCTCTGCCATTGCCGTCGCGTGATTATCAGGGATTAGTAACGGGCAAATCGGGAGTATTCTTTTTGCTTGAAAATGTTCCGAATTCGGGAACCGCAGCAACACCGCAAACAGGCGTTACCGTTCATCGTTTCGATATGGACAAACGCAAAGCCGAAAAAATTCTGGACGGTGTAACGCAATTCGATGTTTCCGCTAACGGCGAAAAAATGTTGTTCGGACAATTTCCCGGACGTTATACAATCGCTTCCGCCGTCACGCCGATGAAACCGGGTGAAGGCGTTTTGAATGTCGGTGAGATGGAAGTTTATGTTGATCCGCGAGCCGAATGGAAGCAGATATATCACGAAGTTTGGCGTGTTCAGCGCGACTTTTTCTATGACCCGACATTTCACGGTTTGAATATTGCTGCAACCGAAGAAAAATACAAACCGTTTTTGGACGGCATTGCCAGCCGCAGCGATCTGAATTATCTCTTTCAGGAAATGCTCGGTAATATGACTGTCGGGCATCATAATTCGGGCGGCGGAGATTCTCCGCAACCGACGCGCTACACGGGCGGATTGCTCGGCGCGGATTATTCGATTGAAAACGGACGCTATCGTTTTGCCAAAATCTATGACGGCGAAAACTGGAATCCGGGCTTATTTGCGCCGCTGACGCAACCGGGTGTGAACGTCAAAGAAGGCGAATATTTGATCGCGGTTAATGGGCGCGAAGTCAAAGCGAGTGACAATATCTATTCCTTCTTTCAAGAAACCGCCGGCAAACAAATCGTCATCAAGGTTGGTGCGAATGCCGACGGTAAGGATGCGCGGGAAGTAACCGTGGTGCCGGTCGGAAGCGAAAACGGCTTACGAAATCTGGCTTGGATCGAAGGCAATCGGCGCAAAGTTTCCGAACTCAGCGGCGGCAAACTCGCCTACGTTTATCTGCCGAACACCGGCGGCGCAGGCTACACGAATTTCAATCGTTATTACTTCGCGCAGATTGATAAAGAAGGCGCAGTGATCGATGAACGCTTTAATGGCGGCGGCTCGGCGGCTGATTACATTATTGATTATATGCGCCGTCCGCTGATGAATTATTGGTCAACCCGCGAAGGCGATGATTTTACTACTCCGGTCAGTTCGATTTACGGACCGAAGACGATGATTGTCAATGAATATGCCGGTTCG
>JANMAA010000165.1:0-35497 GCA_031359215.1 Acidobacteriota bacterium | reverse complement strand
GCAGCGAGTTGGCGATAATCAAATGCACGTCGTCCACGCCGTTCGCCGCGCACAAATCCAGCACGACTTCGAGCATCGTCTGTCGCAAATCCGGCGTTTGCATCGGCGGCAGCGGTAAGCTGATATCGTCCATCGCAATCGTCACGCGCATTCCCGGCTCAAGCTGCGCGTAAAGCGGTTTCGCGTCAATCGGATGATTGACCGCATAACGAATCGCCGCCTCCCGATTCGGCAAACCCTTGATCGGCGGATTCGGATAAATCACCCGCGTCCCGACCGGCAGATCGTTAATAATAAAATCCTCGCCAAACGGCATAATGCGCGGCGCACTGTCTTTATCAATGTAAATAATCGATTCGTGTGTTTTTCTGCGTAATTGCAAAGCCATAAAATTTATAAATTACTCTTTTTCGTGTCCGTGTCGGCACGGCAAAATATGAATATACAAGCCCTTCGTAGAATCGGAATTAAAAAAGACGCTTCCCGCTGATTTTGGATTTATGTTTCGAGCGTGTTCTTCACCATTTACATAAGCGAGAATGTAGTTTGCTAGAAACTCCAAAGAATTTGCGTCCCCTTCAATTAAAACTTCTGTTTTCTCCAATAATTTAACTGTAAGTTTCGCGCCCGAATCTGCAAAGTATTCGCAAACATCATTCGTCGAAGTCTCAATATCGTTAGCTCTGACTATCTTCATTATTATTTATCGTAAGCACTCAAAAGCAGTTTGCCTTCGTAATCAATCAGCCCAAGTTTCACGCGGTCGAGCCAGCCTTGTCTGCCGAGAACGCTTCTTCGCATCGTTTCGTCTTCGGCGAAATAGATTTTCGTGTAAAGTTCTATATCCAAAAAACGAACGGTTAATTCGTGTCCGAAAACGCGGAAACTTTCTCTGACCGTGCTGACCATCAAAGGCTCGCCGCTTTCAATATCAAGACCGAGATTTTCACCGTGAATTCTGGCAAAAATCGAATGGCTTGCGCCCGTATCCAATTTTGCTTCGACATCGGTTTCAAATTCGCCTGAAATCAATAACACGGGCAAAGTGATGCCGATTTTCCGCGTATCGTATTCGTAAAGTTCATCAAACGTCAAAGTATGAACTGATTTCATAACCAACCTTCCCAATACGCTTCGGGTTCTTTTTCGATATAGTGAATAAACGGCGATTTGATTCCGGCTTCGACGGCTTTTTGATAAACCTTTCGCCCGTCGTCGTCAACGGCAATCAGTTCATCACCTTCGAGACAAACCCATTTGTTCAAATGCTTTTCGCTATTTTCGTCAAGCCATTTTCGCGCTTTTTTGTATCGTTCCATTCGCCAATTCGGTTTTTCTTCATTTTGGCGTTTCGCCTGCTCTTCCAAATCAATTACTTCACGCAATTTGCCAAAATCTTCAAGCGGCAAAGCACGAATCATCGTTACAACTTGCTCTATATTTGTCTGCATAACTTTATTCTCCGTAAGCACTCAAAAGAAGTTTGTCTTCGTAATCAATCTTCCCAAGGATTTAAAATAGTAACTTGCGAATTTTGAAAGTTTTTGACGTTGCGCGTGACAAAAATCATTTCGTGTTCGAGCGCGGTCGCTTCTAAAAGTGAATCGAATGCCGGACGCACGATGCCTTTTCGTTCAAGTTCGCCATACATTTTGCCCCAAACTAAAAAAGCTTTTTGAGACATCGGCAAAATTCGGCGCGAAAATCTCATTCGCAACTGTTCGAGTCAATTTTCGGGTTCGGCTTTTTTTCTGCCAGATTCCAGCCGCACAATTCCTTTGCGAATCTCGCCAATCGTCAAAACACTCAGGAAAAGTTTCTTCGTCCTGCGCGTCAATCCATTCGAGAACTTTTTCGTTGGGCGTTTTTTGTTTCGGTTAGGAAATCGTGCAGGTATCGAGCAGAAATTTCATCAAAAAAAGACCTCACGCACGGGATCGTCGGAGCGTTCAAGATATGGAAGTATTTCGTCGAGCGGACTTTTTTGCAGAAACTCAACCAGACTTTCTTTTTTGCCATTCATTTTCTGCCAATCAGCAATCGAAACGACAACTGCAACTTTCATATCATTGCGCCGAATCACTTGTGGCTCGCCTTTTTCCGCCAGGCGAATCAAACTGCTCAAATTATTTTCTGCTTCTTTGACCGTATGCGATGTCATTTTTTCCTCCATTTACAATGGTTAGCTACCGTAGCCATTATAACAATTCTACTTTAAATCTAAAATCGCCCAATCGTGCTGAAGCGCAGTTTGTTTCAGGCGAAAATCGGGATTGACGGCGACCGGATGACCGACGATGGAGAGCATCGGCAGATCGGAAATCGAATCACTGTAAGCGTAAGACTCACTTAAGTTAATGTCATTTTTCTCGGCATATTCGCGTATCCATTTGGCTTTTGTGGCTGATGCCATAATCGGCGGCAAAATTCTGCCGGTGGCATAGCCGTTCACGAACTCCAACTTATTTGCTTTATAATCGTCAATTTCGAGATGATCCATCAGGCGTTCAATCGTAAAATCTAATGCGCCGGTTAAAACAATCTGCCGTTGCCCGATTTTCTTCGACTGTCTGATCAAATCCTGTGTTCCCGGAAAAATCGCGGGTTTTAATACTTCTTCAAACAGTTCGTCGGAAAAATAGCGCAGACGATCTTCGGACAAACCTTTGTAACTCTGGAAAAAAACCTCGTTAAAAACATTACGCGAATATAAATCGGTGATGCCGAAAAAAGGTAATTTCGCCAATGTTCCGGCACTCATCTTAACAGTCTGCCACAAACCCTGCTGACGTTGCGCGTAGAATCCGAGCGTATGCACGAGATTCGTGCTGACGAGAGTTCCTTCCAAATCGTAAAACGATGCCGCCTGTGCGTTTTTATTCATTTTGGCTTAAAATGTATGCAATGATTAGATAATATATGTCTGTAAAGAGATAAAATATAGCAAAATTTTGAGTTTTTGGGTAATTTCCGCTGTCTTCAATTTGGTTGTCCGGGAATAATTTACCAAAATATGACAATCTTTATAGTGTAGTATTTTTTCAAATTTCCCATTCAGTAACAACTTATGAACAAATTCTGCTTATTAATTTTTATTTTGTTTTCTGTAATTTTCTTTGTTGATTGCGCTGCTTCGAGTGTAGATGAAGTAGAAAATATACCCGTTACGTCAACCGTTCCGGCGGCGGAGATTATCGCTAAAACAGATACTCTTTGTAAAAAGCACGAAGACTTGAATGTCTTGCGCGAATGTCTGCAATTGCTTGCTCAAGTGCGAAAACCCGATAATCGAAACTATGAAGTCGAGTGGAAATTTGCCAGATACAGTTATTTTTTCGGCAAATTAGCAGGGAAAGAATCCGAAAGCGACAAGGCTTTTGAAGAAGGCGTTCAAGCCGGAAAAATAGCTTCGCGGATTGCGCCCGACAAACCCGACGGCTATTTTTGGTATGGCGCGAATCTCGGAGAACAGGCAAAACGCGCTCCCGTTACCAAAGGATTGACTTCAGTGGACGATATTCGTGAAGCAATGAACAAGGTAATAGAAATACAACCCGATTATCAAGGCGCAAGTGCGTATGATGCTTTGGCTCAACTCGAACTTGCTACCCGTTTAACCGGCGGAAATGCGGAAAAAGCGGTTGAATATCTGGAAAAGGCTTTGGAATTGGAAAAAGACAACTCGTTTATTCGTTTGCATTTGGCAGAAGCATATTTAGCGGTTGATCGTGATGCGGCAGCTAAAAAACAACTCGAATTTTTGTTGCAAATGAAACCCAATCCTGATTATTTACCCGAATACGAGGAGTCAGCGAAAAGAGCAAAAGAACTCTTAAAGTCGAAATTCTAGTTAAAAACTGAATTTCGCACCTAAATCGGCGGTATCGGATTATGCGTTGATTTTTGATTATTGATTTGCGGGTATTTCAATTTTTTCTCCGCCGCGCATAATTGTTAAATTCTTCACTTCAATGGTTTCGGCATTTAACAATTTGTCGGTCAATTTTTTACCGTTAATTGCTTCAACTACGTCGCCGGCTTTCACACCTGACTTGTCGGCTAAACTATCTTTTTTAATGGATTTAGTCATCCAACCGACATCGGTAAATAATGCTTCGATGCCCAGTTGCGATAAAATCTCCTTAGTATTTAACGGCTGTTTGATCCCAGTATTCGATAGTTTTTCCGGCGTTGAATTTAGATTTATACCTGATGGCAAAATATTGATAGGAGAAGACGATGCACTATCGCGTGAACCACCGCCATTATTATTTTTTACTTCTTTTACAGCCGGGTTTTTCCTCAAATCAACGGTTGGTGATTTAACAACAACAAATTGTGTATCAGGTTCGGAAATTCTAATATTTTGTTTTGTTTTCGTCTGCTCGTTTTTAGCTGGCAAATCTTTAGTAACCGATTTCACATCTTTCGGAATATCGGAAGCAATTTCCAGCGGCGTAACCGTAGGTGACAAAACAGGAGAATTTACCTTTTCTATTTTTGGTTGCGGAATACTTTCTACAACTTTCGGCACAACCTGATTATTAGGAAAATATAAACCGTTCAAAATGACAAAAGCGGAAATGACCAGAACTGCGCTCAACGGCAAAACATATCGCAAGACGGGCAAAAAGCCGGATTTATATTCGGTGGATTTTGATTTTGCGATTCGCGCTTTAAGTCGAAAATCAAAATCTTTCGGCGCGTCAACCCGTTTCAATTCGGCAATAATAGTCCGCACTTTTTCGTCTTCGAGGCTTAAAACTTCGCCGTCATCATTTGGTAAATTTTGATAATTCATCTTTAAATTTATAAATAATTCTTCAATTTTTCTTTCAACAATTTCCGTGCGCGGCTGATGCGCGATTTAGTTGTTCCTAAGCCGAGTGCTAAAATCGCCGCGATTTCGTCGTAAGTCTTGCCTTCGACATCCCGAAGGACGATCGGCGCACGATATTTTTCCGGCAAGGTCGCTATTGCTCTCGCAATCGTCCGACTTTGTTCATTTTCAATCAAATCCTGATCAGGCAAAAGTTTTTCATCCGGCGGATTAAAATCTTGCGAATCTTCGCCGTCATATTGAAAAAATCCGGTTAATGAAACGAGTTTGCGACGTTTGCGCTTTCGCAATTCGCTGATCGCCAAATTTGTCGCAATCCGGTAAATATATGTTGAAAAAGCATAATCCGTATGGTATCGCTCAAGGGCAAAATAAACTCTGACAAATGTTTCCTGCGCCAGATCGACAGCTTCTTCGTAATCGTTCAAAAAGCGGTAAAGATAATTGGTGATCGGGTTTCGATAACGGCGAACGATTTCGGCAAATGCCGGTTCATCACCGTTCTTAGAACTTTTTATTAGTTCATGATCGGACAAATTTTCAATTGACACAGTGGTTTGCAACACCTCCGCGCCCAAATTCTCGAATTTGTCCAAAGCCATACACGCATATCTTTTTACAATATATTATTTGCCAATACAAAAACCGCCGGCATTTTGTAACACGCACGGCGGCTTGAAAGGTTGCACAAAGTTGCAGTAAAAATCTTATGCTTCGATTCATTCTTCGGCTGATCTCACAGTCAAAACTAAAAACAATAATTCATCAGGATTTGAAGTTGAAAGACTACCAACGATAGTCGGCACATTTTCAGGCACGCCAAATCTTTGCATTGTCAATCCTATTTGCTCATAACTTACTATATTATTCGATTTGCCGTTCTCATCCTTGTAATTGGCAGTTTTAACCGGAACTCTTTGACCGAACCTGAAACTTTCAAATTGGATAGTTTCCTTTCCTTTGGAATTGAGCATACTCTGTATTCCCTTGATTGCCCATTCGGAAAAAATCGGGTTGAAATTTTCCTGATTTTGACTCGTTTCGTTTGCAATGCTCCTAAATTCAAGGTTTCCCGTATTTGCAGCTCTTTGCAGATAGGTTGAATCCAGCCGGTAATTTGAAAATGTATAAATAGATTTTAGTTTTTTGACGACATTTGAAAGAGTCGGCTGAACCTGCGTCTTTTCAGATTGACTGTTCGACGCGGTTAATATTTGCAGAACAATATCGTAGCTTGTTTCGGCTGTTTTTTTCGTTTCCGTTTGAGCAAAAGTATTATTTATACTCGACAGACAAATGATAGAAAAAGCGGCGGTTATAGAAATGATTTTCAACTTGGTCATAGATTTTCTCCTTGTTTATTATTTGAAATCGGAAGAGCCAGACCTATAACACTTAAAACCCGAAATAAAGTTGCAATATTTCCGCTTTAACTTTCCGGGAAGATATTTTCTTCAACTTTCTGACCGAATGTAACCGTCGAAACATTTGTTTCCTCGATTTGTTTGCCGTCTGCCCAAAGTATTGTGCGATAAGGGAAAAGTGTGCCTTGCGCGTAGTTGTAATCGTAAAACTTTCGTTTATATTTAACACCGTCTTCGGTATATTCAAGCATCATTGCCCGATAAGTTTTGGTGCTGATATAAAAGCGTGTCTTGCGGTTTTGTTTGTCGGTTATGTCTAAAATATGAAATTCCACGCCCATTACCTTATCCTTACCTGCAAGTTCCAGCGTCGAGCCGTTTTCCTTGTAGCGAAGCAAGGCTTCGAGTCCGTGCCAAATTTGATTTTCAAAGGCTTTTGAAGCGTCTTCGCGCGGTGTAAAGACGGAATCGCCAAAAATCCCGAAAATTTTATCATCTTTATAAACTAAAGAAAATCTGGCATTTGGATACTCTTGGTCAAATCGGATGCGTTCTTTATCCAGACTATCGCCGCGCAAAATCCAACGCTCGTATTTAGCGGTTTCGACCTTACCTTCAGCATTTGTGACATTAATTTTTCCGCGTTCAAGGACGGATTTACGAATCTGCTTAAGATTATCCCGTGTGCCGTAAAGTATAATCGAAGTTTCAGCTACCTGTTCGGCTGTTACGCCTTTATTCACATCAGTTGCCTGCGGTTTATCATCTGTCTTTTTGTCTGTTTTATTTGTAGTTTCCTGGGCGAAAAGAAACGAAATATTGGTCAGAATCAAAACAGCTAATAATATAAAATGCTTAAAACGCAAAATCACAAATAATTCTCCTTCGGCTATAGTTGAAATATAATACTTGCGGATTGTAGCACAAACTTTTTCAGTCAGCATCTTTTACCGCTTCTGATTAAATGAATTGATGTTATTTCATCAGTATTAGATGCTTGAAAATTTGTTAATTGGTGACGAATTTCTTGACAAGAAACCATTAACCATTAACCATTAACTATTTATATGTTCCATATTGCACTCGTCGAACCGGAAATCCCGCCCAATACAGGCAACATCGCGCGTCTCTGTGCGGCAACTTTTACCGATTTGCATATTGTCGGTGTGACCGGTTTCAGACTCGATGAAAAAGCCGTAAAACGCGCCGGACTCGACTATTGGAATGACGTAAAACTGCGTCGTCATATAGATTTGAACGATCTTTACGAGGCTTTGCCGGAATCGCGTTTTATTTATTTCACCACCAAAAGCCAAAAACTTTACAGCGATTGGCAATTTCAAAAAAACGACTGCTTAGTTTTCGGGCGCGAAACTCGCGGACTTCCCGAAGATTTGCTAAAAGCCAATTGGGAACGCTCTCTGACCATTCCGATGGCAAATAAAAATGTTCGCAGTCTGAATCTGGCAACAAGCGTCGGAATCGTGCTTTATGAAGCCTTGCGCCAAGTTGGTTTTGACTGATTTTTTTTACAAAACTTTACATTTCGGCAACGAAATTATCCATCCTTTTAACTCATTTTTGCGTCTTATCAATATAACAAAACACAGCAATTTGCTTTGTTAAATATATGATTTATAAGGGAGAAATTATGAGATACATAAAAAGTTTTTTAGTTTTGGCAATCGCAGTTGTAAGTTTTTCAGTGGTCACTATACAAGCTCAAAATTTTTCCGACAACGGAAAAGTTTCGCAATCGAATATCGAGCAAAAAGTTAGAAAAGAAATTCTCAAACTGCCATATTTCGGCGTTTTCGATAATATTGCCTATCAAGTAAATGGCGACACGGTGATACTTAGCGGAAAAGTTGTCCGTCCGACCACGAAAAGCGGCGCGGAAAGAGTAGTCGAAAAGATCAGCGGCGTAAAGAATGTGATAAACAACATTGAAGTTTTGCCGCTTTCCGGCTTTGATAATTCGATTCGCCTTCGCACATTGCGAACCTTGTCCAATACCGGCAGTTTATATCGCTACTTTCAAGGCGTAAATCCTTCGGTCAAAATCATTGTTGATGGTGGAAGATTGACACTTGAAGGTTATGTTGCCAATCGTGGAGATTATAATTTGATGAATGTTCTGGCAAACGGCGTTACCGGAGTTTTTAGTGTGAATAACAATCTTAAAATTGACAATGGCGTAAAATCTTAAGATTTTGCTTCAACTTATTTTTTCAAAAGACCGAATAATTTCGGTCTTTTTTTTAAATTGTTGAAGAAATTCGTCTTATCCTCGAAAACCTACACCTCAATCTAACATAAACTTTAAGCCGAAAGTGTGATAGCGGGAATTGGTAGAATAAGCTAAATTAAGATAAAAACACCGAACGGTTTCGCCTTGTCTTTTTATTCTACAAGTTGCATTTTACATTTCAATCCGTCATTATGTTCGTTTGTCTTAAATGCAGGTTTTTAAACTTATGATAACAACAGAAAAAATTCGCAACATCGCTATTATCGCGCACGTTGACCACGGCAAGACGACTTTGGTTGACGCGATGCTCAAACAATCCGGCACGTTCCGCGACAATGAAACGGTCGCTGACCGCGTGATGGATTCAATGGATTTGGAACGTGAGCGCGGCATTACGATTATGGCGAAAAACGCTTCGGTTCGTTACGGCGATTACAAGATCAATATTTTGGATACGCCGGGACACGCCGATTTCGGGGGTGAAGTCGAGCGCGTTTTGAAAATGGTTGACGGGATCGTTTTATTGGTTGATGCTGCCGAAGGCTGCTTGCCGCAAACGAGATTTGTTTTGCGAAAAGCTCTCGAACAAAAACTTCCCTGCATTGCTTTGGTCAACAAAATCGATCGACAGGATTCGCGTCCCGAAGAAGTCTTGGACGAAATTTACGATCTTTTTATTGATCTCGGTGCGACTGATGAACAAATCGAATTTCCGGTTTTATATGCAATCTCGCGCGACGGAATCGCCAAGAAAACACTGGAAGAAGAGTCGAAAAACTTGAAACCGCTGTTTGACCAGATCATTGAAACAATTCCTGCGCCGCACGCTTTGCGCGACGATTCGCTGCAACTTCTCGTTGCTAATATCGAATACAACGCATTTGTCGGACGCTTGGGAATCGGCAGAATTTATTCGGGCGAAATTTCCAAAAATCAGGAAGTTTTAGTTTCCAACCGCGACGGATCCACGCAGAAAACGCGCGTCAAAGAACTTTACGTTTTTGAGGGAATGAAGCGCGAAACGATTGAAAAAGCCGGTGTTGGCGAAATTGTCGCGCTCGCCGGATTTGAAGACATCAACATCGGCGAAACGATTACTTCAATTGAAAATCCGAAACCGCTTCCGGTCATAAATGTTGACGAACCGACGATTTCGATGATCTTCGGCGTGAACAATTCGCCGTTTTCGGGAATTGACGGAAAATTCGTGACATCGCGTCAAATTGGAGAACGCCTTCAAAAAGAACTTCTGGGAAACGTCGCTTTGCGTGTTGCCGAAACCGAATCGCCGGATCAGTTCAGAGTTTCCGGTCGCGGCGAATTGCAGCTTGCCATTTTAATCGAAATGATGCGCCGCGAAGGTTACGAACTCCAAGTTTCCAAACCCGAAGTTATTACGAAAAAAGTTGACGGTGAATTACAAGAACCGATCGAGCAAGTCGTCGTTGACTGTCCCGAAGAATTTATCTGTGTCGTAACCGAAGCACTTGGACGGCGCAAAGGTCAGATGACGAAAATGATCAACAACGGCACAGGCAGAGTTCGGCTTGAATATGAAGTTCCATCGCGCGGTCTGATCGGATTTCGCGGTGAATTTCTGACCGAAACGAAAGGCACCGGCTTATTAAATACAATTTTCTTGCGCTTCGACAAATGGCTCGGCGATATGAAAGGACGCGGCACGGGTTCACTCGTGTCCGACCGAATGGGCGAAACGACGACTTACGCGCTTTATGCTTTGCAGGAACGCGGCAAACTTTTCGTCAATCCGCAAACCAAAGTTTACGAAGGAATGCTGATCGGCGAAAACGCCCGCGCCGTTGATTTGGATGTCAACGCCGTCAAGGAGAAGAAGCTGACGAATATGCGAACGACTTCCACCGACGAAGCAATGCGCCTCGTTCCCGTCAAAGATTTATCCCTCGAAGAAGCGTTGGAATTTATCGCTGACGACGAACTCGTCGAAGCCACACCAAAAGCGATTCGTCTGCGAAAACGGGTTTTGAAAGCAAATGAAAGACCTAAAAAATAGTTTACGACAGTTCCAAAATCGGTTATTTTCTGCCATTATTTTAGATAAGTTTGTAAAATGGTAAAAACAGATGCTAAATATTCAGAAACGTCAAAACGGTGAAACAACCATACTGGATTTGGAAGGAAACGTGATAATGGGCGGTGGTTCCGCCGCCTTGCGCGAGGCAATCGCGCAATTGGTTAAAGATGATCAAACAAATGTTCTGCTCAATTTTCAAAACGTCAAATATATCGACTCCAGCGGCACCGGCGAAATTCTGTCTATCGTTAATTTGTTAAATCAAAATGGTGGACGCTTGAAATTATCCAATCTGCCGCCAAAGATCGAAGAAGTTTTCACTCTCAGCAGCATTTTACCAATTCTCGACATCTATGATGATGAAGAAAGTGCTTTAAGTAAATAAATTCTCGACTGATCTGACTGCATAAATCATTTAACAATTCGATAGCGATTTGAATTTGATTAATCTTCTAGAACAGTTTTGTTTGCGTCGAGGAATCGCGTGTTTTCCAGGTTAAAATCTCTTCGGTTTCGATGCCGCGTTTATTTAACTCAGCGATAATCACGCGGCGATGACATTTTTCCGGCGTTTCACAAGCACACATTAAAACAGCATTTTTGTTCAGGCTAAAAACCGTTTCGAGTCCCAGCCCAAGATTTTGAATCGTGATTTTATCTTCTTTGTAGGTGCGGTTTCCTAAATTCGGGATGTGCAGATATTTACTGCCGAGCAAAACTTTGAGATACATTTGCCGCCAATGCAGAACCTGACTATACGGAGCGAAGCGAATGTCAACCAGAACAGCCTTGAGCGCGTCGAGCATCGGGCGCAAATCGTTGATGTCTTTGGCAGTGTAGCCAGTGGTGAAGATTTTTTGCATCATCTTATTTACTTAATTGATCTTCATCCGCATCCTCGTCATCTTCGGGATTATAAACCTCATAACCGTATGAATCATCATAATAGTAGCTTTTTTCTTGTTGATCTTCGACCCACAAAGATTTTACATCAGATTCGCATTTTTCGATGATTATTTCTGCTTTCGTCTTTTCGGGCATAGTTAATTTATAATATCAAACTTATGAGAACCAAAAAATATCTGCTGACTTTCGGACTCGTTTTAACTTCGATCATTTCAACTTATTTTGCAACTATTTCGACGGCGCAACAAGCCGCGCAACCGCAAATTGCTGCCGCCGCCGACAACGAATATCAAGTTGCGGCGATTTTATTTATGCAAAAAGCGGGCGAATATCGTGCTTTGACCTATCAGGCGTTTAATTTGGCGCACTGGAATTTGGATGCTGATTTTGACAAGAAGAATTTGAAAAAATTGCCGAAAAGCGAACGCAAAATGCCGAGAGCGATAGTCGTTGATGTGGACGAAACGGTTTTGGACAATTCTCCGCAACAGGCTTATAACGTCAAACATCGTCTGCCGTTCGATTTGAAAAACTGGTATGAATGGGGCGAAATGCGAAGTGCTAAAGCGATTCCGGGCGCGGTTGATTTTTTGAATTATGCAAACCAAAAAGGCGTAAAAGTTTTTTATGTTTCCAATCGTGACGAAGTGCAAAAACAGGCGACGATTGACAATCTGAAAAGCGCAGGTTTTCCCGACGCAACCGACGAAACGGTTTTATTACGCCAAAAAGAATCGAGCAAAGAACCTCGACGGCAAATTATCGCTTCTAAATATCGCATCGTTTTATTGATGGGCGACAATCTCGACGATCTATCAAATGTTTTTGAGCGAAAATCCGTTGACGATAGATTTGCGGAAGTTGATAAAGCGCGTGAGTTTTGGGGTAAAAAATTTATCGTGTTGCCAAACGCAATGTATGGAGGTTGGGAAAGCGCGATCTATGAATATCAACGCTTGAACGATATGCAGAAAGCCGCTAAACGAACCGAATCATTGCAAAGCTATTGACCACCTGTCAGCGTTTTTGCTTGACTTTTAATCGCCCAAACTCAGTTAATAATGGCTTTAAGCGAGCAACGGTTGCGTCAAAGACAGCCGTGTTAGCGGCTAAAACCCCGTTATGATTGTGAACATCGGCAGTATTATAGACTATTTTTTTGCCGTAAATGTCGGTAAGATTTCCGCCTGCTTCACAAATAATAATTTCGGGCGCACAAGTGTCCCAATGTTTGGTGCGCGGTGAAAGATGGATGTATAGATCGCAGATTCTTTGGGCAATCAAGCCAACCTTCAAACCGACACTGCCGCGACTGATTTCATCTTTCAAACCAAAATCCGTAAAAATGCGATTCATTTTCGGACTTCGATGATTTTTGCTGACGGCAATTTTCATCTCTGCCAGATCGGTTTTATCGGATACCTGTAAACGCTGCGGCTCGCCTGATTTTTCAACTAAAAATGCGCCTTTATCCTTAACTGCAAAATACAATTTGTCTTCAAGCGGCAAAAAAACCACGCCCAATATGCTTTCGCCGTCTTTAGCTAAACCGATTTGCACGGCGAAATCACCCGTTCTCTCGACAAAACCTTTTGTGCCGTCAAGCGGATCGATGATCCAAACTCTCCTTTTTGTTAATCTTGACTGATCGTCAGGTTCTTCTTCCGATAAAATGCCATCTGCCGGAAAAGCGTCGGATAAACCTTCGACAATTATTTTGCTCGCTGTTCTATCGGCAATAGTTACGGGTTCGGAAAATTTATCGGCAAAGATTTTTTCTTCAATTACAAAGTCCGTAGCGTAAAATTCTAGAATTATTTTGCCGGCAGTTCGTGCCAATTCAATCGCGGTTTCGAGTTCTTTTTCCAACATCTTTTATATTCCAAGTTCCATAGTGCATCGGAAAAACTCAAACTTCAAATTTGGAGTTTGGAATCGCGCGCGTTTAAATAAAAATGCCATAAAAGACGTGCGGCAACCGCTCGAAAAGGTTTCCACCGTTCGGCAATTATTAAAAACTCGTCGGAATTTGGTCGCACTTCCAATTTTTTGAGCTTTTGCCACGCAACGTGCAATGCGAGGTCGCCTTTCGGCATAACGTCGGGGCGCAATAATGCCATCAAAAGATAAATATCCGCTGTCCAATCGCCGATGCCTTTTATCTTTTTGAGCTCGTGCTTAACGTCTTTGTCGGACAGATTTTCAAGCGATTGCAGATTTAGACTTCCGTCTATGATCGCTTCTGAAAGACATCTTGCATAGACAATCTTTTGCCGTGAAAAATATGCCGATTTCAGATCTTCGTCGGTCAATGTTAAAACTCCTTCGGGCGTGATGTCGCCGAGTTTTGCCTTTAGCTTCTTAAATGCCGACAAAGCCGATGCCAAAGAAACCTGCTGTTCCAAAATAATATGAACGAGCGTGGCAAAAGCTGCCTCGCGTTTCCACAAGGGCGGTGTGCCGTAAGTTTGAAAGATCAATGCCAAGTCAGTATCCTTATAAGCTAACTCTTGACAATAAAGCGGTAAATTTTCATTATTGACCAGATCCGTCATATATCTTTATTGCTATTATACCAATTCTAATCCGATACGTGTATTTCGGCTTGATATGAGTAATTGATAATTTTACTTTGACGAAAATTCCTTATAAACAGTTTCTCAGGAATTTGAAATTCGGCTTCTGAAATTTAATCTACGATAAAGGAGCGAATTTTTTGAAAACCCCGACGAATATGGGATTTAACCGTGCCGAAGGGTAAACCGGTCGTTCGTGAAATTTCCAAATGAGACATTCCGCCAAACATCGTCATTTGCACCACGGCTTTTTGTTTCGGCGGAAGTTTGTCTAATCCTTGTAAAGCGTCTTTTAATTCTATGTGAAGTTGCATTTTCTTATGCTCATCGCTTGATTGATTTTCCAACACTGTTTCAGAAAAAGATATTTGCGGACGACTATTAGATTTTCGCACCCAATCAATCAATCGTCGCCGTGCAATCAACATAATAAAACTGATTTCAGGAGATTTTTCCGCATCGAAACGCCCGGCATATCTCCAAATGTCAATAAAAATGTCCTGCACCGCGTCTTCCGCATCTTCCGTCGTATAACAATACCTTTTAGCTGCCGACCAAACTAAACGTCCATAAACTTCAATACATTGTTCAACCGCAGTTTTATCTCCTTTAGCTATTCGATAAAGAATATCTGACGCGTTATTCTCTTGTTGTTTAGTGGCATTTGAAGAAGGCATTTTATAAACCTCTGAAATTATTTTTATCAATTTTACAAATACTTAAAATAGCAACCTGTTATTTTTGTAACATAAAAGCCTTTTTCATAAATGCCGATTGTTAATTTTCAAACTAATTTACCGCGATTTTATTTGAACTAAATCGTTGTCTTTCGATGCACAAAAATTCTCAATAAACCGTTTATAGCCAGATGAATCATCATATAAACAACGATGGCGACGATTATCGGAAGAGCCAATGTAAAACCGCCTTGCGCCGATAAACTCGGCACTATTCCCTTAAACGGGGCGTAAAACGGGTCGGTAATATTTTTTATCAATTGAACAAATCCGGCGTTGTTGTTTGCCGCAAATAACGCCAATAACAAACGAATCGTCAAAAGTCCGTAAATTAAAAAGAAAATATAATCGACAATCTGCGAAACCCGCGCAAAAAACCTGCCGCGTTCTACTTCCTTTTCGGTGTCAACCACCTCATTAACTGCTTTTTGCCGCATATTCCCGGCAATGTTATCGATTCGATTTGCTTCCGTAACTGTCGCGCGTTGAGCGTGAGCAGCAATTTCTCCGCCAACTTCTCCTTCAACATCGGTTTTTATAGCTTCATAATTTGCTACTCTTTGCGCTTCATCCTGGGCTAATTTATTATCAATCATTTATTTTAAATTTTTTCCTTTTATATTTGTTTTAATTTCTTCGTTTCCGTGCGGCGTATCTCCAGACTCGACTCCACCGGCAATATCCCTTTCATTCGGGTCTCCGCCCGTTTCATCGCCGCGCAAAACCTTTCGTAAAATATCGTCCGGTTGCTCGTTAGCGGCTTCTTCGGAAATAGCTTCTGCACTCCAATTTTCACGCTCTACATCAGGAAATTGTTCCGGCTTTATTTTTGAATCGTTTTGCATTTTGTTCTCCTATCTTTAATAAAAACTACCCTTGCTCGTTAATATCTACCCCTTGTTCGTATAAAATTGTTAAAATTAATCAGTCAAACCGTCGTGTTTTTCTAAAATGTCGCGCAACCACCATTCGTGTTTTTCGTGGATTTGGACAAATCTGGTTAACACGTCTGCCGTTCCGGGATCATCATTTTCGTCTGCTGTTTTAATCGCATCACGCATTTCTTTAATTATTCGGATAACATTCAGATCGGCTTCCATAATCATCTCGCGCATATCGGTATTATCGGCGGCTGATTTGATAGTTGCCGTTTTTTGAAATTCTTCGATGCGCGAAACCGGATTTTGTCCGATCATCCGCACTCTTTCCGCTAAAACGTCAATGGTTTCATATACTTCGCCGGCAAATTCATCAAAAAGCCGATGAAGGTCACGAAATAATGGTCCGAAGGTTTGCCAGTGATAATGTTTGTAATTCAGATATAAAATAAAAGCATTTGCAACCTGTTGTTGTAAGCCTTCGACGACTTTTCCGTTAGGTTCATTGGTCTCCGAAATTTGCTCTGAAAGTATCTCACTAAATTTTTTAGTAGCTGTCTGTGCCATAATTCTCTCCTCGTATGTCCTGCCAAACTCAAATATCAATTACTGTGCCACACATTTTTATTGAAATTTGTAGATATTTATTGAGTTATCGATATGATTTATCTTTTTTCCGCATCAATTTGATACATATTTTCAGATTATCAAATAAAAAAAAGGCGAAACGATGTTCGCCCTTTTTAGTCTATAGAATCAAGATTATTGATTATTAACTACATTGCCCGGTGCAGAAGCAGTTATCATAAACTGTGCGCCGTCGGTCAGTTCGATGTCGTCACGTCCTTGTAAGACGACTGATCCGGCTCCGGCTCCGGCTCCGATTCCGGCTCCAATCGCCGCTCCTGAACCGCCACCCGCAATCGCGCCGATCAATGCACCGATTGCCGCACCGATTCCGGCACGCGTTACGGTTTTCGTTGTCTGGCTGCTATCCCGAACAGTTCCTTCATTTGTAACCGAAACTTTATCGCCATTTGCCATTGTTACTTCGTCAACGATTCCGGCAAATTTATAAGTTGTCCCGTTTTGCAGACGAATGGTGTCAAAATCCAGCGACACATTAGCTCTTCCCGTAACCTGCCCGGAACGCTCCGCTTTAACAACCCGACCTTCGATGATCGCGCCGTCAAACTGCGAAGGAGATGTAATTTCCATTCTAAAACGATCACCATCCTTACTTACTTTCGTGGAAATCGGCGTTCTCAAAACCGCCGTCAACCGCGTATTGTTGGGAATGATAAAATCATTGCTCAAACCGCCGCTGTTTTGATTATTATTATTAACATCGGAGAATCGGGCAACTTTATCCGTCTTGTCATAAACGCTGGCTACCGTGATAGTTTCATTTCTGTTTTCAAGATAGACCCGACGCACAACTCTTAATTGACCATTACTTTGCGGAATGAAGTTGACATAAAAATCATTGATTCGATCACCTTCATAGCTCAAAGCTACGCCGTCATAGTAATTGCTTGCCGTTACTTTGATAGTTCGCCCGTTATTGGTTGTTTCGGTTCTTGCCGCGCCGTCCACCTGAAAATTGACTTGCGGCGAATTGCTCGAAGCAATCGTTACTTCCTGACTTCTTTTTTCAATCGCCAACATCTCCGGTGAAGCAAGTCGTCTTTGTAAATTAGTACTCAAGTTCGGGCGTTGATTGGCTTGATAAACACCTGTTGCCCTTCCAACCACATCATTTACATCATCGCTTTGACTCGTATTCAAGCGATAAGTTCCGGTCAATCTCGTGTCAAATTCGCCTATCGGTGAATATGGACGATCATAATTTGTGCTGACATTATAGAATGTTGCGAGGTTTTTCAAATCAGTATTTATCAATCGCCATTGGTTTTCTGCATTCGGAGTAAAACGATAATCACGCATCACACCGTCAATGAAATTAGCGCGGCTTAAAACTTCCTGAACGTCTGCCGAGGTTGAACGCTGCGCATCGAAATTTTGCTTCAATTTACCGGTAGCGGTTTCAAAATCGTTGAGATAAGCGGCAATTGTTGATTCGCTGCGCGTATTGTTTAGAAAACTGCGGTCAAGTGCGTTTTGCATCTCACGGTTGTAAGCATCCGTTCGTTGTTCGAGTTGTGTCAATAGATTTCTGACATCTCTTTCCGAGCCGCGAAACGCTGTATTTCCCGTGTTTGTAGGCTGAACGCTTAGATCAAAACTGACATTATAATAACCTGCGAGCGTTGATAAATCCGTTCGAATATCCCTCCAATTTCTTTGGGCAGTGCTATTAAGACGATTATTAGTCATAAACCGATCAATATACGCGGCTCTGGTCAAAACCTCCTGAACATCAGTATTAACAGATTTTCTGTCATCAAATCTTCCCCTCAAATCATCGGTTGCTTTCTCAAAATTAGATACGAACTCATTGATGTTATCTTCCCGATCAGTGCCGTTTATTCTACTTTGATCAAGCGCACGGTTAAGCGTTCCTTTGAAGGTATCCGTTCTTGTTTCAATTCGCTCCAGCAAGGTCTGAACCTGACTATCCGATACCCGGTAAGCCGTATTAATGTCTGTATTACGCACCTTCAAGTCGAAGCTGACATTATAATAACCGGCAAGCGTGGCTAAATCCGTTCGGATATTTCTCCAGTTTCTTTGCGTCGCTGTATTGAGACGATTACTGGTCATAAATCGATCAATATATGCCGCCCGGTTTAAGACTTCCTGAACATCTCCATTGACGGATTTGCGGTCATTAAATCTTTCTCTTAAATCATCGGTTGCATTTTCAAAATCAGATACAAAATCATTAATGTTATCTTCGCGTTTTGTTCCGTTCAGTGTGCTTTGATCGAGCGCACTGTTCAGTGAACCTTTAAAAGCATCGGTTCTCGTTTCAATTCGATCCAATAAAGTTTGAACCTGCCGATCAGAAACACGATACGGGCGATTTTGCGCCTCGACACTGATTGCCGTCAAAAAGCCTGTCATAAACAGACTTATAGCAATAAATTGCAATAATTTATTTTTCATAATAATTTTCTCCATAATAATTTAATATTTTTGGCAGGATTTTTGAGGAGAGTCTTAAAATCTGCCTTTGTTATTATTAACTCTTGCAATAATCATTCCGTTAAAGCAGAAATTGGCATTAAGTTGTGTTTTCTTATAAGTTTAAGTGAAGAGAGAAAATGTCCCCGGAGATTTGCTTAAATAATATGTAATAAAACGATGCAATAATTCAATAGATTAAAAATTATATAATTTAGAAATATGCGACATTAAAGAATTTATGAGTGTGAAATTCTACATTTTGAAAAATTTACACGAAAGGAAATTTTACGGTAAAAGTAGAGCCTTTACTGATACCTTCGCTTTTTGCTTCGATCATTCCTTTATGCAATTTGACGATTTGATGCGAGATAGCTAAACCTAGTCCTAAACCACCATGAGAGCGTGTCATCGAGTTATCGGCTTGTTGGAATCTATCGAAAATGTGTGGAAGATAATCAGGAATGATTCCTCTGCCGTTATCTTTGACAATCATTTGAATATATTCACCTTCGATTGAAGCAAAGGCTTCAACTTTACCCCCGTTAGGAGTAAATTTAATGGCATTTGATAATAAATTGTATATCACGAGTTTTATTTTATCTTCATTACCCAAAATACAGCGATTAGTTAATTTATTGTCTTTTATAAATTCGATTCCTTTTTCGTGTGCCTTTGCTTCTAAAGAAAGAAAGGTGGATTCAAACACCTTTGAAAAATCAATTTTTATATCTTCAATACCGCTGTTTCCGGCTATAATTTGTGAATAATCAAGCAATTCTTCAACCAGATCGGTCTGTGAACGCAGATTTTTTTCGATCTTAACAAGTGCCATATCTTTAGTTTTAGTTGAAAGGCTCTCCGTTTTTAAGATTTGCGTCCAACCCGCAATGGCATTAAGAGGAGTGCGTAATTCGTGTGAAACGACCGCAATAAACTCATCTTTAGTTTTATTTGCCTGCTCCGCCAAGACTCGTGCTTTTTGTTCATTTTCCAGCAGAATTTGTTTTTGCTTTTCTGACTCGAATAATTCGGCAGCCGCAACTTGTAAGTCTGCGCGGGCGGATGATTCCCAATATGTCATTCCAAAAAGCAAAAAACTAAAGATCGAACCGCTTAAAAATATCAAGGGTGACCAACTAATACTTGATTGTTCGGCAAATGAGGGCATTGCATTGTATTTTATATTCCATTTTCTGCCGCCAAAATCGAATTCCTCCTGTTTTGTGTAGGTATCACTATTTTGATTTATAAGCGGTTGCTCGATTTTTACATTAGTTCCGGCTAGAAGATTTACCGGAATCGGTTCACCGTCAAAAATGCTTATCTCAATATCATAAGCAGAAGCATTTGCTTGAATTTTATTTAAAAAATCTCCTGCCCTAAACGGACTGTAGATATATCCTTGTAAATCTTGTTTTCTCTCTTCGGGAGTTGGCGGCAGTTCGCCATTTTTATAGATCGGCAGATATAACAAAAAGCCGAACTGCTTATTCGACTCATTTTCTTGAAGTAAAACTACTTTTGAAGTTACCGACGCTTCCCCCGAATCCCGCGCCCTTTCAAGTGCCGCCCGCCGATTATTCTCGGTGGACATATCGAAACCGATCACTTTTTTATTTCGTTCATCAAGCGGTTCGAGATAAATAATCGCCTGATACGAATCTCTTTCATCTTCAGGAAATATTTTGAAATCGGCATATCCTTCCGATTTCATTTTATTTATTAGATCATCGCGTTCGTTAGGCAAAACAATTTTGCTATATCCGATGCCCTGCACACCTACATAATTTTTATCCAATTCCAGGCTTTGCACATAATTAGAAAATTTTTTCCGGTTCAGTTCCGCCGAAGATTCGACAAATCCGCGTCCGCCTTTGAGCAAGGCAAGACATAAATTTATCTTATTTTCAATCGCCAAATGAACACGATTAACCTCATTATTAAATCTGAGTAAATCTTTATTTTTCGCACTTTTATAAAAAAGATACGTTACGCCTATGGTCAGTATTAGAGAAACTACTAAAACCACATAAGGAAAACTGGTGTTTTCCCCGCCCTTAAAACTTCTATTTAAATTCTCTGGCACAATAACCTTTGTTTCTTATCACATAAATATTCATTAACTAATTTATTTGAAATCTTTATGTCCAACTTCAAATAAATGGTCTGTCACGAATGATTTTCAGAAGCAAAAATTATGCCGTGGTAAAAACTTCTATTTTATTGAAATAAAATGTCTTTTATTGTTATTTAGTTTCTGACAAATAATATATTTTCTGCTTTTTTGTATTAAATATTTATCCGATTGTCCTAAATCACTGCACTATAATTATCTTGAATCAGCAATAATTTCAACTTTATCGGTTGATCGTAATGGAAACTTCATATTTTAAGAGGTTAAACGGCTTGGCATTATTATTGCTGTTGTTTCAAACAGAAGTTTTAAGATTTTATTTAAACGTGGAGAAATAGTTTATGTCAGAAGAAAATAATACCGGAAACAATTTAATTTGGGCAATTACTACTTTATTAGTTGTTGCAATTATCGCGGGAGCTTTATATTTTACAGTGCTTAAGACCAATAAGACACAGGATAAAAATATCGACATCGAGATTAAAGCTCCCTCCGTTACAAATTCCAGATAAATAGTTTTTATAGATTTTTATAGAAAAGAAAAGCGTCATCAACTTTAGCCGATGACGCTTTTCTTTTGGTAGTTTTGTTTATTATTTAACTAATTTATCATCTATCTCGTGTCGTTTTATCATCCCGTAAAGTCTTGGGCGATACAGCCCAAGCAGATTTGCAGCAGCTTGTTTATTGCCGTTCGTGCGCTTTAATGCAGCTAAAACAACGACACTTTCCAAGAGACTGAAAACATCTTTTTGTTCAGCGTCAGCTACAGGTTCAGGCAATTTATCGACAATAAATTTGCCAACCTTTTCAAATAACTCATCCTCGGACAATTCCGACAAATCTTCTTGTAAAAATGAGTTTTCTTCTTTTCGTATTGTTAAATTTTCTCCTAAAGAATTAGCAGAATCGGTTTCGGAAACAATCACATTTTTCGAGATACCTGCAAATGAAATGGTATTATCCAAATTTTTAGGAATGTTCAAGTTTGTTATTTTGCCGCTCTTGGATAGTAAAAGTGCTCTTTCTATAACGTGCTGAAGTTCACGCACGTTGCCGCGCCAATTATAATTTAGCATCTGATGATACGCGGTTTCGGAGAAATCACAATCTTTTTTATACTTTTCACAATACATTTGTAGAAAATGCTCCGCCAACATCGGGACATCATCCATTCGTTCGCGCAAAGGCGGGATTTTTATCTCGATGGTATTAATGCGGTAGTATAAATCTTCGCGTAAACTTCCTTCTTTTATTGCGTCAAAAGGTTGGCGATTAGTCGAAGAAATCAGGCGAAAATCAACTTCTTGCGGTTGGTCGCTACCAACCCGGTAATAAATTCTCTCCTGCAAAACGCGCAAAAGTTTCGGTTGCAGATCGGGCGGCATTTCACCGATTTCATCCAGTAAAAGACTTCCTCCGTTAGCGCGTCCCAGAAATCCTTCTTTGTCGCCGGTTGCACCGGTAAAAGAGCCTTTTTTATGTCCGAAAAGTTCAGATTCAATCAAATCCTTGGGCAAAGCCGCGCAGTTTAATTTAACAAAAGGTTTTTTGGAACGATGGCTTTTGTAGTGAATCGCATTTGCAATAACTTCTTTACCTGTTCCTGATTCGCCCAAAATAAAGATGTTGGCATCGGATTCGGCAACGCTGTCGATAATCTCGAAAATATCCTGCATTGCCCGACTTCCACCGATAACTCCTTCGTAAGATGCTCTGCTTGACAGCTTTCCGCGAAGTTCTTTGATTTCCTCGACTTGTTTTTTTCGGTCAACCGCTTTTTCAATCAAAATCAGCAGTTCTTCAAATTCAACCGGCTTTTCAACATAATAAAATGCACCGGCTTTCGTTGCCTCGATTGCTTTTTCAACCGAACCGAATCCCGTAACCATTATTATTTCAGTATTAGGCGCAAATTCTTTGCAACGACGAACCATTTCAATCCCGTCAATATCAGGCATATTAAGGTCTGTCAAAATAATGTCAAACTCATTTTCCTCGACATAACTTATTCCTGTCTGTCCGCGATCTGCGGTTATTACTTCAAAATTTTCCGCCTCTAGCTGGAATTTCATCAAATCCAGCATAGCTTTGTCGTCGTCAATCACTAATGCTTTATATGCCATATTCTAACCCTGTGTTCCCCTTTTTTAATGTCAGATTAATTTTATTAAATCCGTTCCTAAAATACCTTACCGAGAAAATTGTATCAAAATCAAACAGATTTAATAGTCCATAATCACATTTAATTCAAAGCAAAAGAAAAATGACTGCCTTTTTAAGCAGTCATTTTAAAAATTTGAAATGCACCCGGCATGATTCGAACATGCGACCCCATGATTCGTAGTCATGTACTCTATCCAGCTGAGCTACGGGTGCAGAAAGCAAGGTTAAGACTACAAATCTTGTGCTTTTGTGTCAAGTTTGTAAATACAAACTTTATTATATCTGTTTGTTTCACTTGGCAAAGTAGCCTTGCCGGGTTTTGGAAATCAGTTCGGGATTATTGACTTCAATTTTTATTTCGCGCCATTTTCCATCGCGTTTAAGGTTTGTCGGCTGATATTCGACAGTGTAAAGTGCGCGCAGATCAGCCGCGACACCGGCGTAAAGTTTGCCCATTTCTTCGAGATGATTGATAGCGTTAAAAGTTCCGCCGGTGCGCTCCGCTAAAACTTTCAGACGAGTGCGGGCAGCAGAAAACAAGGCAAGCTGCACTGGTGTTGGATCGGCAAGTTTGAAAGGATCGCCGGTCGGCAGCGCAAGCGGGTAGAGTGTAACTCCTTGTGCATCCGCGTTGTTCAAAATGCGATTTAATTCATTACTGGCTTCGGGTTTGAGAGCGGTTGAAATATCACTTTCTTTGATTTTTCCTAAAAAATCACGGTCAATGTCCCTCACGGTCGAATCAACTCCGTCCGTCAAAACGATGATTGCCTTGCGTCGTTTTCCCTCCTTCGCAAGTTTGGCAAGTGCAAAATCAAGGGCTTTATATAACTGTGTTTTCCCGCGCCCGTTGGCAACATTGATGGAATTTATGATCGTCCGACGGTCATTGGTAAAATCGTTTCGCAAATTTATTTTATCGTAAAATTCGACTACGGCAACCCGATCATCCGGTGAAAGCGCGTCAACAAACCGCGAAGCCGATTGGCGAATAACCTCACGAAAACCGAGCGTGGAGCCGCTCATATCGAGCAGCATTACGACGCTGAATGGCGCAACCGTCGGCTCGAAGCGGGAAATATCCTGTTTCACCCCGTCTTCGTAAAGCGTGAAATTTTCCCGGTTTAAACTCGTAATCGGTCGCCCTTGCCGGTCAGCGACACCGACGTTAAGCCGCACGACCGAAGAATCGATCTTGATAACTTCATCATCCCCTTGTGCCGAAACGGTCAAGAATCCGAAAAGTAGAAATGATATTAAAATTACAACTTTCTGAAATTTCATAATAGGATTTAATTTAATCAGACGCTTTACAACAGAACGTGGTTGCATTCGGTTTGGTTTCAAAATTATCTTAACATTTATTGATTTATAGTTTATAATTCTGCACGGGTCAGTTTCAGAGCGAGTGAATAAAGAAAAACAAACGAAATTGATGTCGGTCGATTTTTGAAATTAATTTGTTTTTTGCCGGATACCCCATTTATTTAGGGAGTAAAATTATGCCTTATAAACCGAATTTTTGCTGTCAATGCGGGGATAAGATCGAGCGAATTGCCTGGAGTTTTAACTCGAGCCGACGGTTTTGTGAGTTGTGTGAAACAGATTTAAAGATGCAGGACTGGCTGCCTCGGATTGCTTTGGGAGGCGGCATTCTTTTAGCGATTTTTGGCTTTGGCAGTTATTGGACGCGACCGTCAACGCCTTTAAATATTGCTCCTAATCAACTACTTGGCAGTTCACAAAATGTAAATAGGGATGCGGTAAAGCCGTCTAATTCGAATTCTCAAACATTGCCGCCGAAATCTGCGGGCAACCAACAACCACCTGCATTGCAACAAAAATTAACGCCGAAACCAACGACAGTTTCGAGTTCGCCGAAGCAACCACCGGAACCGGTTTATTTTTGCGGCGCACAAACCAAAAAAGGCACGCCGTGTTCGCGGCGTGTAAAAGGCGGTGGACGCTGTTGGCAACATACAGGTCAAGCCGCGATGTTGCCGGCTGATAAATTGGTTGCAAATCAATAAGCTAGGGTTTAGAATTTGTTTTGAACAATTATCTGTGCCGATTCGTTTGTTTTCATAGGTTTTGTCCGAACAAACCCGCCGAAATTCTGCCGGGAAGTCGTTTTGTTTTTCGCGCTGATTTCATATATTTTTATAATGAATAATTAATTGACTGAACCATCTGCATTGGAAAAAATTTCTATCAAAAATAATGAAACCATTAGCACCGAACACTTTATTACAAAACCGTTATCTAATCGTTAATCTGATTGGAAAAGGCGGAATGGGCGAAGTTTATTTGGCGGTTGATCAACGACTCGGCAGCGCAATTGCCTTAAAACGCACGTTTTTCTCCAACGACGAGATGTTGCGTAACGCTTTTGAACGCGAAGCGCGAACCTTGGCACGGTTACGGCACGGTGTTTTGCCAAAGGTGAGCGATCATTTTACCGAAGAGGAAACACAGTATTTGATAATGGAACATATTTCGGGCGATGATTTGGCAAAACGTCTGGAAATTACTCAAAAACCTTTTCCGGTGACGTGGGTTTTGTTTTGGGCTGATCAATTACTCGATGCTCTCAATTATCTTCATTCACACGAACCTCCGATCATTCACCGCGATATTAAGCCGCAAAACTTGAAGTTGACGGACGAGAATTCAATCGTTCTGCTGGATTTCGGACTATCGAAAAATTCTGCCGGACAAACCAAATTATCAACCACCGGAAGCGTTGTCGGATTCACCCCGTATTTTGCCCCGATGGAACAGGTGCGCGGCACGGGAACTGACGCACGAAGCGATCTTTACGCGTTATCAGCCACATTTTATCAACTTTTAACCAATGTCATTCCGCACGATGCTTTATCGCGTGCCGATGCGCTTTTAGGCGGATTACCCGATCCGCTCAGACCGATCAATGAAATAAATTCGGAAGTTACGCCGCTTGTTTCGGAAATATTTTTGAAGGGAATGGAGGTTAGTCAGGAAAAACGATTTCCTAATGCCCGTTCGATGCAAAAAGCTCTGCGCGAAGCTTTTGCTCAATTGCAAAACGGAATGTCCGCCAAGACCGTCGCAATTGCTCCTAAAGATCATCAGGAAATAAAAGATGCTAATATTTCTCAATTAAAAACGGAATTAATGGCGAAACCGCCGACCGATCTGCACACTCAGATACAAACCGAGGATCAGGAAAAAACCGAAGAATTACATTTTGACCCTTCTTTTACCGAAGGTCCGACTGATGATTTTTCTGCTCAATTATCAAACATAAAGCACCAAGAACCCGATTTCAATGCTACTTTAGTGGACAATACTCCGCTTGAAGATCAAACTCCCGAATTGCCCGATTTCAATTCAACATTGCGTAACGCTAAATTGGAAGAACCGGATTTCAACGCCACTTTGCACGATGCCTCCGTATATGAAGATATATCGCCCAAGCAATCGGACGTTAAAACAGAAGTTTTTCTTGCAGGTTCCACTCCTGAGATAAACGCCGCCAAAGAATCAATTTTTGTGACAGCGGAAGATATTGTGCAGGAAGATGAATTTCGGCAAGAAGATAATTTTTCCGAGATAACTGCCTCTGAACCTCAAAATGATTTTGTCGAAACCGGAAATTTTGCTAAAGAAGAAAATATTGCGCCGTTTTCAAGCGTTCCTGTTTTTTCTTCCGATAGCCGAGATATAGCTGAATCACCGGCTTATACACCATCAGATTCAATGAATTTTGATTCGGTGCAGCCGCCGGAAGAATATGAATCGAGTCCGACCGATTATGAGCAACAGGAAGAATTTGCGCCTGCCGTTATCAAAAACGATTCGCCGCCGGTTCGAACTCCCCAGTCAAAACCCAAATCAAAAAGTAAAGCGTTAATAGTTGTTGCCGGGTTGGGAGCGTTTTTTATCCTTTTGTTGAGCGTTGCCGGTATCGGGTTATACCTTTATCAAAACTCGACCGCAACTGTCGAAAAACCGACACCTACTCCAACCGCCAAGCCGACTGTCGAAGTTACTCCGACACCTGAACCGACGCTTGAAGCGGTTACGAATACCAATTCCTCAAACGAGAATAATTTGAATACAAATACCAATAATACTAATACGGTGAATAATGTGCCGCCGGTAAATACACCTGCCATAAAAACAACTGAAACACCAAAAACAGTGAAACCGGCTGAAACACCGCAGGTTAGGACAACGCCGCAACAAGTGCCGCAGACCAGAACACCTAAACCGACACCCAAACCGATAATACCGAAAGCAACGCCATTACCGAGAATTTTACCCTGAATAGGTGGCGAGGAGAGTGAACGCGATGAAGAATAAAATTATTTTAGGTTTTATAACATATTGTTTATTATTGACGGCTTTTTCAGTATCTGTCAGCACAGTCAACGGGCAAACAAAAAAACAGCTTAAACAGGCTAAAAACCTTTCGGACGAAGGCGACCGGAGTTTTCAAAGAAAAGATTACCGAACCGCAATTACCAAATATGCCGAAGCAATCGTATTAGTTCCCAATGTTCCGGCATTACATTATTGGAAAGGCTATGCCCATTACTATCTAAACGAATACGACCAAGCTATCACGGAATTGGATGCGGCTTTGGATCGTGGATATAAACCGGTTGATGTTTATAAACTTCGCTGGTTTCTTAATTATCAAAGGAAGAATTATGAGGCGGCATTGGGTGATGTCGAAAAAGGTTTGCAGCTCGACCCGTCGAATCTGACATTTAATTTAGCCGTCGGTGAATTGAACTTTGCGAAAGGTTCATATCAGCAGGCTTTGGCTGCCTACCAAAAAGCCGTCGAGATCGATCCGAACAATGCCGATACGCATTATTCTATCGCCGCTTCTTATGCGGCTTTAGGCGACACTAACAGACAATTATTAGCGGCACTCGAAGCCGTTTCAAGAAACACGAAATATCTCGGTGAGGCGTATTTTCTGGTCGGCGACGGTTATCAAAAAACCGGAAAGTTTAGCGAAGCTATTACTGCCTATCTCAAAGCGATGAGTGCCAAACCCGATATTTATCCGCTTTATCATAATCTTTCGGAAATTTACCGCAACCAAAACCGTGTTGAGGAAGCCATCACCGTAACCAAGAAAGGTTTGGAGAAATTTCCCAATGACGGGAATCTCTACATAGATTTAGGTTGGTATAACAGTTTGGCTGACCATAGTTTTGAAGCTATTATCGCTTCAAAAAAAGCCGTCGAACTCGCGCCTAAAAACTATGCCGGCTACACTAATTTGTGTCGCGGTTATTATGAAACAAAACAATATCAACTGGCGGTTGAGTCTTGTAATAATGCACTCCGCTTAAATCCCGACGACGGCGAAGCCAATGTTTATTTAGGATTTACTTTTTTGTCACTGGAAAAAGAGGAGATGGCGAATAAATTCTTTGTTAAAGCGGTAAAAGGCTTGCTCGACTTCACAAAGAACAATCCCGATTATTCTGATGGTTTTTATCTGTTAGGGAACGCTTTCTACTACACCGGCGACCCGAACAAAGCAATCGACGCATATAAAAAGTGTTTGCAGTTAAGTCCGCGATTTGCCAAAGCGCACTACAATCTCGGCTTGACCTATTTTGTCAATAAGAATATGTCCGCCGCTAATGAACAATACGAGGCATTGATCAAACTCGACAAGGACTTGGCGGCAAAATTAAAACAGACGATTGATAAAAAATAGTCGTTGTCGTCCCCAAAAGGTGCGGGTAGAGAAATAAAAGTCGTCTGCAATGCTTTTATTTCTCTACCCGATTTTCTTTATATATCATTATTCCGCAGAATTCCCATCAAATTCAGTAATTGCGCCTTCATTATTGATGCTTTCGTCGCCTCAAACTGAAAATAACAAGCCCTGTTTAAAGAAATTGTAGTATTTGACGAAAAAAAAGGCGCAATTTTCGATGAAAAACAAACCTTTTCATCGTCAAAGTAATGTTTTGCGTCAAAAAAGTGGTAAATGACTCTCAGCAGGGAATGTTTTACAACAAAAAAGTGGTAAATAACTCTGAGCAGGGCGTAAATAACTTTGAGCAGGGCAACATAAATCCTGTTCAGAGATTATAAAACTTCAGACACGACGCATTTATTTCTTTCCGGCAAGGCACAAAAGAATTTATTTAGATATTTTCGGTTTGATTATGTTCAGGCTTGCCCGACGGCGGCGGTTAATTTTGTCAGCGAGTCTTTTGCATCGCCGTAAAGCATTGCGGTATTGGGTTTAAAAAATAGCGGATTTTCGATGCCGGAGAAACCTTTGCCTTGTCCGCGTTTGAGAACGATAACTTGGGTGGCGCGATCAACTTCGATGATCGGCATTCCGGCAATCGCGCTTTTCGGATTGTCCCGCGCGTCAGGATTAACGGTATCATTTGCACCGACCACGACGGCGACATCGGTAGTCGGCATTTCAGGATTGACCTGTTCGAGTTCATAGAGCAACGAATACGGCACATTGGCTTCGGCAAGCAAAACATTCATATGTCCGGGCATTCTTCCCGCCACCGGATGAATCGCGTATTTGACCGTCACGCCGCGATGCGCGAGAGTGTCGGCGAGTTCGCGCAAGGCGTGTTGCGCCTGCGCCGTCGCCATTCCGTAACCGGGAACGAAGACGACTTGTCGCGCATACGCCATTTGCACGGCAACATCGCCCAGCGAAACTTCGCGCATTGTGCCTTCAACTTGCGATTCTTCCGTTTTCGCCGAACCGAATGCGCCGAACAAAACATTTGTTATCGAACGGTTCATCGCCCGACACATCAAAATCGAGAGAATAAAACCCGAAAAACCGTCGAGCGTTCCGGCAATAATCAATACTTTATTGTTGAGCGCGAAACCTGTCGCGGCGGAAGCGAGTCCGGCGTAGGAATTCATCAAAGACATCACGACCGGCATATCCGCCGCACCAATCGGAATCACGAGCAAAACGCCGAACAACAACGCCAATCCGACCATTACATAGAATAATGTGCCGATTGGGAAAAAAATCAGGTAAATAAAAATAGTGAAAGCCGCGATAAAGAGAGAAACATTGATGATGTTTTGCCCTTTGTAAGTGACGGGCGTTCCGCGCACGATTCCCTGCAATTTGCCGAAGGCGATTAAACTCCCGGTGACGGTAATGCCGCCGAATAAAACCTCAAAACCCAAAGCGGTCATCTTGAATGAACCGAGTTCGCCTGCGTGTTGGTAAAATTCGGCAATCCCGACGATGGTTGCCGCGAGTGCGCCGAAAGCGTGAGACAGCGCAGTGCGTTGCGGCATCGCCGTCATCGGCATCCAAATTGACATCGCCGCGCCGATCAGCGAACCGATCACCAATCCGATAATTATCCACTCGTAAGTTACGATGTCGCGGTGCAAAAGCGTCCCGACAATCGCCGCCAACATCCCGATTCCCGCCGCATTCATCCCGCGCCGCGCCGTCGTCGGATGGCTCATCGCCTTTAGCCCGTAAATAAACAAGACGGAGGCGACCAAATATGTTATTTCAATCAAATACATTCTTTTGCTAATGGTGAATGGTTAATGATGAATGGTTAACTATTTTCTCCATTCATCATTTATCATTCACCATTTACCATTCACCATTCACGATTTACGGTTCTTGTCCTGAAACATTCGCAACATCCTATCGGTTATCATAAAACCGCCGACGACATTTATCGTCGCCGAAATGACTGCAATCACACCCAAAATCGTGCTAATGCGGTCGTGATTCGAACCTGCCAACACAATTGCACCGACCAACGAGATCCCCGAAATCGCGTTGGTCGCCGACATCAACGGCGTGTGCAAAAGCGGCGGAACTTTCGAGATAACCAGATAACCCAAAAACGCCGCCAGCGCGAAAACGTAAAGCAAGCTGATAATAGTTTCGGTGTTCATATAAAAAATTTACTGCAAAGTCTTTTCGGATGTTGCTTCATCTTTCATTGTTGTTATCATTTCTTTGATTCTTTCATGGCGAACCACGCCTTGATGCACGATGCAACTGCCGTTTAGAATATCGTCGGAAAAATCCAGATTCATCCCGCCGTCTTTTGCCAGCAGATGGCAAAACGCGGTGATATTGCGCGAAAAAAGTTGACTGGCGTGAACCGGAATCGCCGCCGCCAAATTCGTCGGCGCGTAGATAAATACTCCATTATGCGAAACGATTTCATCGGCTTTTGACAATTCGCAATTACCGCCGTTCGCGCCCGCCAAATCTACTATAACCGAACCGCGTTTCATCGTTTCGACTGCCTCTCTCGTTATCAAAACAGGCGCACGTTTGCCCGGAATTTGCGCCGTCGCGATAATGCAATCCGTGTTTGCCGCCGTTTTTGTCAAAAGTTGACGCGCATTGTTCATCACATCTTCCCCGACTTCTTTGGCGTAGCCGCCTTCACCTTCGGCATTAATGTTTTCGAGTTCGAGAAACTTCGCGCCCAATGAACGAACCGCCTCACCCGCCGCCGCCCGGATGTCGAAACCTTCCACCACTGCGCCTAACCGCCGCGCCGTCGCAATCGCCTGAAGTCCGGCAACGCCCGCGCCGACGACCAAAACCTTTGCCGGCGGAATCGTTCCGGCTGCCGTCGTCAACATCGGAAACATTCGCGGCAGTTTTTCGGTTGCTAACAGGACGGATTTGTAGCCGGCAATCGTCGCCATCGAGGACAAAACATCCATCGCCTGCGCTCTCGTCGTGCGCGGAATCATCTCCAATGAGACGGCGGTCAAATCATTTTTGATAAACTCTCGCAGTTTTTCCGGTTCATCCAAAGGGTGTAACAGCGCAACGACCATCGCGCCTTTTTTTAGTTTTGATAAAATCCTCTCATCGGGGCGATTTATGGCAAGTAAAACATCGGCTTTTGATAATTCTTCGGATGTAGCTGAAACGATTGCGCCTGCTTGCTCATAATCGGCATCGCTTGCTCCGGCAGATAGTCCCGCGCCGCTTTCGACGACCACCTCATTTCCCGAAGCAACCAGCTTTTTCACCGATTCAGGAACAATCGCAACGCGATTTTCACCTGCCAACGATTCTTTTAAGACAACAATTTGCATAACAAATTTTTCAGTCTAAACTCCGAAAACGGAAATTATTCCACAGCTATTAATTCCACAGCTATTATTGGAGATGTGCTAAATATGCAATTTTGTTCCCTATATGTTTTTAACTATAAAGAAGTCGGCATATTTGTTGAGAATATTATGATAAAGCGGAAACACGCCCGAAGCAACTGTGTGATTTCACACAGATGACGCGCGTGTTTCCGCAATCTGATTAACCCTCCAATGTTTATTGTGAACCGGCTTACTATTTTGCCGGACGGCTTACGCTTAAGGTTGCGATGTAGCCGTTTTTATCGATACGAATATTGACTTTCGGTGTTGGGGTTAAGTCAACGAGTTTGATTTCGTAACCTTCAAAAGCAATGGTTTGCGGTTGCAGAGTAGTATTGAGTTCAAAGGTCTTCGTTGCGCCTTTTGCCTTGCTGATTTTTATCTGGACTTTGGCGTTTCCCGCCCAAACACAATTCGTTCCTTCAGGACAACGCGAATCTTCGAGCACGGAAACAAAGGTTAATTTCAGTTTGTCTTTAGTGATAATTTTTTGCTTATTGACCTGAATTTTAAACTGCTGATTCGTATGCGCCCCGATCATATGAAAACTCCCGAATGCTAAAGTTAAAATTGTTGCTAATATCAATTTGATTATCATAATTAGGATTACTATCAAAAATTAAGTCTGAATTTAGAAAAGCAAATTTTCGCCTACAATCTATTGGTCGTCTGTTTTTGTCGCATTTGTCGCATTGGCAGACTTCCCTGCTTTTCCGCTGTCTTGGATGTTTGAATCAGCAGCCTTGTTGTCTGCATTGTCATTGCCGTCGCCAAGTGAAATGCCGAATATTTTTGGATTATTGATAAAATCCGCAAGTTTCTCCGGGTTAAATTTAGCACGAATGACGGCGGCTTGACCTTTATCAATCGTTACGAGCATTAATCTGACGTTTTTGCCGTCTTCGCGCATATACATATAAACCTGTTCGCCTGTCCGCGAACGCACTCGAAGAATCGGCAGCCATTCGGGACTGAGAGAATTACGCATCACGGATTGCATTTCCACATCGAGCGTTTCTTTTGAGAAGTGTAAGTCTTCAAACAAAGTAACATCGAAACTTTTCACGCCTGCCGGACGCACGACTTTGACAGCAAACCGTGCCAGCCACATAAAAGGAATTTTTACTTTTTTCGCCTGATATTTATTTTTTAGATGATTGACGATTGCACTGTATTCTTCTTTCTTTTGTGCGCTGACTTCAGGGAGTGAAAAAGCCGTGAAAAACAATAACGAAAAGACAATCGCCACCGAAAATTTCTTCCGCATCAACATTTTTCTTTCTCCTTTTAGTTTTTGGGTTTAACTTGATTGTCATCGCTTTCGATGTCAATTTTCGGGATGTTTAATTTACCGCTCAGTTCGGCGAGCAGATCAATATCGATCGGACCGACGACGTTCACAAACGCGACGCTTTTCGATTCGGAGATCACAACTGCCACGCCGCTCATCACATCGCCGGTGAACATTGTAAATACATCAATTTTTTGATTGTTCTTTTTACTGCGAACATTGGCGAGTTTTGACCAACCCGGCGATTGAAGCTGCGAACGAATGTCGTCAATATCGGCGATGTTGTATTCGTTTTCTTTTTCAAAGTTATAAACTCTGACATAAATAGCTTTTAAGCCATTGATGGCTTGACCGACCTTTTTCGCATCCGCATCGTTGACTTTGGTCAAAACCCGTTTCGCTAAATCCAGTAATTTGCCGTCAATATTTACTTCAACTACATCCTTGGCACGATCTTCGAGTAAATTTAATTTTTCAAATCGAAGGCGTGCGTCCTGTGCATTGGCTGAAATTGCCGTCAGCAAAAACAGCGATAATAAAAAGATTTTTAGCGTATAATTTGTTAAGAATTTCATAATTACTTTCTCCTGATATATTTATCTTCCGTTTCGATAACGGCATTTTGTTCTTCAATCCCGTCAACTTTGTCTTTGACCAATCGAAGTTTTGAACTCGTAATCGAAAGCGCAAGCATCAATTGGTCGTAGGCAAATTGTTCTTCTTTCGTCAATCTGACCGTTATATCTTTCGATTTGAAACTTTTCACCGATGTTTTCAACGGAACTGTTTTCCGTGTCTTTATTAATATTGGCTTACGTTTCGGTTGATAAGTATCAATTTTACCAATTGGCAAATCAGCCGTTTCCACATTTATTGGCAGGTCGTTTTGAGTTTCAATAATCGTATCCTTCAGCGGCATAGTTATTTTTGCTGCCTCGTTTGAAGGCTGTAATTGATTTTTTGAAACTTGAAGCCAAATACCCAAAGATGTAACTACAACCGCAGAGCAAGCGGCAAAAACAAAGGCAAAGCGAAAGAATCGGCGTGAGTGTTTCGGCTCAAAAGCGATGATTTTCGCAGGAATTTCGGGTGGCGCAGTTTCCTGATAACGAAATGCTTTGAGCGCGTTTTCCAAGTTTTCTATTTCGGGATTTTTGCCTGTTTTATCCCACAAATAATCTTCTTTCATCTTTTTACTCCTTCAATGCCCAGTTTTTGCCGTAAAAGTTTCATTCCGCGATGCAGGTTTACACGCACCGATTCGGGTGTCAAATTAGTTCTTTCAGCGATTTCCGGTCCGGTCATTCCTTCAACAAGCCGCAAAATCAGGGTTTCTCTATAACTTTCCGGCAGCGTGCGAATTGCCGATAAAATTTCCCGCGCTTCGGTTTGCTGATTTTCTTTTCCGGTTATATTTTCCGAAAGCTCTTCGGTCGGTTTTTCGCGCCGGTAAAATTCCGTTGCCTTATTTCGCGCAATTATCGCTAACCACGCTCCGACAGCATATTTATCTCGAATTGTGTGCAGATTTTTATACGCCGCAAGAAAAACCTCCTGCACGATGTCAGCCACCTCGTCGCGCCGCACCCGCGCCAGAATTATCCCGTGAACCATCGGCGCAAACATCTGATAAAATTCCCCGAAAGCCGCCTCATCGCCCGCACAAACCTCTTCAACCAGCCTCGCTTCCAACCGTTTTTTTTCGGTTATCGGCGCAATAGCCTTAGTCGCTTCGTTTTTTGCGAAGAAAAATAAATTGCCGGTCATTTCGTTTTCAGGCATTTTCTTTAGGAATTACGAACAATAAATATGTCGAAAGACATTTTACAAACTCATCATCTAAAAATTTTGAATGATTTTGTTATGTTGCCGATATTATAGACGAGCTAAAGTAAGAAAGTGTTAACAGAAAACTAAACCACTCTGCACTGGAAGTGCAGAGGTTGTCTGTGGACTGAAAGTCCGATTTCCAGCTAATCTTCAAGGATGAACGTGTCTCCATCTTTGTTGCTTGTTGACCGATGATGCTCAAGATATTCTTGCACCAGT
>JANMAA010000129.1:0-19613 GCA_031359215.1 Acidobacteriota bacterium | reverse complement strand
GTAGTGACATTTACTCCGATCAATCCGGGACTTGCGGTTGACTTTACTTTGCGGGCGGCAAGCACTTTCCACGCTGCGTTTATCAGGGCAAGATGTGCTCAGGTTTGCACACCGACAACCACAGTAACGGAAGGAGACTTATTCCCTGGCGGAATAGTTTCTTTTGGAGTAATGAGCGGACCGGGATCAGTAACGGTCGATCACGTCGATGCGGGAACAGGATTGCGTTCATTGACGGTTCTCAACTCATCTAATGCGGTGATAATGATTCCGGCATTCACGCAAGGAACATTTATGCCGGTAACGGTGACATTTATCCCGATCGATCCGAATCAGCCGGTAGATTTCACGCTGCGAGCGGCAAGCAGTTTCCACGCCGCGAATATCAGGGCGCGATGCGGAACTCCGCCACCGCCGGGACCTGAACGAAAATGAGTTGATTGAAGCTCAAAATAAAAGATTAGCCGTCTAGATGTCGAATTCGATATTTCGACGGCTAATCTTAAAAACTCTAAAAACTACTTGACGGGAAAACTAACAGATTCCTTTTTCCGCGATGGCAAGTGATGAAATAAGTTCAAAAGGCTTGAAATTCGAGAACATAAAGAGCAAATAAACTGCCGGTTTTATCAATAAGACGATTCGGTTCAGGAATAAGACGACTCGGTTTAGGAATAAGACGAGTCGTCTTTAGTTTTTCTCTATCGGAATAACGTGAACTGCCGCGTCTTTTACTTCTTTTAAGAAGCGGTTGATGATCGAGCCTCGCCAAAATATCTGCCAGCGTGAACGCGCCGATTGTCCGAAGATAACGTGCGTTATGTCGTTTTCACAGGCAAAGTGTAAAAGCGCGTCGGCGATATTATCCGACTTTAATTTGACGACTTTTGCGCCGAGGGTTTCGGCAAATATTATATTTTCCCGCAAAACTTCCAAAGTCTGCGGATTGATTATTCCCGTTTGCTCATCCGATGTTTCAACATAAACCGCAAACCAATCACGATAAGCGTGCCGCCCGACGATTCGCGCTCCGATCCTCAAAAGTTTTTTCGCACTTCCGCGAGAAGCCATACAAACCATCACTTTTTCGGGAACGGTAGCTTGTTCCAGACCAACCCTTTCGCGGTATTCGTGATCCTGCACCGATTGGTAAAGCGCGACTTGCCGCAAAGCCAATTCTCTTAAAACAGCCAGATTTCCCTTGCGAAAAAAATTATTCAGCGATTGTTCGATCTTTTCCGGCGCATAGATTTTTCCCTGCCGCAGACGGGATCGCAGAGTATCTACCGAAATATCGATGTCGATGATCTCATCGGCTCGCTTAAAAAATTGGTCGGGAATAGTTTCACGCACGCTGATGCCGGTTGCCCGCACCACAACGTCATTCAATGATTCGAAATGCTGCACGTTAAAGGCGGTGATGACCGAAATTCCGTTGTTCAGTAATTCTATAACGTCTTCGAAACGCTTGTGATTCTTCGCGCCTTCGATATTCGTGTGAGCAAGTTCATCAACAATTACAACCGCCGGCTTCCTTTCGATAATTGCCGCCAAATTCATTTCCTCAAAGATCGCGCCGCGATATTCGATCTTTTGCGAAGGTATGATCTCTAAATCTCTAAGCTGGTCGTTTGTTTCGGCGCGTCCGTGTGTTTCAACCGCACCGATGACGACATCAACGCCTTGCTTTTTTAAATCGTGAGCATCTCCGAGCATCTTATAAGTTTTACCGACTCCTGCCGCCGCGCCTATATAAACACGCAGTTTCGCCCGCTCACTCTGCTGAAGCGTCGCCAGTAAACTTTCCGGCGAAGGTCTTTTTCCGCCGACATTAGGCATTTCCGACACGAAGGTATCAACAAACATATTCTTTATGTGCAAAAGTGAAAAAGAAGGCTGATTATTTTATAAAACTTTCTCACTTTTTATCGAGTTCCAAGTTAAGAAGCAAAACATTAACCCGCGGTTCGCCCAAAATCCCGAACTGCCTGCCTTCGGTGAAACGGGCGACGATTTGCCTCAAATTTTCTACGCTCATTCCACGTTCACGCGCAACCCGCGGAATTTGAAATTCCGCGTTGGCAGGCGTTATATGCGGATCGAGTCCCGACGCACTCGTTGTTACCAGATCGACCGGAATCGGTTTACCGGGATTTTCCGCCTGATATTTTTCAACATCGGCTTTTATCCGGTCAATCAACTTCTGACTTGTCGGACCTAAGTTTGAACCGCCCGAAATGCCTGCATCGTAACCTGTCGCCGACGGACGCGGATAGAAATAACCGGGCGCGGCAAAAGGCTGTCCGATAAGTGCCGAACCGATAGTTTCGCCGTTGGCGTTTTTTATTAACGAACCGTTCGCCTGATGTGGAAAGATAATCTGTGCCAAGCCCGTAACAACTAACGGATAAATCAAGCCAAGCAAAACGATAGTAGTTATAGTTATTAAAATTGCGGTAATAAAGTTTTTCATATTCTTTTAAGCCAAACCGAGAGTCGTGATAATCAGATCGATAATTTTGATCCCGATGAACGGCACGACCAAACCGCCCAAGCCATAAACCATCAGATTTCTTTGCAAAAGTTTTTCCGCCGAGAGCGGGCGATATTTTACACCGCGCAGGGCGAGCGGAATCAAACAGATAATAACCAGTGCGTTAAAAATCACCGCCGATAGGATTGCCGATTCGGGCGATTTCAAATTCATTATATTTAAGGCTTGCAGTTGTGGAAACGTCAGCAGGAACATCGCCGGAATGATCGCAAAATACTTTGCCACATCATTCGCAATCGAAAACGTCGTCAATGCGCCGCGCGTCATCAAGAGTTGTTTGCCGATCTCGACAACCTCGATCAGTTTTGTCGGATCGCTGTCCAGATCAACCATATTTCCGGCTTCTTTCGCGGCTTGCGTCCCGGTGTTCATCGCCACACCGACATCGGCTTGCGCCAACGCCGGAGCATCATTCGTGCCGTCGCCCGTCATCGCCACGAGTTTGCCTTCGGCTTGTTCGCGCTTTATCAAAGCCATTTTATCTTCGGGCGTGGCTTCGGCGAGAAAATCATCAACGCCCGCTTCTTTGGCAATCGAAGCCGCCGTCAATGGATTGTCGCCCGTAATCATCACGGTTTTTATTCCCATTGCGCGAAGCTGGTCAAATCGTTCACGCATTCCGCCTTTCACGATGTCTTTCAGATAGATCACGCCAAGCGGTTTATGATTATCGGCAACGACCAATGGAGTTCCACCGGCATTAGCGATTTTTTCAACGATTTCACGCAACTCGGCAGAAGATTGATGACCATTACCCGCTACATATTTTTCAATCGCGTCAACTGCGCCTTTGCGTATTTCGCGTCCGTTAAAATTTACGCCCGACATCCGCGTTTGTGCCGTGAACGGAATAAACTCGGCGTTTGTAGAAAGATGATTGTTGCCGTTCACGCCGTATTTCGATTTTGCCAACACGACAATCGAGCGACCTTCGGGCGTTTCATCTGCTAAAGACGAAAGTTGCGCCGCGTCCGCCAAAGTTTCAACGGAAACGCCTTTCAATGCAATGAATTCGGCAGCTTGGCGATTTCCTAAAGTGATGGTTCCGGTTTTGTCTAGCAATAAAGTATTAACATCGCCTGCCGCTTCAACTGCGCGTCCAGACATTGCCAGAACATTGTGCTGAATCAACCTGTCCATTCCGGCGATGCCGATTGCCGAAAGCAATCCGCCAATCGTCGTCGGAATCAGACAAACAAGCAAGGAAATTAAAACGAATATGGTTTGCGCCGCGTTTGAATAGATCGCAAACGGTTGAAGTGTAACGACAGCTAATAAAAAGATTATCGTTAAACCGGAAAGCAAAATATTGAGCGCGATCTCATTCGGCGTTTTCTGTCTTTCCGCACCTTCGACGAGTGCGATCATCCGGTCAATAAAAGTTTCGCCGGGATTCGAAGTAATACGAACCTTGATCTGATCGGACAAAACCCGCGTTCCGCCCGTAACCGCCGAACGATCACCGCCGGATTCACGAATAACCGGCGCACTTTCACCCGTAATTGCCGATTCGTCAACTGACGCGACACCTTCAATAATCTCGCCGTCGCCCGGAATGAATTCACCTGCGCTGACGACGACGACATCGCCTTTTTTTAGATTGGTTGCCGACGTAGTTTGGATCGTGCCGTCAGCCTTGAGAAGATTCGCCGTCGTTTCAGTTTTTGCTTTTCTGAGCGTGTCGGCTTGCGCTTTGCCGCGACCTTCAGCCATTGCTTCGGCAAAATTGGCAAATAAGATCGTGAACCAAAGCCACAAAGTAATTTGCAGTTCAAAACCGAAGCTAGTTATTTCAGTCGGTGCAAAGATACCTCGAACAAATTGCAAAGTCGTCAAAATCGCGCCGACTTCAACGACGAACATTACCGGATTTTTCATCATCTTGCGCGGATCGAGTTTTGTAAAAGCGTCAACCAAAGCGCGTTTGATAATTTTTCCGTCCCAAATCGAAATTGTTTTTGTGCTACCAGCCATAAATTTATAAAAGTTACTTCGGAATCAGATAAAATCAACCCAAAATCCAAAATCTAAAATCCACAATCAAAAAGTGTGTCCCGCATTCATCAATAAATGCTCGACAATCGGACCTAAACTCAGCACCGGAAAGAATGTCAGTGCGCCGACAACCACGATAATGCTCACCAACAGCAGAGTAAAAAGCGGTGTCGTTACGGGAAAAGTTCCGAGCGATGGCGGCACCGATTTTTTCCTTGCCAGGTTTCCGGCAATTGCTAAAACCGGAATGATGATAAAAAATCGTCCGAACAACATCGCCATTCCGATAGTCGAATTGAACCACAGCGTATTCGCTGAAATTCCTGCGAATGCCGAACCGTTGTTGCCGGCAGCGGAACTATAGGCGTAAAGAATTTCCGATAAACCGTGCGGACCTTGATTGTTAAGTTGCGACGTTCCGAAATCCGGCGACACAACTGAGACCGCGGTCAATACTAAAATGACCAGCGGAAAAATCAGGATCGCCAATGTCGCCATTTGCACGTCAAACGCTTCAATCTTTTTGCCGACATATTCCGGCGTGCGTCCGACCATCAAACCGGCGATGAAAACCGTTAAGATGACAAAGATCAAAATGCCGTAGAGTCCCGCGCCGACACCGCCGAAAATCACTTCGCCGAGCATCATATTGACAAGCAACATCATTCCGCCCAAAGGTGTGTAGGAATCGTGCATCGAGTTGACCGCGCCGCAACTCGCATCGGTTGTAGCGACGGCAAAAAGCGCGGAATTAGCAATGCCGAAGCGAACTTCCTTGCCTTCAAAGTTGCCGCCGGACTGCGTTGCGTTTGCCGTTTGGTCAACGCCCGTAAGCATTTGATTTCCACCACTTTCCGCCCGATAAGTAACAAAAACTCCGGCGAAAAATAAAATTGCCATTGCTGCAAAAACCGCCCAACCGTGTCTTTGAAATCCGGTCATTTGCCCGAGCGTGTAGGTCAATCCGGCGGAAATCGCAAAGATTGAAAACATCGCCAGCAAATTTGTCAGCGGAGTCGGATTTTCAAACGGATGTGCGGAATTAGCATTAAAAAATCCGCCGCCGTTCGTTCCCCACATTTTGATCGCTTCCTGCGAAGCGACCGGACCTTGCGCGATTGTTTGAGTCTTTACAGCTTGTGTTTCTTTGGTATTTTCACCGCTTGCATCGGTCAGCATATTGCCGTCAGCATCTTTTTTATCAACTTCGACAGTGATTGTTTTATCAACCAAAGTCGCTTTATCATAAGCATTGAAATTTTGAACAACGCCTTGCGAAACAAGCAGCAGCGCGCCGATCAAACAAAACGGCAGCAAAATATAAAGATTAGCGCGGACAAAATCCACCCAAAAATTCCCGATGGTTTCAGACTCTTTTCGCGCAATTCCGCGTATAAAGGCAATCGCAATCGCAATTCCGACCGCTGCCGACGCAAAATTTTGATATGCCAAACCAGCCATCTGCGTCAGATAGCTCATCGTCGTTTCAGGTGTGTAGCTTTGCCAATTCGTATTCGTCAAAAACGAAACGCCCGTGTTAAAAGCCGAGCCCGTATTCGCCGCTACATCAACGCCCGCAAGTTCTTGCGGATTGAACGGCAAAATGCCCTGAAATCTCTGTAAAAGAAACAACACAACACACGAAACGACACTAAATAAAATTATCGAAAGCGTGTATTCCTTCCAGTTTGTTTCGCTCTTTGCGTCAACTCCGCAGATTTTGTATATCAATCGCTCGATCGGTAACAATATCGGTGATAAAAGATTACGTTCACCATTAAAAACCCGCGTCATAAACACGCCAAGTGGTTTTGTTACAAGCAATATCAACGTAAAAAAAAGTAAAATTTGTAGCCATCCGTTTATAGTCATTGTTTTCAGTTATCAGTTATCAGTTATCAGTTGGCAGTTTCTCTGATAACTGCTACTGATGACTGATAACTGTTTAAAATTTCTCCGGTCTCAACAAAGCATAACCGAGATAGATCAGTAGTAATACGGTTACCAAAAGTCCGATAATAGATTCGATGTTCATTTTTTTCCCTTTAAGTTTTCGCAACCTTGTAAATAAGCTAAGGCAAGCAGAAAAAATCCGATGATCGCCGAAACCAGAATTAGATCCAACATAAAATAGTTCTCCATTAGTTAAAGTTGTAGCCAAGTTCAAACAGGAAAAAGTGATTTCCGCGCCGCGCACCGGCGTTACCGATTGAATATGAAAAGTATGTCGTAACTTTCGGGTGCGGTTTGTAAATCACTCCGGGCGTAAAATACCCGCTCTCGTGTCTGCCCGTAATCCAATCAGCAGCGAAGGTCAGTTTTGAATTGATGGTTTGCTCGATGCCGAATTGTCCGCCGCCGCGCACGGCATTCGGTGCAAAAACATTCTTACTTGCTACATATCCGCCTGCCGTCAGCCGTGTTTTGTTGATTGATTTACTTCCGGCAAGATATAAATAAGTGCCGAATTTATAAGCCCGATTGCGAACCGGAATAAAAACATTCGTTCCGGCTATCAAAGCCGTATTTTTCTTTTCGTTTTCGTAAAATTTCCATTTCGCCGTCGGCACGAACGTCGTCGTATCTGCGCCGGGCTGAACGTTTCCATTTACATTCAAACCGATTTCCAATTTTCCGCTGACACCGACGACGATACGCGGCACAAACGACGAAAACTTATTTAATGCTCCATCATTATTTGTCTTAAATGCCGCGTCGAGTTCGGCATAAATTTTTCCCTTATCCAAAACGTCCGTTGTCGGGACATTAAAAATTGTTTGTTGTGCGATCACGTTGATTAAAAAGCCGCTTAAAAAAATAAATATAAATATCAAAATATGAAAAATAGTTTTCATTTTTCTCCTAATGCGTAAATTAATTATCTGATTTGATTGTCTGCCGATTCGTATGTTTCGGATCGTTCCGCCGCCAATCCGTTTTTATTGTTAGGCGTAGCTTCAAAGGCTTTATCAGCTACGCTGTATTTGTCGAGAAAATGTGCGCCGATTCCTAAAAATACGAATGCAGTCATCAGTAACATTACTTCCCAATTGTTAAAGTTCGTGTTTGAAAAATACACCATCGCCCAAAGAATCAAGCCCGACAACATTAAAAGAAATCCGCCTGTAATACCGCCGATTGCAACGACATAATTCAATGAAAAAGTATTTTCTTCTTCTGATTTTTTACCCCGATTTGTCATAACATTTTGATACATATTTTTGCTCTCAATAAAAAAGCGCGCAGCACAAACGGCAACGCACTTTTTCGGTTAAAAAGTTTTCCTTCTGTCCTTAATAAATGCCTACGAGGTTAGCTGTCGGGCTGGAAGTTAAAAGTCTTCCGCGTTTTTTCTAAAACACTTCGCCCCAAAAATTGGTTTCCCCGCGCCTTTTTTCACAAAGGCTTCGGCGACAAATTGTCAACAGTTATAGATTACGGGAAAGAATATAAAGAATGTGTAAGAGATTTATAAAGATTTTATAAAAATTTTAGCTGAGAATTTATTTAGGAATAAAGCGGTATCCGATCCAAGGTTCGGTCAATAAATATCGAGGCTTAGAGAAATCTTTTTCAATTTTTTTGCGAAGTGAACCGATCAACACGCGCAAGGCTTCGGGCGATTCGGAATAATAACTGCCCCAAACTTTTTGGAGTATGATCTGATGAGTGAGAACTTTTTCGGGATTTTTGAGCAGAAAAGCCAGTAGATCGAACTCTTTCGGTGTCAGGTGAATTTCGTTTTTTTCAACTACGACCTTATGCGCTGAAAAATCTATCGAAAACTCGCCTACCTCTAAAACAGTTGCGGCTTTTTCCGGCAGACGGCGCAGAGCCGCACGAATTCGTGCCAAAAGTTCGTGTGTTCCGAAAGGCTTTGTTATGTAGTCGTCAGCCCCCGCATCCAAGGCTTCGACAATCGTCTTTTCATCATCTTTAACCGATAAGACGATGATCGGCACTTCTGAAAACTCGCGGACTTTTCGGCATAATTCCAACCCGTTGACATTCGGCATCTGCAAATCGGTGATAACCAGATCCGGTTTCCAATCGTGAAAAAGTTCGATACCGGCTTCGCCTTCGCTTGCTGTTCTAATGTCGAATTGATGCGCCGACAAAATCTGCCGCAACACACGGACGATTTGCGGTTCATCATCAACTACCAGAATTTTTTTTCTTTCAATCATTCTGCTTTTCTACATTTAGCGGTAATTCGAGCATAAATTTCGCACCGATCTTGCCACCTTCCACCCAAATCCTTCCGTCGTGCGCTTCGATAATGCCGCGCACGATCGCCAATCCCATACCGAATCCTTTCATCGTTTTATCGCCGCGATAGAATTTTTGAAATATCTTGTTGCGCTCGTCAACCGAAACACCTCTGCCTTCGTCTTCAACCGAAATTTCCAGACAATCTTCGATTTGTTTGGCTGATACGGTAATTGTTGACTTGGGCGGTGAATACTTTACAGCATTGTCAATCAAATTATATATGACTTCGGATATTGCCTTTGAGTCAGCCGTAACTTTCGGCAGATCTTCAGCGAGATAAACTGAAATTTTGTGATTTGCCGCAAAACTTTCGGTGCGTTGGGTAGCATGCGAGATAATTTCTTCAACATCAGTAGAAGTTTTCCGCAAATGAAACTCGCCCGCTTCAAGCCGTGCGACTTCGACCATTGATTCGACAAAATTATTCAAACGGTCGGTTTCTTCGTCAATAATTTCTAACAATTCTTCGCGTCCGGCAGGTTCGAGTGTGATATGAAGAGCGTTTTCCTGATTTTCTTCCAACAACATCGTAACCGACGCTTTTATCGAGGTCAGAGGCGTTCGCAGATCGTGCGTTACGGCATCGAGCAACGCCGATTTTAGTTTTTCACTTTGCTTTAACGCTTTGGCTTGGCTGGCTTTTTCAAATGCTTCCTGCAATTCGCGGTAAAGCCATTCGGCTTCTTCAGCGCGGCGTTTCGCTTTGGCGGAAAGTTGTCCGGCAGTTATCGCCACTACGAAAAAAGCGAAAAGAGCGATCCAATTTTGCGGATCGGCAATCGTCAAAGTTCCGAATGGCGGCAGAAAAAAATAATTAAAACATAACATTGCCAAAACCGAAGCGAAAATTGCCGGTTTACTTCCAAAAATGGTTGCGAGAAACAAAATGAACAGAAGAAATACCAATGCCACCGTAATCGGATTGACGTAATTTCCAAATGCAACCATTAACGCTGTCAGAAGTGCTAAACCAAACACGGCAAGCAAATATGACATTAATGTTTTGGAAAAAAATGTTGTCACCTTTCGCTATTTTTTCTTTTTTCGCGGTAAATGTAAAAGAGATTTAACATAATTATTTTGAACTTCTCACACTTTTTTTCGTAAAATTCAACGCCAACCCTTGAGAATGCCCATTGCTCTTTTTATATTCACGGCTTATTGGAGTAAAATTCAAAGAAGCATAAGTAATGTTGGAGAAATATAAATGTTAAATAAGATAGTTAAACAAATTGGAAATTATAAGGTTTTGAGTTTTATACTCGTCGCATCTCTGTTCATAATGCCTGGATGCAAGTCGAATTTATTAGCCGGCGAAGATGTTCCGGCGGCACAACCGCCACAGCAGCAACAGCAGGCACCGCCGCCGCCGCTTGTGGTTGACGGAACGCGAACATCGTATGCCGACGTGGTTGATAAAACCTCACCGGCTGTTATCAGAATTGATGCGGAACGAAAAACAAAGGCTTCGCCGCAACAATTTCCCTTTGGTGACGATCCGCAATTTCGTGAATTTTTCAAAAACCTTCCGCAACAACCGCAGCAACAACGTCCACAAATTCAACGAGGACTCGGTTCGGGCGTAATTATCAGCGCGGACGGCACGGTTTTGACCAATCATCACGTTATTGACGGTGCGGAAAAAATCACCGTAACGATGAACGACAACCAAACTTTTGTAGCTAAGGTCATCGGCTCCGATCCGCCGTCGGATTTGGCTGTTTTGAAGATCGAAGGCGAAAATCTGCCGTTTTTGAATCTCGGAAATTCGGATAATGTGCGCGTCGGCGATATTGTTCTGGCAATCGGTAATCCGCTCGGCATTGGACAAACTGTTACAGCGGGAATCATTAGCGCAAAAGGTCGTCGAACGGGTTTGAGCGATGGTAGTTTTGAAGATTTTCTGCAAACCGACGCACCGATCAATCGTGGTAATTCGGGCGGCGCATTGGTTAATCTCAATGGCGAACTGATCGGCATCAATTCGCAGATTTTATCGTCGGGAAGCGATGGCGGAAGCATTGGCATCGGCTTTTCGATTCCGTCGAATATGTCAAAATCCGTTATGGATCAGCTTTTGAAGGACGGCAAAGTTCATCGCGGACTGCTCGGTGTCAACATTCAAAATATCACCACCGATACCGCAAAAGCCCTTGAATTAAAAGACTCGAAAGGCGTTCTCGTCAGCAATGTTCAAGCGGGAAGCGCGGCGGAAAAAGCCGGAGTCAAACGCGGCGACATTATCATCGCCATCAATGGCGACAAAATTGAGGACAGCAATACTCTTCGCAATAAAGTCGCCGGCACACAGCCCGGAACTGAAATTAAATTAACGGTTTTGCGCGATGGTAATCAGGAAGAACTAACGGCAAAACTCGATGAATTTAAGACGCAAGGTGTCAAACCCGACGAAAATTCTGACGAGAATGGCAATAGTCAAAACAACTCGGAACAAAACGGGAAACTCGGTCTTTCGCTCCAACCACTAACGCCTGAAGCCATAAAACAACTGGATTTACCGGCGGACAGTAAAGGGTTGGTGGTAACGGAAGTTGATCCGAACGGCGCGGCGGCGGAAGAAGGAATCGCGCGCGGCGACGTGATCTTGGAAATCAATAAAAAGCCGGTCAGCACTACCGAAGATGTCCAATCCGCGCTTGAAAAAGCCGGTGACAGACCTATTTTGCTGCTTGTTACGCGGAAAGGTCAAACTATTTATTTGACGATAAAGCCGAGTAAATAATAAATTAGCAAAAATAAAAAGGAACGCGGATATTGTGTCTGCGTTCCTTTTAACTTTTAATGAAAAAAACATCAATCAGCCGCATTGTTGCGTTAATTCTTTGCTTAACGGCTTTTCTTTCCTTTGTTAATGCACAGGTCAAGCCTATTAAGGATTTGAAACCGACGGTCATTTTGATCTCGATTGACGGTTTGCGTTACGATTATTTGGATAAATACAGTCCGGGCAATTTGAAAAATCTGGCAAAAACCGGTGTGCGTGCCAAATGGATGATTCCTTCTTTTCCTACTAAAACTTTCCCGAATCATTACACCGTCGCAACCGGACTTTATCCTGAACATCACGGGATTATCGAAAACAATATCTATGATTTCGGTGCGGTTTTTACTTTGGATAAACGCCCGGAAGTAAAAAATCCGCGATGGTGGCTGGGCGAACCGATTTGGGTAACAGCAGAAAAACAAGGGCAAATTTCCGCATCTTATTTCTTTCCGGGAACTGAAACTTTGATAGAAGGCGTTCGTCCTACTTTTTTCAAGGAATATAACGGAAAAGTTCCGAATGCTTTGCGGGTCGATACTATTCTTTCGTGGTTGGATTTACCGTCGGAAAAACGACCTACGATTCTGACTCTATATTTCAGCGATGTGGACGACGCAGGACACGAATTCTCGCCCGATGCGGAAGAAACCCGCTACGCGGTTTTGAATGTGGACGAAAATATCGGGCGATTGATTGCCGGTCTGAAACGACGAAAGATTTTTGATAAAGCAAATCTTATCATCGTTTCCGATCACGGAATGGCAACCGTTGATCGCAATAATTCAATCTTTCTCGACGATATTTTTGATTTCGAAAAGACCGATAAAATTCTTTGGACGGGCGAGATCGTCCAGATTTTCCCCAAAACAGGCGAAGAAACAAATATCATTCAAAATCTTCAAATTAACATCAAACACGCAACTTGCTGGCGAAAATCGGAAATCCCGATCCGCCTTCATTATCAGGCAAGTCCGCGCATTGCCCCGATTGTTTGTTCGGCTGACGAAGGCTGGGTTTTGACCAATCACAAGCGATTTGAAGAATGGCGTGAGAAAGACGAATTAAGAGGTTTGAGAGGCGCACACGGCTACGATAACGCGCTTGAATCAATGCGCGCGACTTTTATCGCTCACGGTGCGGCATTTAAAAAAGGGTTTATTGCCGAGCCGTTTGAAAATATTCAAGTTTATAATTTGATGGCAAAAATTTTAGGCTTGACTCCGGCAAAAAATGACGGCAACTTTGAAAATGTCAAAAATTTACTTCGCTAATCATTCGGCATAGATCGTCAAAACAACAATTTCAGGCGGAACAAAAAAGCGAAAAGGTAACAGACTCGTGCCGATGCCGGTCGTAACAAACATATCGACATTATTTTCATTGATATGTCCGAAGGCGTATTTTTGACCGTAAGAAGACGGAATAATCGGTGCGCCGATAATCGGAAACCAAACTTGTCCGCCGTGTGTGTGTCCGGCTAAAATCAACTTTAAGTCCTTCGAGATAGCTAGTTCATCTGTAATTATCGGTAAAATATCCGGGCTGTGTTCCAAAACTATGACATCGCCCGGTTGTTCGTTTTTCTCCAAAATCTTTTTCGCGTCGTCGGAAAATTCTTTCCAGTTTCTGATGTGCAGATGATCTTTAAGTCCTAAAATCCGCAATTTTTGCCCGTCTTTCTCGATAACCGCAACTTCGCCGTCTAAAACTTTATAACCTACCCGACTCAATTCCGCCGCAGTTACTTCATCACTATATTCACCGTCGTGATTGCCCAACACCGCGAAAACGCCGTATTTTGCTTCCAATCCTTTTAAGTTGTCTGCAATTGCCGTCATCGGCATTTTTAGCTGTTGGCGGTCGAAATGTTGTTGTGAAACATAATCACCCAACAAGACAATCACGTCAGCTTTTTGTTCGTTTGCCTTTGCAACTACATCACGAATTTTCTCTTCCGTTATAGCGTGTGAGCCGCCGTGAATGTCGGAAAGCATCAGAATCTTCAAACCGTTAAATGCCGGATTCCAATTCTTGATCTTGAGTTCCTGTTGATTTACGACCAAACGAAAAGGTTCGATAAAATATGCGTAAAGCAAACAGACAAGACCGATTGCCGAGAAAGCCAAAATAACCGATAAGATTTTTTTTAGATTCATTTAATTTTTAATTTGCCGAAAATAATCGCAGAACGGCGATTTCAGGCGGGACACCGAAGCGAATTTGCGGACCGCTGCAACCGACACCGGTTGTTACAAAAATATGTTTTCCATCAACTACGGCTTCACCCGCCATAAATCTCGGATCGTTGACAAAAGCGATTGCACCGTAAAACGGAAATTTTACCTGTCCGCCGTGCGAATGTCCCGCCAGCATCAAACTGATTTCTGACGGGGTTTTCAGCAGCGAATCGGGATTATGCGTGATCGCAAGGATATTTTCTTTTGTCGGAATTTCGTCAAAAACATAAACCGGAACTTGTCGTTTTTTCCAGTTATCTTCGATTCCCCACAGCCAGATTGTTTCACCTTCAACCTGAATTCGGTCGGTCGCATTTTCTAAAACTTTAATGCCGACTCGTTCCATCTCAACCCTAATTTTTCTCTCGTCATACCACCAATCGTGATTTCCGATAATTGCATAAACACCGTATTTTGCCTTAAAACCTTGCAAATTATCGGCGACGGTTGTCATCAGCATTTTAAGTTCGCTGCTCTTTCCTTCCTTTTGTGAAACATAATCGCCTAATAATACAATCAAATCGGGGTTTTGCGCGTTGGTCAACTCAACCAATTCACGAATTTTTTCTTCGGTTACATCATTTGAACCGCCGTGAATATCGGAAATAGCCGCTATTTTGAAACCGTTCAATTTAGCGTTCCAACGCGGCAGCCGCAAATCTTCCCGGTGAATTATAAGACGATCCGGTTCGACAAAATACGAATACGCGCCGACTGATGCAAGCAGCAAAAGGATGATTGCAAATGCTAATAAAATTCTTTTGAGTAGTTTTTTCATCGCTTTTGAAACTTTAACTTCCCATCTTCCTTAATCACAACTTCCCTGTTTGGAAGTTCAATGGTTTTGCCGCTTTTACGGCTAAAAATCAGACGGTCAATGGCTTCAAAGTGATTTGCTTCCAAAGTCCGCAAATCACCGCGCTGTTCTTTCAGCCAATCGCGCAAAATAAACCGCCGCATCGATGGAAATAAGTTTTTCAAATCCTTTAACAGCAAAGTTGATTCTTTTTTGGTCTCCGCAAAATCTCCGGTCTTTTGCATGACAGATTCTAGAAACTCGGCATCTTCCCGCAATAGAGAAGCAGTGCCTGCCAAAGTTTCAATAATTTTCGGGTTAAAATCATTCAACAACGGAAGCAAAACTTTTCTTATCCGCACACGGTTATACGCTAAGTTTTCATTCATCGGGTCGGAACAAAATTCAATTTCATTCAACCGGCAAAAATTTTCCGTATCCTTGCGCTTCGCCCAATTCAACAACGGACGAATCAATTGGATTTTGGATTTTGGATTTCGGATTTTGGATTGTTCAACTGAGTTTGGACTTTGGACTTTGGACTTTGGATTCATTCCGCCCAAACCTGCTAAACCGCTTCCGCGAATTAGATTTAAGAGAAAAGTTTCGGCTTGATCGGTTTGCGTGTGCGCCGTCAAAATCCCGAAAGCGTGAAGATTTTCGGCAATTTCGGTCAGAAATGTGTAACGCGCAATCCGTGCGTTTTGTTCGAGATTTCCGGGTTGATCTTGAAGTTTGAAATCCGAATTCTGGATTTTGAAGACAAATTCAAAATTAAACTTAGTCGTCAAACCGCGCACGAATTCGACATCTTCCGCGCTTTCCGCACCGCGCAAATCGTGGTTAAAATGCGCGATAACGAACCGCAAGTTCAACTTCCTTAATTGCCTTAATTCGTGCAATGCCAATAAAAGACTGACCGAATCCGCGCCGCCCGAAACTGCTGCAACAAAAGTCTCATCGGCAAACGGCAAACCGAGTTTGCGCCATTCGGTAAGTAAATTGCGAACAAAACTGTGCATAAGATCAAATGGAACGCCGCCATTTCTAGCCTTCCCTATCAATTTCTATTTTCGCAATTTCCAATGCCTCAAAAACTCTTTCGGGCGCAGTTCCGCCGATTTGATTTTTGCTTGCCAAAGTTTTTTCCAAACTCAAGGCTTCAAAAACATCTTCTTCGATATGTTCGGAAAAAAACTTCATCTCTGACAAATCCAATTCATTTATTTCCTTATTTTTTGAAATTGCCGACATCACGATTTTGCCGACCGTGTCGTGCGCGAGGCGAAACGGAACATCTTTTTGCACCAGATAATCTGCCAATTCGGTCGCATTTAAATAACCTGTTGTCGCCGCTTTTCGCGTTTTTTCTTCGTTAACGTGCAAATTGTTCAAAACAATTGCCGTCACGCGCAAACAAATCTTGATCGTATCAACCGTATCGAAGACCGCTTCTTTATCTTCCTGCAAATCTTTGTTGTATGCCATCGGTAAACCTTTCAATGTCGTCAGCAATGCCGTTTGATGTCCGAAAATGCGTCCGGCTTTTCCGCGAATCAACTCCAACGCATCAGGATTTTTCTTTTGCGGCATAATGCTCGAACCCGTCGAAACGGCATCCGAAAGTTCGATAAATTGAAACTCCGACGACGCATAAAGAATTAAATCCTCAGCCATCCGCGATAGATGAACCATTACCAGCGAACACGCGCCGACAAATTCCACCGCGAAATCACGGTCGGAAACCGCATCTAAACTGTTTGCCGAAATGCCTTCAAAACCGAGTTGCCGCGCCACCTCTTCGCGGTCAATCTCGTAACTCGTCCCTGCCAAAGCCGCAGAACCCAACGGCAAAACATTGACGCGCCGCCAAACTTCGTCCAGCCTTTCCCTGTCACGCGCCAACATCTCGAAATAAGCCAGACACCAATGCGCCCACATTATCGGCTGCGCCCGTTGCAGATGAGTGTAACCGGGAAGCACCGCATCTTTTTGTTTTTCAGCCGTTTCCAACAAAACTTTTTGGAGTTCGAGCGCAATTTTTGTAATTTCCCTGATCTCTTCGCGCAGCCAAAGTCTAAAGGCTGTCGCTACCTGATCGTTGCGGCTTCGTCCAGTATGTAATTTTTTGCCGGCATCGCCGATTAACTGGACAAGCCGCGCCTCGATAAACGAATGAACGTCTTCGGACGGCAGTTCGTCAAAATAATTTTTATCGTAATCGGCGCGTTTGAGAATTGTTTGCAATCCGTTTTTGATTCGTTCAGCTTCCAACCGTGTTAAAACTCCGGCGTGAAACAGAGCAGTGCAATGCGCGATACTCGCCTGCAAGTCCGCAAAAAAAAGCCGCCGGTCAAAGCCGAATGAATTATTGAATTCGGCAAAAACCTCGTCTGTCTTTCCGGTAAATCTTCCGCCCCACAGATTTTTTGCTTCCGTCATTTTTTTTATATCCAATTTTTCATTTTTGCTAAAATAATTATTCCGCCTGAAATTATTATCATTAATGACACGGCTATCCAAAATCCACCGGGAGATTTGAAAAATCCGACTTCGAAGTTCATCCCTAAAATTCCGGCGACAACGCTCAAACCGCCGGAAATTATCGTTACAAAAGTCAGAGTTTTTATCGTTTGGTTCATTCTGTGTGCGGCTCGCGTCGTGTATAAATCAAATAAACTTAAAACCGTATCGCGTGAATTTTCGATTGCATCGATGGCAGATTCAAAATGTTCGCCAAGCAGCTTAAAATTTTCCTTTTCAATTGAATCGGAAGCAAGGGTTTTTGTAAAATCGGGACGCGAAAGAGCATAAAAAACATCGCGTTGCGGCAGAAACCATTGCCTGAGTTTTGAAACTTCACTTCGTAATTCAACGGTTTTCTTTAAAAAATCTTCATCTTTCAAATCCTTTTGCAAAATTGTTTCATCGAATTCATCAACCATTCGCTCGATTTTTTCCAATGCCCGAAAATATGAAACTATATTCAGGTCAAGCAATGTTTCGATAAAACTCTCGGCATCGAGTTCACCGATACTCGTTTCCCCTTTTTCACGCTCCCTGAATTCCGTAAAATAATCAACTTCCCCGTTATGAACGGTTATAACGAAATTTTTGCCAACGATAAAATCAATCGGAACTTTTTCAAATTTACGATTGCTGCTTTTTACCGAAACGATAAAAAATCGGTAAATATGTTCAAACTTTTCGAGCTTCGGTCGTTCTTTTTCCTCCAGGATGGTTTCGATTGAAATATTTTTCAAACCTAATGCCGTGATCACTTGCTCAACCGACGCTCGTTCACGTTCGGAAATGTCAATCCAAAGCAATTGCTTTTCGCCTATTTCCTGACATAAATCTTCTCTGAATTCCAAATTTTCATCAGTGCCATCGGCATCGTAAAGATAAATATTCATAACCTATTCATTTAAATCCGAGTTCCAATTTATTAAAAATCTAAAATTTCAGAGATTAGTAACGCAACTTGTGAATTAAAGAAGGTTAAACTCCAAACATTTTATAATTCTAAACAATTATTATAGCCATTAAACACGAATGTTTCTCCGGCAATTTTGAAATACTTAATGTAAAACAACTAACTGAAAGCTAAGCACACGACAGTAGCTGAATAAACATTTGTAACTCTATGTATTTCTTTGGTCTATGGTAATTGAACAAAAGGTTTTGCAAAGCGTCGAGTCCGATTCGGAACAGACTTTTCGCATATCTTTTGTTCTTTTTCAACTTCATTTTTACCATTTTCCAGACTTCTACTTGAATTTTCCCCATCAACATCGCCAAACAAAGTCCTAATCCCAATAACATCATTAACTTGCTAATCTTTTCCGGCATCGTTAAATGCGTTTCTTCAAAATTGAATCCTCTTTTCTTTAAGCATCCGAACATCGTTTCAATCTGCCACCGCACCTTGTATTCTTCAATCGCATATTTGTTTTCCTCGTTACTCGCCACAATCAGATATTCGGTTTTGCCCTTCTTTTGATACTTCACACAACTGACATAAATCTCCAACCCGAATACTTTGACTTTGACTTTTCCTCGCAACTTCACTCGTTCACTCACATTTTTCCACGTTTGCAGAAAACTTTCCCCGTCACTTTTATGACTTGTTTTCAAACGGATATGAAAATCTATCCCATTTTTTATCAAATAGGCAAACAATTCATAACTCCCAAACTCACGATCGGCATACCCTCTGTGGATTCTTTCAACTCCGAATTCTTCAACAAATCGCTGGATGATTCCAACATGTTCCAAAGCCGTCGCGTTTCCTTTATGATTGACCACTTCCCACACAATCGGAATCGCTACTTGTTTATATGCCACACTCAAAGTCAAGATATTGACCCAAGTTTCACCGAATTTCCACTCTGTCCGGTCAATCAGAATTTTCAGCTTACCGTTTAGTTTCAATAGTTGAAGATAATCAATCGAAACTTTGTTGTCATTTTTCAAAAATCTTTGAAGTTGCCGATAAACTGACGTAGTTTCAGCTTCAGATTCAATAGCATTAGCTATTTTGGCTAAATTTGAAGTTCTCGTTTTCAATAAAGCCGAAACAAATTGGACGATGAACTTGATAGCGTGTCGAGTTCCTTGTATATTTTCTTGCAACGCTTCGCAAAAAGCGTTATCAGGAGTTTGTTTTTTTCATTTATCATATAACGATTTTAACAAACTCCTTCTTACTGTCGTGTGCTTAGATTATTTTTACAGAAATTTGGCTAAAGCCTTTTACTTTTTTCAATTTGTCCACTAGCTGAAGCTAGTGGCAATTTATAAAAGCAATTTTTCTACGAAAATTGCTCTAATTTATTTCTCAGAATTGCTTTTGTTAAATCACTGCCCGCGCAAAATTTGTTTTATATCGGCATTCGCGCCGTCAAGGTCAATCATCAAATCACCGCCGCGCCGACCGATGTAATCTCTTGCGCCGTAATGAACGCGCCACAG
>JANMAA010000107.1:0-40284 GCA_031359215.1 Acidobacteriota bacterium | reverse complement strand
TTTCCATAATTTTTTTATTTATTTATTTTTTAAAAACTGATTTTTTTGGCTTTTTGGGGTTGACTAAACTTTGTTAGAAATCTATATTGTCGATTGTTCCATTAAAAAGTGTTTGGAACAGGACTGTTTAAAAAACAGTTGCAAAAATAAATTTAATCTTTGAAGAAGACAGGAGAATAGAAAATATAATGAAAAAGACTTTAGCTCTTTCAGCAGTTTTAATATTAGGTGCATTAGGAGTTGCGTGTGATACACCAACATCAAATACCAATGCTAACATAAAAGTAAATATGGCAAATAGTGCTATGAATCAAGCAAACAATGCCATGAATATGGCAAATAATGCTATGAATCAAGCAAATAATGCCATGAATATGGCAAATAATGCCATGAAAGAAGGCAACATGAAGATGGATGACAAGATGAAAGATGACAAAATGAAGATGGATGACAAGATGAAAGAAGGCAACAAAATGATGAATGACAAAATGAAAGACGACAAAATGGCTAATTCAAATATGAAAAAACCATAATAACCATCTTAATTCATCAAAAAATATGCACGTTGTTTTCGGACAACGTGTTTTTATTTTTTCAATACTGTAAAAATTCGGATAATCAAATTGACATTCAACCCTTAAAACTCTCATATAGAAAAGATGCCGACGAATTTAATTCAGACCGAAGACATTGAAAGAGGCAAAACAATTTTGCGTGTCGAAGGTTCTCTGACTTATGAAGATGCGGTTTTGCTGGAAAAAATTGTGCTTAACATCCGGGATAACAATAAAAAAGACATAATGATCGATCTTGCCGACGTGCATTTTCTCGACAGCGAAAGTGCGCCGATTCTCACACGGATCGAACATCAGCACGGTTTTGAAATCGTCGGTATCGAGATTTTTTTGCAAACAATTGTCAATGAAGCCGAGAAACACCATAATTAGTTTATGCCGGATGTTTTTCGCAAATCTGTCAGAGTCACGCTGATTATTCTCGGAATCCTTTCTGCCGGGTTCGGCATACGCGGTTTTCTGCTGCCCAATCACTTTATAGACGGCGGCGTAACCGGCACTTCGATGCTAGTTTCGCAGGTTTCGGAAATTCGCCTTTCGTTTTTAATTCTTTTAATAAACACTCCTTTTGTCATTATCGGTTGGCGGCAAATCGGTAAAAGATTTTCCATTCGCAGTGCTGTTTCAATTGTCGGTTTTGCTTTGGCTGTTTTTCTAATTCCTTATCCTGAAATTACCAACGACAAACTTTTAGCGGCGGTTTTCGGCGGTTTTTTTCTCGGCGCAGGAATCGGGTTGGCAATCCGCGGCGGAGCGGTTTTAGATGGAACGGAAGTTATTGCCCTGCTTGTGAGCCGAAAAACGGGTATTACTATCGGTGATTTTATTTTTATTTTCAATGTCGTTTTGTTTGTAATAGCCACGAGTTTTCTCGGAGTCGAACCTGCCCTTTATTCGATGCTGACCTATTTTTCCGCTTCAAAAACTATAGATTTTCTGATTCACGGCATCGAAGAATACAATGGAGTGATGATAGTTTCCGACAATAATAAAGAAATAAGAAAATATATCACCGAGGAACTCGAACGAGGAGTTACCGTATTGTTAGGCAGCGGAGGAATTTATCAACAGACGAAAGAAATTTTATATTGCGTTGTAACAACCTATGAAATTCCCAAGATCAAGGATGCCGTAACCACAATTGACCAAAACGCATTTATGGTAATTACAAATATTTCAGACACCAGCGGTGGAATTGTGCATAGCCCGCTGCCGAATATTTTGGAAGCCGCTGACATTCACGAGGAACTTGAAAACTCTAAAGCACCTGACAAAAATCTGGATATTTCGATTTCCCCTGAAAGATTCAAAGATGAATACTAAAAATATAGCTGAATTTTTGGATGGTAAATTGATAGGCGACGGTGAAATTGAAATTTCGGGCGTAGCAAGTCTTGAAAATGCTTCTGCCGAAAAAATTTCATTTGTCGAACAAACAGGAAATTTGACCTCAACCGATGCCGGTTGTTTGCTCGTTCCTGAAGATTCCAAGCCGAATGTTTCCTGTGCTTTTATCGAGGTAAATAATCCTAAACTTGCTTTTGCCAAAATCGCCAAAATTTTTCATCCGCCGAAACAAAACAACCCAATCATTCATCATTCGGCAGTTATTGCAGAAACCGCTGTGCTTGGAAAAGACTTATTTATCGGGGCATTTGTTTGTGTCGGCGAAAATTCTGTAATCGGTGACGGGACAAAACTTAGAGCCGGCGCAAAAATCGGTGATAATGTAAGTGTCGGTAAAAATTGTGTTTTTCACCCTAATGTTTTCGTCGAGGATAATTGCACTATTAAAGACAATGTAATTTTGCATTGCGGAGTCGTAATCGGCGCAGACGGGTTCGGCTTTGTCCGCGATAAGGATCAATATATTAAATTTCCGCAAATCGGAACTGTGATTATCGAAGAAGATGTGGAAATCGGTGCAAATAGTTGTATCGACCGCGGATCGCTTGGCGAAACCCGAATTGGGAAGGGTTCAAAAATAGATAATCTCGTTCAAATCGCGCATAACGTCCAAATTGGCAAACGGGTGATAATTGCGGCACAAACCGGAATTTCCGGCAGCACGATTATCGAAGACGATTGCGTCATCGGCGGACAAGTCGGGATGGGCGATCATGCAACTATAAAATCAGGGGCAATAATAGGCTCACAAGCAGGTGTTCTGCCGGGAAAAATCGTTCGTGCCGGTGTCTGGTGGGGAACGCCGGTTCAACCGCTTGATGAATATAAACGCCAAAATGCTTATGTCAAAGGATTAAAAAGGCTTCGGGAAGATATAAAAAAATTGATGGGTGAAATTGCCGCGCTAAAAGAAAAAAATTAGTAATGTTGAAAAATTATAAAGAAAGTCCCTGCATTTCGTGGTCTTGAAATATAACCTTTTGTTTTATTCAGTTAAAGATGGTGAAATAATTAATTGTTTCACCATCTTTATTTTGCGTGTTCAATTTCCAATTGATCCAAAATAAAATTTGCGGCACGCTTCGATGCGCCGCCGTGTCCTAATTTATCTACAATAACCTTTAATTTTTGGCGAATTTCCTGATTCTTTTCTTTTTCAAGTAAATTAAATAATTCGGCGGAAAGTGTTTCCACAGTGAATTCATCCTGAATAAATTCTTTTACCAGCCTTTCCTGAGCAATCAAATTTATTAAACCGAAATGTTCGACTGAAATCAAAGGACGCAAAAGTTTGTAATTTAATTTTGAAGTTTTATAGACAATCGCCATCGGTGTTCCGAGAATAGCTGTTTCCAGCGTTGCCGTGCCGCTTGTAACCGCCGCCGCATCGGAGGCATTTAAGACCTCATATGTTTCATCTTGGACGACAAGCAGATTTTTCGGAAGTCCTGAAAGTTTTGTTTTTGAGTTTTCGATTTCAGAAACTTTTCGTGACTTTGCCAGCGCAATCACAAATTGGATTTCCGGTTTTTTTTGCGCCATAAATATCGCCGTTTCAAGCATCACCGGCAAGATTCGCACAATTTCTTTATGACGGCTTCCGGCGAGAAGTGCGACAATCGGCTGCGTCGGGTCGAGATTATATTTGAAACAAAATTCATCCTTAGACAATTTTGAAGAAACTTCTTTGACCAATGGATTTCCGACATATTCGATATGTGAAACACCGTTTTCTTGATACCAGGTTTTTTCAAAAGGAAGAATCGTCAGCACCAAATCTACCGAACTTTTGATTGTTTTGACACGATATTTTCGCCAAGCCCAAAGTTGTGGCGAAATGTAATAAATGATTTTTAGCCCGCGTTTTTTGAGCGACTTTGCTAACTTTAAATTAAAGTCAGGGAAATCAACTAAAATTACGACATCGGGATTGCGATCAATCGCCGCTTGCTTTAATTTTTGAAATGCCTTCCAAAACATCGGCAACGCACGTCCGATTTCCGCTAATCCGACAATTGAAAATTCATCCGAATTGACTATTGTTTCAACTTCCGCCACGCGCAATTTGTGACTCGTCGCGCCAAAAAACTCGAATTTTATTTGCGGCGCACCGGCACAAATTGCCTTTACGAGTTTTGCTGCGTGAGCATCGCCCGAAGCCTCGCCGGTAACGATCATTATTTTGTAAATTTTATTCATCAGGCATTTTTGAAGTCCGTCTAACAAACTATTTTTATTTCCAACGGAAGTCAACCAATTCGGCAGGTTAGAGCATCAAAGAAGATGTTTTTAGGCGCATTAAAATTAATTTCATTTGCTTACTGCTTGCAAGACGTATTTTTTACCTTTAAAATGCAATGTTTTGTGCCAAAAGCATTTTTTTGTTGTTAGAAGTCGTTTTTTGCGTTTCCGTATTATGTTTTTTATAAGGTTTTTATTGGAGGAGTTTGTGAAATTTCACGTTCTTATTTTTTTAGCATTTATCGCTTTATTTGGAAATGTTCTTTCGGTTTCGGCGCAGGTTGATTCCGTGATCGGACAAATATCCAATTCACCCGCCGAATCTTTTGCCGGCGGCATCAGCGGAGACGGACGATTTGTGGTTTTTGAATCAACTGCTAATCTCGCCACCGAAAATCCGCGAAACCTTGACGGAAACCGCGAAATCTTTCTCTTCGATTACGCCCAACGCCGGATTTTCCAAATTACCGATACAAAAAGCCTGCTGACAAACACTACTTTGCCTCCGACTTTTGACAACATAAAAGTTGAAATTTCCAATCTTCGTCCGGTTATCAGTAATAACGGTCGTTGGATTGCATTCGGTTCAAATGCGACAACTTCAACAGTTACCGTGCCAAACAGCACAAATCCGGGAAGTTTTGATGCAAGTTCTTTTACCGCTGCGGATGGAACAAATCCTTTGACGGCGGACGGAAATACCGAAATGTGGCTTTATCAAATTCCGGCGGTTACTTCGGTTAATCTTTCATTCGGGGCTGAACTTCCGATCACGAATTTGAACGCCGGAACTTTTACGCGTGTTACGAATTCGATACCAAGCCGTCTGCCGGTTCCGGGTTCAACTTCCAGCGGTCCGATCATTGCTGACGATAATCGTGAAGCTACCATAAACGATAACGGAAATTACATCGCTTTTACCTCAAACCGTGATCTTGTTCCCGCCGTCGGAAATGCTTCACCAAATGCCAACGACGAAATTTTCAGTTATGCACGGGTTTCAAATGTCATCGGTCAGGTTACCCAAACCGTTCGCGGAACGATTTCACTTCCCATTTTTAACCAGAATGCAAGCATTTCCGGCAATGGTTTGCGCGTCGCTTTTTTGAGTAACGGCAATAATCCGGTAGTCGGAATGACCGGCGGAAGCAATACGGACGGCAATATCGAAATTTTTTACACCGATCTTAATAATCTCGGCACACCAAGCAGTAATCGAACGCAAGTAACAACAACAACCCGTGCTAATCCGGGCGACATCGTCAACATTTTTGACTTGGGCAGACGTATGAGCCGCGACGGACGCTACATTGCCTTCGATTCATTGGCTGATCTTGCTAACGAAAACGGTGGAACAAATCAGACATCTTTTGCTCTTTATCTTTATGACACGACTTTAACAACCAATCAATTTCGCCGGATCGGACCGCGAAGTGATGCCGATACAGGTGCGGCAGGCGGCGACATTCAGCACTATCCCGGTTTTACCGATTATGATGCAACGGGCGCACCTCAAACTTTGGTTTTAGAAACTCGTCAAAACATCAGGGCAGACGGCACAATTCCAACTACTGCGTCGGAAGGTTTGAATCCAAACGCGGCGCGACCTTCTCAAATATATTCATACCCGCTAAATGTTGCACCGGCGGCGGCGACATTTACCAGATTAACTTTATTTCCTCCAACCAGTTTTTTTGTAGCTTCGACTCAACCGATTCCGAGTAACTCACTTAGAAGAATGACATTTACCCTCGGATTAACCGAAATCGGGACAGGAAACAGTGATTCGGCGAACGAGGCATTTTATTTCATTTTACCAACGGTCATATCGCAAACACCGTCCAGTTTGAGCTTTGCGACTGGTGCAAGCCGCCTTCCGGTTGCGCCTTCGCCTGTCCCGACACCGACACCGACTCCGACACCTAGTGCAACGCCAACGCCTTCTCCATCTCCAACCCCGACTCCAACTCCGACACCTTCACCGACTCCTACGCCGACTCCTAACACGAGCCCAACGCCAACCCCGACTCCTACGCCGACTCCGACTCCGCAAACTCCGCCAGCCGTTCAGGGGATTTCTCCCGGAATGTTAGGAATTGTTGATATTGTTGCCGGTTCAATGCCGGCTACAGTTGCCCAAACATCCGTCGGTTCGCTTCAACGAAGGTTTCAGTTACCGATCGAGCTAAGCGGTGTTACGATGACTATAAACGGCGCGGCTTGCGGTTTGAAAATGGTTAGCCAGCGGCAAATAACCTTTGTCGTTCCGCCGGGTCTTGTTTCAGATTTAGTCGGAACATCTTATCCGGTTGTCATCAATAATAATGGAACGGTTAGCAAGGGAAACGTAACGATTGTTCCGACACGACCGGATATATTCACCAATTTACCTATTCCCGGTCCAAACGGACGTGCCCGAATTTTCAATGTTACGAATCGTGTTCCAACTATGGAGCCATTTACCGTAACGACCGTTAGAATGCGTGGCGGTGTGCGTGTTCCGACTGTTCTTAGAGTGTTTCTGACCGGTGTCGACGGAGCTCCCGCTTCTCTCGTAACCATCAGAGTAGGCGGTCAGACGATAAACGGAACTTTAATAACATCCGCTGCGGTTTTGCGTGAACCGGGTATTTATTCGGTTGATTTCACATTGCCGCGCGAACTTAACGGTGCCGGTGATGTTCCGATTATTTTTACCGTAACGGTTAATGGAGTTGTCTTTCAAAGTCGTCTCGACGATACCGCACCGTTCTTTAGAATCCTTTAATTTACCGGAAGCGCGGGAAAAATGGGAAGAGTTCAGATCTTGCTGTTTTCCCCGCGCTTCTAATTTCGTATCGGGCTAATTCTTGCTTAACTATTCACGATATATTATTCTTTAATGGCGGAAAATTTTCGGACGAAAGAATTTTTTCTGAAATTCATACTGTTTCGTCATTTCTTTGATGAAGGAAATCAACTTTTTCATTCCTTTAGGAGTTTATAAATAATTATGTCAACAAAAGATGTTAATACGATGAAAATTGCGCCGAAGGTGTGGCGTAACGGTGAGTTTATTGAATGGAAAGATGCCCGTGTTCACGTTATGACACACGCTATCCATTACGGGTCGAGCGTTTTTGAAGGCATTCGTGCATATAATACGGAACGAGGCACGGCGGTTTTTCGGCTTACCGAGCATATTCAACGTCTTATGAATTCGGCAAAGGTCTATCGAATGGATTTAAAATTCGGACGCGAGGAATTTTGCACGGCAGCGATTGAATTGGTCAGAGACAGTGAGATGGAAGAATGCTACATTCGCCCGATTATCTTTCGCGGTTTGAACGAGGATAAGCCCGCGTTCGGTGTAAATCCTTTTCCTAATCCGATTGATTGTTATATGGCGGCTTGGGATTGGGGCAAATATCTGGGCGAGGAAGCACTGGACAAAGGCGTTGAGGTTTGCGTATCGAGTTGGACGAGAATTACCTCGAATTCGCTTCCGGCGGTTGCCAAAGCCGGAGCAAATTATATGAACTCGCAACTTATCAAGATGGAAGCGATTCTGAACGGTTTTAGCGAGGGAATTGCACTCGATGACCGTGGTTATGTTTCGGAAGGGTCAGGTGAAAACCTCTTTCTTGTAAATAACGGCAAACTTATTACGCCGCCGTTGGGGGCTTCGATTTTGCCGGGTATTACACGCGATTCGGTCATTCATATTGCCAAAGAACTCGGAATCGAGGTCGAAGAATCAACCATTCAACGCGCCGCACTTTATCTCGCGGACGAACTCTTTTTTACCGGAACCGCCGCCGAAATTACGCCGATCAGCAAAGTTGACCGAATTCAAGTCGGAAGCGGCAAACGCGGCGAAATCACTAAAAAATTACAGGATGAATTCTTCGCAATAATTCACGGGCAACGTCCCGCACCCGGTAATGCACCTTGGTTGACATACGTTAGTGAAACTAACGATAAAAAAAAAGCTGCACAAAACTAATTACTGAATAATTAGTTTGACTAGCCAACAAAATTGAGCAAAACTCGCACAATACATTAAATTGTGCGGGTTCTTTTTGTTTTAATGAAATACAAAATCTTCATTCTCGAAATTACCGTTTTTGTCTGCGGTGCGCTGGTGATGATTTACGAAATAACCGGCTCACGCCTGCTTTCACCTTATATCGGCGCATCGACTTATGTTTGGACAAGTCTCATAGGCGTAATTCTGGCAGCACTCAGTTTGGGTTATTGGCTTGGTGGAAAAATTGCCGATAAAAAGCCTGACATCAAAATTCTTGCGCTTGTCATATTTATTGCCGGCGGCTTAGTTTCGATAACAATTTTGGTCAAAGATATAATTCTCGCCCTGATCGCCGAAAGTTCCGCCATTCTCGAAGTAAAATCTGTAATAGCCGCACTGCTTTTGTTTGCCCCAGCCAGTGTTTTACTCGGTTTTGTAACGCCTTATGCCGTCAAACTAAAGATGTCATCGCTTGCCGATACAGGTAAAACCGTCGGCAGACTTTACGCACTTTCAACCGTCGGAAGTATTTCGGGAACATTCGCGGCGGGATTTTTTCTGATACCGTTTGTCGGCAGCGAAAAAACTCTCTATCTCATCGGCGCAAGCCTCATCGGTTTATCGATTCTGCTCGTGCCGTTCGCGCTCAAACCGTTCAATCTGATGGTTTTGATAATGTTCGTTTGTGGTGTCGGCGTGAACGAATTCCGCGCCTTTTATCTTTTTCAGACCAAAGAATTGCGCGACATCGACACCCAATACAGCCGCGTTCAAATCTTTCGATCGACAGACAACAATGGCAAAGCGATTCGTGCATTGGCGATTGACCCGTATTTTATTCAATCCGCAATGTTTTTGGATTCCGACGAACTCGTTTTCGATTATGCCCGTTATTATCATTTGATCCGCTATTACAAACCGGATTTTGAAGATACGCTGATGATTGGCGGTGCCGGATATTCGTTCCCGAAAGATTACTTAAAAACTTATCCGAACGCGAAAATGGATGTCGTCGAGATCGATCCGCAGATGACAAAAATCGCCAAAAAGTATTTTCGCCTTGAAGAGAATCCGCGTCTTAACATCATCCATCAAGACGGCAGAATCTTCTTCAATCACACAGAATCAAATAAATATGATGCGGTTTTAATGGATGCCTTCGGCTCACTTTTTAGTGTTCCCTTTCAATTGACAACTTTTGAAGCCGTTCAGCAAATAAATCGTGTTCTGAAACCCGACGGAATCGTTATCTTCAATTTGGGCGGCGCAATCGAAGGCGATGCCAGCCGATTTCTAAACGCCGAATTTAAAACCTACCGGCAAATCTTTCCGCAAGTCCTGCTGTTCAAAGTCAATTCCGACTACACCGATACTCAACTGCAAAACCTGATAATCGTCGCTTGTAAAACAGAAAATTCTCCACCACTTCAAACCGATAGTACTGAAATTTCCTCTCTTTTAGCACATCTCTACGGCAAAAACATCCAAACAAATATAGAACCTCTAACCGACGACCTAGCGCCCGTCGAATTTTATAACTCATCCGCGCAAAGAAGTTATCAAAGGCAGAAAAGTAAAACTGAAAATCCAGAATAAAAAATGATAGTTTTTGTTGGTTTTTGGTGCGTTCAGAAATAAGAACTTTTTTTCAAAAAAATTTACAAAAAAGACAGAAGTATCAAGTCGAAAAAAAACGTCTTATTGAGAATTATTATGCCAGAAAACAACTTCGGTTATGAAGAAATGCTCAAAATCACAACTCCGTTTTCTCCATCTGATGAAAACTTAGACTTACTTGCTGAGTATATGGCAAGAAATGTCACACAAGTCAATTCAAAAGTTCCTGCTGGTTACACATATTTAGGACAGTTTATTGACCACGATATTGCCCTTGATTCAGAAGTCAAAAAATTGCCCTGGGAAACAATTTCTTTAACAGATGTCCGTAATCTCCGAACACCTTTTCTTGATTTGGAAACGCTTTATGGTGATACGCCTGCCAACCCTAATGAACTCATCAGAAAAAACTTTTTAGAAGATGGTTCTTCTTCGCTTTTGAAACTCGGATTAACGATTGGAGAGGAAGTTGCCGTGAAATTTCAAAATGATTTGCCCAGATTTGAAAACAGTCCAACGGCAAATATTGTTGATGAACGAAATGACGAAAATTTAGCCGTTGCTCAAACCCAAGTCGCTCTGATGAAGTTTCATAATACCGTTGCCGCTCACGTTATCGGCGGGAACGATACAACTGAAAGATTTGAGAAAGCGAGAGAAATTACTACCCATCATTATCAATGGATGATACTTCACGATTTTCTTCCCAAAATTATCAAAAAAGATGTTTTGACCGCTGTTCTTAAGGAGAATAAATTTTATCGTCCTCATCTCAATAATGTATTTATGCCTTTGGAATTTTCAGTTGCGGCTTATCGCACCGGTCATAGTATGGTCAGAGATTCTTATAAATGGAATCGGATTTTTAACGATGATGTGAATGCTATCTTTAAGGCATCGCTGGCAAATTTATCATTGTTTACCGGAAACAGAGGTTTAGGCGGATTCAGTCACGGCAGAAAACATCTTCCAAGTGACTGGTTGATTAACTGGAATCATTTTTTTGCTATTGAGGATTCAAGCAATCAAGAAAACTTTAATTTTGCAAAGAAAGTTGATACGACAATATCTTCGTCTCTCGGTTTTTTAGGAAATAATATCTCATACGAAAGAGAACATTCATTGCCGGCAAAAGACCTTTTTCGCACCCGCGCATTAGGTTTGGCTTCAGGACAGGTTGTTTCAGCCAAAATCAGCGGACAACAATCTCTCAAACCAGACCAAATCTCCGGTTTATTGCCTGAAAACTTAAAAAATGTATTTGCTGAAAATACGCCGCTCTGGTTTTATTTATTGGCGGAAGCAGAAATTAACGAGAACGGCGAAATTTTAGGAGAAATCGGTAGTCGGATTGTTGCTGAAACCTTTGTCGGTTTACTCAAAATAGACAAGTTTTCTATTTTGAATAATGAATTTACTCCCGATAAAGATTTAACGAATGAGCAGGGAATTTTCGGAATGCCCGAAATGTTAAAGTTTGTTGCTAAACACAATAAAGGTTTTCTTAATCCCGTCGGCGATTAAGAAATGTAGTTATTTGGGATTTAAAATTTAAAAACAATTAAGGAGAAAAAAACTATGAAAATTTCTGACAAAATTGACAGAATACACGAATTTGTTTCCACACCGGCAGGAGCCGGCAAAGGCATCGAATTGCAGGAACAAGCAAGCCAAGCTATCAAAAATGGGATTAAAAGCGATGAATGGAGAGTGTTTATGAGTAATTTTGCATCTAATCCGGCACAATTAAATAGATTATTGGGGCAAGATGCCTTTATAGAGAAACCATGGGGACTTATTGCGTTGGCTTATCTGCCGGCAAATGCGATGTGCGGGACAAGCACCACGGCTAACACCAAAAGAAATTTGCCGCCGCAATTCATAGATGCTTTAGACGACCAGTTGGATTCAAGCGATGCTGCAACCGGTTTTTCAAACCAACCCGAGCATCTGAGCGTGGCTGAATTTATTTAACGGAAAGGTTATTTGAGAATCGAATTTTTTAGATGAATAAGGCAAACGAAAATTCTTTAAGTTTTCCAAAGGCAATATCTCCTTCAAAGATTAGAGATTTATCTAATGCAAATTGGAATCAGCTATGTGAACTTTATTTGCCGATTCAATTTGAAGATTCGATTTGGCGATTTAGCCGCGAAACCAGGCTCAATGAACCGTCGCAGGGCTGGAAATTCCACATCTCTGCGACGATTCTTGAAGCTTGTGATTTGTTTGAAAAAATTGCACCGTTTTTAATTTCCCGGGATGTGCAGTTCAAAGCTCCGAAATCGCTCGAAGAACTTGCTAAAATAAACTGCGGGCTGCATTACGGTTATTGGCAGGTTGGAAAATTTATGACGGTTTATCCGGCAACTGCCAGCCAAGCCATCGGTCTGGCAAAAGAACTCGACGATTTAACCTCGAAATTCATTTCAATTTCTGTTCCTTTTGACAATCAATATTCGCCGAACAGTTCTGTTTTTTATCGTTATGGTGCATTTCAGGAGTTGGAAATGCTGGATGAACACGGAGAATCTATTCCCGCCATCAAAAATCCGGGTCAGGAACTTGTCTATGACGACCGCTTTCAACCAGTTCCCGATTGGCTTCCAAATCCGTTTCAAAAAGCCGAAAACTATCCCGAACCAGTCGAAACTCCATTGGTTACGACATATAAAGTTTTTCGCGCCATAACACAACGCGGCAAAGGCGGAACTTATCAGGCTTTGGATTTCAGCACTGATCCGCCGCGTTTTTGTATTGTCAAAGAAGGACGGCGATACGGCGAGGTTTTTTGGAACGGACAGGACGGTCGTTATATGTTGAAGAACGAGTGTAAAGTTTTGAGCGCACTGGGAAGAACATATAAGGCGGTTCCGCAAATTCTCTCGACATTTGAAATTGACGGGAATTTTTATTTGGCAATGGAATTTGTCGAAGGCGCAAGTCTTTTCGATTTGATGAAAGTCAGGCGACGGCGTTATTCAATTAAAGAGATAATAATGTTTGCCATTGAAATTGCCGAAATAATTGCTCGAATACATCAAGCCGGCTGGATTTGGAATGACTGCAAACCGGCAAATCTGATCGTTACCCCTTCAAAATCTCTCAGACCGATTGATTTTGAAGGTGCTTACCGGATAAATCAGCCTGACCCGTTTGATTGGAAAACGGAAGGTTTTTCAAAACAACCATCCAATCAAAGTTCGGCTTTTACAAACGATTTTTACTCGCTTGGCGCAGTCGTCTATTTTCTGCTGACCGGCAAAATCTACGATACCGATGCGCCGCTTCAGATTAAAAACTTACGCCGCCAAATTCCCCCGCGATTTCAGGAAATCATAGAGAATTTACTCGTTGATTCGGTGGTTGTAAACGGGAATACTGCGGTAGAGATAAAAAAAGAATTTGAAAAAGTGCTAAATTCTTTGTGATTTAGCATTAGAGGTTGGCGCATTTTTTAATTTCGGCGAATCTTGCATCCGATTTTAACGCATCAAATAACGGATCGTTTACAATAAATGGGAATGCCGGAAACTTTTCCCGACAGGCTTGATTAAAGATCTCGAAAACTTTATCAAAATTACCGAGTCCGAAATAGATAAAGGCTTTTTCCTGCACCGGAACATATTTTTGCTTGGAAATTTCTTCCAAACCGGCAAGAAGTTTTTGGGCTTCTTCCTTACGTCCGGCTTTGCCATAGACATAACCGAGCGGTGCTGAGCCCAATACTTTATCCGATTCGTAAATTTTTTCAAAAATTGCGGTCGCTTCTTTTAACTTATCGGTTTGCAGAAATTGGAAACCGCGCAAATATAACAATCTGTTTTGATTAGGATAGCTTTCAAGCGATTCTGAAAGCACCTTATTCATTTGCTCAAAATCTCTTTTGTAATAATAAACCCGTCCGATATTTTGATTGGATGAAGGCGAAAACGGGTCAAATTCTTTTGCTTTTTGCGCTTCTGCCAATGCTTCATCAAATCGTCCGGTGACTGTCAACAATTGAAGCAGACCGAAATGAGCGGGCGCAAATTCGGGATTGCGGCTCAGAGAAATTCGGAAATAAGTTTCCGCGCTTGCCCAATCCCACTCATATCTGAGTTTAATCAAGCCGAGCGAGGTGTAAGGTTCACACAAGCTGTTGTCAATTTCCAGAGCGTTCTTAGCAGCGGCTTTCGCCATTGTTACGGCTTCTTCAGATGAAATTGCGCCTTCATTTCCCGGCACACTGTATAGTGCATAGGCATCGGCTAAACCTGCCCACGCTTTAGCATAATAAGGATCAATTTTGGTTGCATCTTTGAAATATAGAATTGCATTCTTCAAATCTTCTTTTTCTCTTCTGCTCCAATAATAGCGACCGAGAAAATATAATCGTTTGGCTTCTTCGTTTTCGGTATCTTTTTTGGCTAATTTGTTCTTATCATCATCAGTCAAATTCGATTTGATTTTGTCTATGATTCGCGCCGCAATATTTTCCTGTAATTCGATCAATCCAGATTCTTCAATTTTTGATTTGTAAGTGTCTATGACAAAACCGTCGGATGTTCTGAGCAATTTTGTTACTAAAAACAATTCACCTGCACGAATTTGTATAGTCCCGGCAAAAACAGCATCAACATTGAGTTCTTTTCCCACTGTTTGTGGTTCGATTGTTTTCCCTTTAAAACCGGCGATCAGATATTGGTTCTTGACCTTTAAATCGGACAAATTCGACAGTTTATCAATAATACTTTGCGTTAGCCCGTCAGCCAGATATTCTTTTTCAGTCGGCGGATTGTCAAAAGAGATCGGCAAAACGGCTAAAGTTCTCTGCGGACGATTGCCGTTGTAGAAAAATATGATTGCTAAAACTACCATTAAAAAAACGGCGGCGAGTGCGGCTTTGACAAGAAATCTCAGGCGGCGTTGGGAGATTGACCCGACAATATTTGAAGATTCGGGAGTGTCGAGTTCGACCAAAATTTCCGACGCGGATTGAAACCTGTCATTAGGCTTTTTTTGCAGACATTTTTCGACAAGACTGACCAAATGTTGGGGGAAATTTAGTGCAAATCTACCAAGCACGGGCGGTTCATCGCTTAAAATCGCAGCGATAGTTTCCGCTTGACTCGTGTGGTTGAACGGATTTTTCTTGGCGAGTAATTCATAGAGAACAATACCGATACTGAAAATATCGCTTCGATAATCGAGGCGTTCGCCGCGCAGTTGTTCGGGTGACATATAGGAAACCGTGCCGATAATCAACCCGTTGTTTGAAAAATTACTGTTGTTATCGATTTCGCCTTCAAAAATCTGTGTTTTTTGGATAACTTTTGCCAGACCGAAATCGAGAACTTTTATCTCGCCGCCGGTCGTCAGCATAATATTTCCGGGTTTGAGATCGCGGTGAATCATTCCGTGTGAATGAGCAAAAGCGACGGCGGTAACAATCTGCCGCGCAATTAACTTAAACTCTTCAACGCCGACCGTTGCATTTTCGATACTTTCGGCAAGCGTGATGCCTTCGATATACTGCATCACGATAAAATTAAACTCGTCCGTCTGTTCGATGCCGTGAATGGCGCAGATATTCGGGTGTTCGAGCATTGCCACGGCTTGCGCTTCCCTGACGAGCTGCCGTTTTGCCGAATTATCGTTTTCCAGCGAGGCGGAGAGAAATTTGAGCGCGACGCGGCGATTGAGGTGCGTGTCAACAGCTTTATAAACTTCGCTCATTCCGCCCGCGCCGATTTTTTCTTCTACCTGATAAAAACCGATAGTCGCACCGGCGAGATTTTTTTGTGATTTTTTGCCGATTGCGCCGAGACCTAGATCAAAGACCGGCTCATCGAGAAAGCCTGAATCCTGCTCGAAACTATCTAATAAAGTAGCAACTTCGGAAAACAATTCACCGTCGCCCGTGCATTCGCGCTGCAAATAAGGCTTTCTGCCTTCGACGGATAAATCCAGCGCAGTGTGAAAAATCCGTTCAACTTTTTCCCACTTTTCATTTTTCATTCCTGATTTTCCGTGCCAGCCACGCTTTCGCCATATTCCAATCGCGGTTCACCGTAATAACTGAAACCTGTAATACTTCCGCAATTTCATCAACCGTCAAGCCGCCGTAATATTTGAGTTCGACGACTTTTGCCTTGCGTTCATCAATTTTTGCGAGCGCACATAATGATTCTTCAAGCGCGAGAATCTCGTCGGATTTTTCATCCGTGATAATGGTTTGGTCTTCGAGCGTAACCTGAATCAAGCCGCCGCCGCGTTTTTTGCATTTATTATCACGGATATAATTGAGCAAAAAGCGGCGCATCATATTGGCGGCGATGCCGAAAAAATGGGCGCGGTTTTGCCATTGCACTTTATTTTGGTCAACCAGCCGAATATAAGTTTCGTTGATGAGCGCGGTGGTCTGCAAAGTATTGCCGGGAGACATTCGCCGTATGTAATTGTGTGCCATACGATGAAGTTCTTTTTCGACCAGCGGAAAAAGTTTTTCCAGAGCATCTTCATCTCCTTCGCCCCAATCAATCAGTAATTCGGTTATACCTGCGGATGAAAGCATAAAGTGTGAATTTTTATCCTTGATTTATCTATTTATCAAAAACGCCGTGAAAGTTTTTCAAAAAAAATATTTCAAATATATTGATAGTTTTTGCCCCGATTCGGTGCTTTAGTATGTAGAACCGTTGAAATTATCAATCAGAAATATTGGATTTTGTTGAACACCTGTATTTATAACTTGAAAGCACAAAAATATGCAAGTTATTTTTCGCTTATACGGATTTAGCCAAGTGAAGATATTTATTCTTGAAGACTTAAACTTCTTTAGTGGGTTTGTTCAAAACAAACGCCGTAAAAGGTAAAACAGGCTGTTCGCCACTTCAGTCTGTTTTAAGTTTCGCCCCCGGTATGTTTGCGGAATTTATTTTGAACAAGCCATTAAAGAATGTAGCGAATATGGACAAGACCACCCCAGCCACTCAGAAAGGAAAAAGTATTGCCGAAATTCTCAAAGATTCGATGATGGTAATACTTACTTTAGTTTTCGTTCTGCTTTACGCGGCAGCCTTTACGGGCAAGTTTGATCCTCTCAAGGATAATACCCTGTTATTAAGACTTGAGCCGATCATTCTCATCCTCATCGCCTATTATTTCGGGCGGCTTCCGTCGCGGCAGAACGAAAAATCTCTTAGGGAGGAAATTATGCGGCAGACGCAAAAAGCCGATGCCGCGCAATACGCCAAAGAACAAGCACAAAAGGAGCGCGAAACACTCGAAGAAAGAATCAGAAACACCAAAACCACGCTCAAAGCGATTGCGCCGCCGAAACCGATGGATATTGAAACACTCAAAGCGGCGGTCAGGATTTTAGATTCATAAAGCGAAACCGGAGAAAATATTATGAACTGGAAAGAAAAAGTAAAAAAAGAATTAGAACAAACCCGCGAACTTTCGGATTACATTTCCGACGACTTTCAAGCCACCCAGCGTTTGCGCGAAATTCACGAAAAAGTCGGGATTGCCTTGGAAACCATTAAACAAATCGTAGATTTTTCAACGACATATTCACCGGCAACCTTAATAGTTTGAAATAAAATCGGGGCAAATAAAAAACTTTGTAATATTTTGTCAATTTTTGTCATACACAAGTGAAGAGGAAAATAAATGTCAAAATCAGCCGTTGAAAACAATTTCAATTTCGCTAAAAAAAACTCTTGTATTTCGATAAAGAGTAATTTGATTTTGCCCACCACGACCTTGATTTTTTAACAGTTTATACCGGCACCACCGATATAAACTACGGCACCAACCCATTTCGGCTGAGAGAAAAGCTACTGTCGCGCATTTTCACCGTAACTTTCCCGTCAGCCCAAAACTCCGGCAGCACTTTAGCCGGACATCGCAAACATAGCGGTTAATTCAACTCCTACTCGTTTTAACCATAACAAATAACCCAAACCGGCTGACAACTGCGCCGACTCTGTGCAATTTCTCGGTTTCTACAAATTTTACAGTCTTTAAGCAATTGACAGATTTTTATGAATGTAAAAATCCATGATTTTAATAATAAACAAAGGAGCAAAATGTTATGCCAAATATAATATCACCAACGGAGCGTTGGTTTAGTAATCTAGAAAAACTTCAAGGATGTATGAAAAATTTGAATCATTTAACAGCAACGAGTTTTAAACAGTTTTCAAAACAAACCCTTGGTAGTTTGTTAAGTTCAGACACAATGAAAGGACAGTTGGGATTGTGTTGTCAGAATAAGGGTATTGGACTTGTTCCTAATAGTGCCTTGACAGATATGACGAAAAATTTTCTTTCATTTCTCGATGTTGTCGGATTTATCGTTATCGAAACAGCCTTGCGCTTCCAAATTTATGCAATTGCCGTTAAGCATAAGCCGGAATTAATAAACAATTCGGTTGCTCAAGTGATGAATATGAGTATTGATACTGTTTTTGGAAATGCTCCGCTTAGTTCAAATATCGGAAAGAAAGATTTGGATTTAGATTTAAATCAAACAACACCGGATGATTTTTATCCGACAGACGGAAGTTTTTTGAATGATAGTAGTAGAAAATTATCTGCGCTTGTCAAACAAATTATTTCATAAATTAGGAGAAAAACTATGAAACACATATACAAAGTAATACAATCAATGATTTTTTTATTGATTTTGGGGCTATTCTTTACTCAACATTCATCTGGACAAGTTTGTAACGATAGCACTCCTCAAGAATTTGAGAGACTTGAATCAATATTTGATATTTATAGAGTTCAACCATCTATGGCTCCGAGAACTTATGTTAAAGTCGGCTATCAATCTTTAAGACTCCCTTACATATTTGATGCGACGAATTTAGGGAATTTCTTAATTGTTAAAAGCGGAAATCCTGTATCTGCAAAACTGAAAGCGGAGAAATTCGATATTTTCAAAGACAACAAATACCTTATTTTTGATGCCTCGAAAAACGGACTCAAAAAGACAGATAAAGTAAATGTCGGTCTGTGCTTAAAGAAAAAAGTAGGTAATACAGAAATAGCTGTCGTTCTTTGGGACACTAATAATCCAAATGAGGTTGATGCTGCTGGTAATGTAGCGGCTAAAAGACTTGAATTATCTGTTCCGCAAAGACTTTCAACTATAACAGTTGTTCCTGATGTTGCACCTAACCAAGAATTAATTGATGGAACCAAAAGAACTACAGGACAACTAAAGTTTAAAGTGGATATTCCTTCGCTGGTAAAAAACAATAATGTTGCCCGATTTTATTTCAACACCGATAACGTAATTTCAACCAATTGGAAGGACAAAAGTTCAAAAGTTGAAATGAAATTAGGTGCAGAAACAAATTTATTCAGAACAAAATGGTTTGTGCCTATTAATTTTGAGACCAAAGCTAATGGTGACCAAAGATTAAAAAATGCAACATTTATCGCTTCCAGCGGAATTAAAACAATTCTTCCCTGGTCTTGGACAAGAAAAGGATTATTTAATTCTCTGGTAAAAGCACCGATTTCACCCGAATTTGGAATAAGTGCAGAATATTATCACCGAATCAAACAAGATGCGGCTTCATTAAAAAAGTTTCCGAGAAAAGATAGCTTTGCATTAGTCGGACAATTCACTTGGCTTCCTATTCAATTATTTACACCTAGTTGTGAGAAAAGGGATGGCAACGGGAATTTTGAAACAGATTCCGCCGGCAATATTGTTGAAGATTTTGATACATGTTTTTCAGCACAGAGAATCTCGTTGGAACTTTCAGGCAAAGGATGGTGGTTTCCGTATGAGAAAACATTAACCGGAGCAAAGGTTAAAAGATTTGAGGGAAGAGGCGAAATTTCTCTTTTAATTCCAATAACCGGTAGCCTTCTAAATCGGTTTCCATTTACAAAATCAGAAAATCCGCTGCTTGTTAATGCAACTCAAAGAATCAGAATCAAATATGTTGTTGGGGCAAACGATGCTAACGGCTTTAAGCGTGCATCCCAATTAACTTTTGGAATTGAACTAATACCAAAATAATTGAAATCTGGACTTAATCACGTTAAATCAATGATTTAGAAGTATTTTGTTTGATTTATGCACTTTCTGCGCCAATAAAGAATGTTTCATTGCACGCTGGCAAAGGCTTGTAGCAAGCGTGGAGAAGTTTAAGGCACGCGAAGAATGTTTGGCGGCAAGCGCAAAATCTTTCAACGTCAGCGATGAACAATTTAATGCTTGCAAAAAATCTCTTTAGGCAAGCGATGAATCATTCATCGCAAGCGAAAAACGGTTCATCGCTCGCAAAAAATGGTTCATCGCACACGAAGAATGTTGGCGGACACGCTATCAATCTTTTAACGACTGCGAAGAATGTTTGACGGAAGTAATTAAAGTATTAAAAGGAGAAAAAATATGGCAGGAACAACAATATTACCACTAGGAAATGATCAACGGATTGCTTGGTCGTTGAATTTTGAGCAGGAATTTCCGGCTGTGTCGGCTGTTTTGGGTTTTACGAATGTGGAGCAGACGGCTTTGTTGCAGGATTCTGCGGCGATGCGGCATGGGATTTTGTTCGGACAGGGCGCGGCGGCTTTTTCCAAAGCAGGGACGGCTTTTAAGAACGGTATGCTCGGCGGCACGCAGACTCCGACCGTGCCGACATTTACTCCGCCGCCAAGTCCGCCCGCGCCGGTCGAGGCGGGAATTATCGAGCGTTTGAGCAAGGCGATGAACACCGCCAAATTGAGTTCGGGTTACACCGAAACCATCGGCGAGATGTTGATGATCGCCACCGTGCCGACCGATCCGACCATCCCGCCGGACGCGAAAACAACCGTTACACCAACCTCGATGACCGGCAGCATCGTGCGCCTCGATTGGACAAAAGGCAAGTTCGACGGCGTATTTATTGATTCACAACGCAACGACGAAACCGCTTGGACACGCCTCGACTTCGATATGCGCTCGCCCTACGAAGACACCCGTGCGCCACTAAACGCCGGCAAACCCGAAGAACGCCGCTATCGCCTCCGCTACTTCATCGACAACCAACCCGTCGGCGCGTGGTCGGATACGATTACCGTCATCACGTTGCCGTAATGAGATTTGAATTCCGCGCCGTCTATCTGATAAAAAATCAGCGCGTCGGCAACTGGTACGCCGACTTATACGCTGACGGTCGGTTAAATGCGAGTTTAGCTAAAAACTTCCCTTAAAAAGTAGCGTTAGCGAAATCGGCAAATACTTCCATCGGCGACGTGGGGAAAAGCGGACTCGAAGCCTTGTGTTGCCTGCGGGAAATCGCTCGAACAAATGGTGCGACAATCAGGCAAAACTCGCCGCGTGGACGAGTTCCAGCCACTTCGAACGCACGGCAAAGAAAAAACCGCCGACATCGCCCAAGACGCAATAGCTTGAAAGATTGAGGTCAGATGCGATTGTCGCCACTACAATACTGTAAAACTAAACGTAAAAGGAGAAAATCATGGATACACAATATAAAAACTGGTTGGATTACATAAACATATATCACTATTACCCGAACCCTTATTTTTGGGGTGTGTTGTTGTTTTTCCTTGTTCCAGTTGTGCTTTGGCTTATCGGAATTACCTTTATTAGACGGAGATATGTCTCGGATAAATTTTTCGTTTTCATTGCCGGAAGTGATAATCGCCTAAGTTTGTCTCGCTTACAAGCGTTTGCGTGGACACTGGTTATTTTCGGCTCGTTCGTGGCGGCAATGGCGATTCATAAACATATACCGCCTGTCTCGTCGGCACAAGCTAAAGTTTATGAAAAAGCCGCTAAAGACGCTACGGAGCAACTTCCGGTTCTTGAGGAGAGCTTAAAAAAAGCCAAAGTTGATAAAGAAACTAGAGATAGTGAGTTAGAAAAAGCGGACGGAGACCTTAAGGAAGCACAAGCTCATTTGCAAGTTCTCACGAAAAATAATGCTGCTGATACAGAAAAAACTGCCGCTGAAGAAGTAGCAAGGAAAGCGCAAAATGAATTCGATACAAAAACCAATCTTTCAGTGCGGGCGCAGCAAGATGTTGAAAAAGCGAAAGCTAAGGTCAGCGAAGCCAATCAAGCCATCGTTGAAGGAAGCAGTTTCAATTGGATTGAAATTCCTGCCGCGTTACTGCTGTTGGCGGGAATCGCCATCGGTTCGGGCGTTTTTTCAAGCCTTATTTCCGCTCTCAATGACGAAGAAAAAACCGCTTGTGTCAATGCTATCCAGAAAATTGAAACGAAATTCTTTAATGAGTTAAATCCTGACAGTGTTATAAAGAAAAATTTTCCTAATACTGTTGATACTAAAAGCGACAATCTTTTGAAAATTATCGGGACGGATATGGGCAATTCGGGAAAGGTTCGTTTGGGCAGAGGAAAAACCTCTTCCGTCTATGTGCCGATACTTTTTTGGAACAGCAACGGCAACGAAATAATAGTTGATATTCCGGCAAACGGTTCTTACGATACTTTGGTCGTGGACACGCCGAACGGAAAGTTGAGCTATGAACTGAAGGATTTAACAACTATCGAATTAAATAACCGAAAAGAACCGCTTGTGGCTGAATTGCAACAAGCAAAAACGGCTGCTAAAGATAAGGAAATCGCAAAACAAGCAAAAGATAATAATCTGACAGCCGTGAAGGCTAATCTGCAAAATCTAAAGGATAAAAACGCAGGCACACCTGAAATAAATGGAGCGCAAAATGTCGTTGACCTAGCACAAAAAGACGTTGATGATTTAACTACTTCCTTAAACGAAGCCAATCAAAAAATTGTGGAACTGGAATCGGAAATAGGAAAATTAAGGTTAGGTGATGCAAAGAATCTAAAGCTCGGAAATTTCACTTTTTATTACGAATTTTCCGACCTGTTCCGCGATGACAAAAATCCGATGAATATGGATTTGATGAAGTTTCAGATGTTCGGCTGGACGGTGGTTGCCATAATCATTTACTCGTGGCTGTTTCTCAACGATTTGCGGAGCGATATTGGCTCACTTCCGCTTGTGCCGGATTCAATTGTTGTTTTGACGGGATTAAGCCAAGCGGGTTATTTAGCCGGTAAAGGCGTTTCAGGTGTCAAGCCGAATGAAAATTCGGGAACTCAAAAACAAAATTAAAGGAGAAAAATTATGGAATACCCAAAACACATCGTCCAAAAGGGCGAAACTGATAAAGCACTCGTAAGGGCAGTGCAAACGCAACTCGTTAAGCGCGGGATTACCAATGTCGCGGTTGATGGAGATTTTGGAAGTGAGACGGCGAGTGCCGTTAAACTTTTTCAGACGCTGAACCGCGACCGGCATAACCGACCGCTCGAACCCGACGGCATCGTCGGTCCGATGACTTGGGAGAGTTTATTCAAGATCACTTTTCAGCCGATTTCGACTGCCGGCAGCGATTTACTGCGTGAAGCACTTTCATTCGCTCATTCACAGGTCGGCGTAATGGAAATTCCCGAAGGCTCGAACGGCGGCGCAGATGTCGAAAAATATCAGGCGAGCGTCGGCATTCACAGAGGAGATTACTGGTGCGCGGCGTTTGTTTATTTTTGCTTCAAAAAAGCGGCAGAAAGTCTCGGCACGGCTAATCCCTTATTCCAAACGGGCGGCTGTCTGGCTCATTGGAACAATTCCACCGCCAAAAAGATAAAAGCCAAAGATGCGCGGGATAATCCTGAACTGATTAAACCCGGCAATATTTTTATCATTGACCACGGCAACGGTCACGGACACACCGGAATCGTCAAAAGAGTCGAAGGCGGCAGGCTGATTACCATCGAAGGCAATTCAAACCCGAACGGCAGCAGCAACGGCATCGGAGTTTTTGAACTCGACATCCGCAAGGTCTGGCAAGAGAACTTAAAGGGTTATTTGGATTACGCCTAAAGACTAAGGTTATCCAAAGTTGAGTGGCTGTCAAACAGTGCGCCTAAGTTGCCGCACTGTTTGACAGAAAATCCTCATACCGAAACGCCCTAGTTTTAGATGAATAACGCAGCAGTGCCAAAAAGGAGAGGAATATGGCAATTAATTTTAGTTTTACACAAAGCGGAACGTCGCGTTTCGCTCAGGTTATCGGCAGCACCGACCCGAAATTTCTGGTCGGCAAGGAAACCGTTTATCAGCATACGAAGCACGGTTTGTTTAATCTTTCGATTCCGAACGGGTTGGCTTATAAGTCCGACGATTACAAAGACGAATACGGATTTTGGGCGCACTTTATTGCGCCGACGGCGAAAGCCGAAAGCAATAATTCGTTTGTTTGCCTGAATACTTATGACCGCGCGAGATTTACGTTTAGCTTTATGCAATACGCGGCGCACGTTCCGAACGGCGATTTTGTCAGGTTTTTTAAGGAACTGCTTGCGCTTCCGAATGCACCGGATTATTTCCCAAAACTCGTCGTGCAGAACAACCGCATCTTTTACCGCGAATCGAGCGGCACATTAACGCAACTGGAAAATGACACGACGACCGAAGGCTTGATGAATTATCTTAATCCGACGCTCGATCAAATTGAAAATCAGGAGATAATTTGCGCGGCGCGAATGGTGCATTGGGCAACCAACGATGCCAAACATCGCCGGATTCAGGTCAAGGTTGCCGTCGAGAATTTTAAGGAAAATATGAAGCAATACGCGCAGAGCTATAATCTCGACGGCTTTCCCGACAAGGTTTGCCAGGTAATTTGCGACATCCGGCATCAGGGCAGAGCGTCCAGCCAGCAAATAATCAATGCCATCAACACGGACGGCAATTTTGAAACGGCTTATAACCGGCTGCTTCAATTGGGACAACCGCTTTACGCTCCGAGAATCAGCACCGTTCGCACCGTCATTAAAAATCTGACCGATGCCGGTATTTTTGGGAAGAAATACAAAAAATCAACCAATGAATTTGTTTGAGAGGTGAAAATAAATGTCGAATATATTGATACGAATAATCATCAGCGTCTTAGCTGGTTTAGCGATGATAGTGCATTTGACGAAGTGGCACGATGTGCAGTTTTCTTGGGAGGTATTGACTCTTTTGTTGATTGCGGCTCTGCCGTGGCTTCCGGCATTTGTCGAGAGTTTTAAGTTAGGCAAAGACAGCCTCGAAGTCAAACTGCGCGAGGTCGAGAAAAAGGCTGATGCGGCGATAGATGCAAGTTTGCGCGGAACTGTGAAAAATCCGAACGCGGCGACGACAGATGCCGAAAATTTGAAAATAATCAATAATGACGACCCGCAAAAAGGACGGTGGGGCGACAGTCCGAGCAATAATGGCAGACTGCTTTCCGCCCGCATCGAAAAAATTCCTGACGAAGATTATTTTCGCCGGGTTATTTTGCGAGTCGAGTCAACCGATGCAGCAAAACCCTTGAGTGGAAAAGTTAAGTTTCACCTTCACCCGACATTTAATAAACCGGATTTTGACATTCCGGTTGTGAATGGTGTGGCGGAAACAAGTCTGGTTTCCTACGGAGTTTTTACCATCGGGGCGGAAACAGAAGGCGACACGACCAAACTAGAACTAGATTTAGCTTCTTTAAATGACGGCAAAGACCAGTTCTTTAACCGATAAAAACTACACGATTTTGATAGGAGAAATTATGAATAACGCACAGTTAAAAAAACAAATAACGGAAATAAATAAACGAATCGCCGACGGAGAAACGGTTGCTGTAACTCTCGAAGGCAAAGAACAAGCGGCGCATTTGGCGGTTGACGCGGACGGTGCGCGACGGCTGAAAAAAAAGCCTGATGCAAATACAGCCTTGGGAATTGATGCGGCAGCGGCGGGCGAAACTTTTAGCCTCGATTTCGACGCGGCGGACGATATTTCCGACGCGCAAATTGCGGAAAAAATCAAGCAAACCGTCGAATTATCAAAAACGGCTGGAATTGCCGGCGATGACGACGCTGTGCCGCGCGTCGTTCTGACCCGCGATGAAGCTAAACGGGTTTGGGTATTGTTCGAGAAATGTTCTTATCAAACCGCCGGACATACAATTACCGCGCCCGCCAACTATGAAACCGACCTCGCTAGTATTCCGCGCATCTTTTGGTCAATTCTCGCGCCCGAAGAACTCTCGCTTGCCGCGCCGTTGTTTCACGATTTGATTTATCGGTGTGGCGGCAGTTTACCGCAAGACGGCTTAAACCCGTTTGACGGCAAACTTTACGAGCGCAAGGAAGTGGACGACCTCTTTCTCGAACTGATGAAAAAGGCGAAAATCCCGCGCTGGAAACGCACGGCGGCATATTTGGCAGTGCGCGGTTTCGCTGCCTTCGCATGGAAAAAGCAAAACTGAAATTTATTTGGAAAACGCAAAAATAATTACTATGAAAAAGTTAAAAGTCATTTTTTTCGATCTCGGCGAAACGCTCGTTACGAAGGATAAACAGTTAATACCCGGAGTTAAGACAATGCTTGCCACTCTGCATCAGCAGGGCATACGGCTCGGCATTATCTCCAATACGGGAAATTTAAAGCGGGCGGAAATAGTTGAAATGCTTCCGGCGGATTTTGATTTCACTGTTTTCGAGGAAAATCTCATTATTTTCTCGTCCGAAGTCGGTGTCGAAAAACCCGATTTAGCAATTTTTCAGCTTGCTTTAACCAAAACCGGAATCAGTGCCGAAGAATGTTTATTCTGCACGGAAGACCTCGTTCACACCTTGGTCACACAACAAATCGGCTTCCGAACGGCAAGGATTTTACCACCGCAGACCGCCGATATTGCCGACTTGAGCATGAATTTGATAAAGGCTCATCTGTTGGTTTAAAAATATGCCGCTATCACTTTGAGAGTAGCGGCAAAATAAAAACGTATCTATAAAATTAAAAAAGGAGAAAAATTATGGCAACCACGAAGAAAAAAGACAAAAGCACAAAATTAACCGGCGCGACAAAAAAAAGTAAACCATCTGCCGCCAAGAAAAAGACTTTATCGAAACAAACTAAAAATATCGAGAACGTCGGTCCGCCGGTCGAACCGGCAACTGAGAGTGTCGGCATCTCGATGGCGGCAACCGGCGGAATGATTTTTACATGGGAAGACGACCCGCTGTCAGTTCCGGTCAAACAACCGATTCAAGTTCCTGTGCCGACGCTTCCGACCGGTGCGTTGGGCGTTACCATCGTTGACGCGCCGCCGCCCGCCCAAACGCATCCTATCGGCACCAGCCGTTTTCGCTATTGGGTAGCGGCGGAAGCCTTGACCCGCGGAATGAAATTCTGGCAGGCACTTTTGCCGTCGTCAACTAAATGGGCAACTCCCGATAAACAATTGCGCGTTCATCTCGATATGGGCGTAGATTTAAACGCTTATTATCGTCGTTCGACCAGCACCCTCGAATTTTTCCATTCGACAGTCGGCGGAAAAACGGTTTTTTCGGGCGAAAGTCCGAATGTTTTATGCCACGAGTTGGGACACGCCGTACTTGATTCAATTCGCCCGCAACTTTTCAATGTGGCAAGCATCGAAGCGGCGGCGTTTCACGAATCGTTTGGTGACATCAGCGCAATTCTGTGCGCTTTGCAACTCAAATCGGTTGTGCAAGCAGTGATTGACGAAACAGGTGGACGGCTTTATCACTCGACTTTTCTTTCACGAATGGCGGAAGAACTCGGTTGGGCGATTCGTCAAATCAGACCGCAAAACGTCGAACCCGACTGCTTGCGAAATGCGGTTAATTCATTTTTTTATCGAGACCCGATGACGCTTCCGACAACCGCTCCGGCATCGGCTCTGTCGTCCGCACCGCATTCTTTCTCACGCATTTTTACGGCGACGTTTTTTGACGCATTGGCGGGAATGATTTTAACTGACAATCCGCAACCGACCGTCCAAAGCATTCAAAAAGTCAGCCGAAACGCCGGACAATTATTGGTTGATGCCATCGGCAACGCGCCGGTCGTAACGAATTATTTTAGTCAAGTTGCCGCGCAGATAATAACCGCGGACGAAACCCGCTATAATCGTAAATACCGCGATACTCTGAAAGGCGCGTTTGTTCGGCACGGTGTTCTTTCGTTGGAAGCCGCCGCTTCGGTTGCCAGCAATCCGTTGCCGATTACCGCCGTTGCGGGAATTCTCGGCGACACCGCCGGCGACGCTCCGGCGAAAGATTCGACGGAACTGATGCCCGTTCCGATGCCGGCGACAGCAATGGGATTTTCTTCCGCGATGATACTCTGTGCCGCGCCCAGCGAAAGCGGTGGTGATCCGTCCGCCGCGGCTGCCGCACTTGATACCGGTTCGCTTAATCCACCTTCTTATACGGATTCGATGAAATCTTTTGTCGAAGATTTGATGCGACTCGGAAGAATCGAGGTCGGCGATTTCGGCGACTCCGACACGCAAATTTCGCAGCCAAATGTCAGAAAAACTCATACTTTAACCAAAACCGAAGCGGGTTTGATGTTGGCGCGGGAAACTTTTGACTGCGGGTTTGACTGAAAGCAGGTTAAAAGATTAGGATGTTTAATAAGAGGTGATAGATATGCCAACTAAAATTAAACCGAAACAATCCTGCGATACTGCGCCGGAAACCGAGAAAAGCAAAGCGGAAAAACGCTTTGTCAGAGACTTGCTGATTCGCGGCGAGGCGGCAAAATTGTTGCCCGATGGCGAACTTCCATCTGGGGCAACTCATAAAATTGTCGAAAATAATGATGAAGCCGAGCCGCAAGTTGAACGGGAACGATTTTCAATTTATTAAATTTTTTCCAAAAAAGAAATAAAGCCGTTGCTTGATAAATCAAGCGACGGCTTTATTTCTTTTTAAATTTGCTTTTAAAGTTGGATTTCAATAATTCAAGCGAAAAACTAATTTATCTGATTCCCTGCCCGAATAGTTCGGTGCCGAATGCGCCGATTCCGTTTAGGCGGAAGCTGAAGACGGCGCGGTTTTCGCGGCGGATGCCGACATTGAAGGTGTAGTATTGGAGGGTTACGGCGCAGCAACTTGATGCGTAGCCGATGGTGAAAAGTGAACTGATGAGTGGTGAACCGTCGGTTGTGCGGCGGTTTTGGAAATCGAAAAAGAGCGATGTGCCGCCGTATAAACCTTTGTCGCGGTTGCCGATGAAAACCGATGGACTCCATTGCGAACCGCGGAGAGTTCCCGCTTCTTTGCCATTGCGGTCGGCGAATTGCGACAGGGACGGAATCAGCGTTACGGCGCGGGTGTAGTAAAAAGTCTGAAAGAGTTTGAAAAGTTTGGTGTCGTAGCCGACGGTGGCGGAAATGTCGCGCAAACCGTCGTTTTGCACACCGACATCGAGTCGGGTGTTGACGAAAATCGTTTTGCGCGGGCGATAGGTTGCGTCAACATTTAAAGGCGAAACTCTTCGCGCAATGCCGCCGAAAGTGTAGAACGAAAGGGAGGTTATCGGCGCGATCTGGTTGCGTTGTCCGGGCGTTAAGGCGTTGCCGAAACTCGGGTCGAAAAAGTATTTACCGCGCACGGTCAGCGTGAAAATCTCATACGGCTGAATTGAAAGCGCGTCTTTTTTTTTGTCGGGATTTTCCTGTAAAAGTTTTTGCGCTTCGTCGGTTACGGCTTCGGCGAATTTTCTTGTGTAAAAACGATTGGTAACGCCGTATTCGATCTCGTTTGTGTCAGTTTCTGTGTCGGAAAAATCGAAGCGGATAATGCGGTTAAAATTGTCCACGCCTTTTATCAAACGATAAGTAGCAAACGGTTCGATAACGTGGCGAAAGCGAAATGTGCCGTCTTTTTTATAGAAATTTTTCGCTAATGCGACAGGTTTAATATCGAGTTCAAATTCGCCGTATCTACGAACTACGTCACGCCCGACGACTTGGCGAAAATCGTTGAACGAATTTGAATAATAAGTCACGCGCGCTCCGGCTGTTGCAGTTACGTTGATATATTTCAACTTGAATGGCACGGCAATTTGCGGAAAAATGTCGAAACGCTGTCCGATGGCAGGCGAAACTACCGGATCGCCGCCTGTCTGCTGCCGATAAAGATCAACGTCGTCAACTTCTTCGCGTCGTGAAATCCCTTCCAAACTCGTCTTGAACGAAAAATACGCATTTTTGAAAAAACTCAGAGGCGACGGGCGTTTGTCAAAATTGATGCTCGGCAGATTGCGCGTTTCGATGCGGACATTCGGAATCGAAATGACTTGCGAACGCGCTAAAAGATTGAGCGTGTAATTGTCCCAACTTTTGTTGACGAAGGCTTGCGAAACCTCAATTGGCGAAATAATCTGCTGAATGCCGTCGGAAAAAACCTGGCGAAAGGAAAGACTTGAGGTCAGACGGACATCGGCGACAGCGGTAAAACCGTTGGGAAAATAATGAACGCCCTCGGCATAGACGAGCGAGCCGCCTTGATCGAGATTTTCTGCACTGGCTTTTTTGCCGAAAATCCTGTCTTTGACGGCGTAAAATCCGAAGTTGAAAAATGACCGCGAGTTGGCACGGGTGCGAACATCCAAGCCGTAACCGATGCCGCGCGAAGCAAAAATATCGCCGCGAATAGTTGCGTCAGCGGAACGTCCCAAAGTTTTGTAATATGCTCCCGACGTGCGAAAGCCTTTGTTGCCGGACGCGCTAAAGGTCGGCGTTAAAAACCCCGATGCGCGGTCGCGTTCCTTGATCGGAATCGAGGCGTAGGGCAGTGCCAGAACCGGCACATCCCGTAGTCGAAACTTGGCATTTTTTAATTTCAAACGGTCTTTGGTTTTTATCCGCGCCTCACTCGCCGTAAAACTCCAGTGCGGCACATTATCTTCACAAGCCGTAAATTTGCCGTTTTTGATAACGACTTCGTTCAAACCGACTCTTTCCACGCGGTCAGCCGTAAAATATATTATCGTTCCATCGTTGGTTTGATTGGTAAAGCCGGTCGAATCGACAAAAAATCCCAATTTCGTCCGATAATTGAACTCGCCCTTTGTGCCCGTAACGCGCTGGTCATTGCCTTGGTCAAAAACGACGTTTCCTTCGGCAATTATTAAATTCGTGGCTTCATAGATCGTGATTTTATCGGCTTGCAGACGATAGATACCATAACGCACATCGACATTTCCCGACCGAACGATCACGCGCTTACCTTCTTCGCCCTCGGCGGATTCGTTGGTCGAATAAACAACTAATTCATCGCCGCCGCCTTCCTGTTTATAACCCGCACCCTGTTTTTTTTTCGGTATTTTGACTTCCTGTTCCGGTGCAATCGGATTGATATTCGGCGTATCGGTCAATGGATTGGCAACTTGCCGTTCGACCGGATTCGTATCCTGAGCATTGCCGCCGGATGCAAGCAGTAAGACCACAAAAAAAATAAATTTTAATGAATTATGAAGACGCATTGAAATTACTTCTAAACAAATTTGATGCTAACACTTTTATAATGGTAAATGGTAAATGGTAAATGGTAAATTGAAGAAGATTTATTTTTTATCATCACTCAACTTATGAAATCATAAGTTCTGATTGTCGAAGACGAAGAATTGATGCGCTTGATTTTGCGGCAGTTGCTCGAAGGTGAAGATTGTCAGGTTTTTACCGCTGAAGTTTTATTTTTTCTATCTTACGTTTGCTATTTTTTTAATTTAATGCTAGAATGCAACTCAAAAATCAGAAGTATTTGGAAAAGCAAGTTTGCAAAACTAATAGGTTGGGAAATTAAAACAGAGTATATGGTAATTAATGTAACCATTTACAATAACAAAAATTATAACTTTGGTTCATTTAATGAAAAAATTCTAATATTGCATTACTAAATAAAACAAAATGGAATTGAGAACAAGTTCGATAAATTTTCCGAAATTGAGAGGAAATGGACCAGTTACCCAAACAACTGATATTCATTTTCCAAGAGAAGTGCAAAAAGCAATCGCAGGTATTATCGGGTATTCCTCAGGCTTTAGCGGAGGCAATGACCATCATCTAGGTAAGTTGCAGGTGCAATTAGATACTGAAATTGATGGTGATCTTGTTAAGGTAACTGGAACATTTGGATTAAGAGATTGGTCAGGAGATTGGGATGACGACTATGAAGGAAATATTCAATTTGTTGTTGTGGCGGAATTAGTTGGAGCATCGGAACCACGTCCAAGAGGTGATTTATCAATTACCGGAATGGAATTCAATCAGGCAACGCAACATTTCAGAAGTAGCCGACACTTGGATGCTCCCAATATAAGACCGGATAATTTTATTCCATTAATTGCAAGAAAAGACACCGCTGTGAGAGTTTATGTTGATTATGATCGTAATTCCGGATTGCCGGTTATTAATACCCTTTCAGGGGAATTAGTTATTGATACCGGATTTAATTCTGTCACTATTACACCAGAAAATACCGTAAGCCCTAATAGAGACAATCAGATTGATCGAGGACAGATAGACCATACTTTAAATTTCATTATTCCTGAAAATTTTTGCCAAAATCAATTAGTACTTAGATGTAAAGTTTTTGACATTTCAAATCCATCTCCCGCCTCAAGAAATTTTGAAAGAACAATTTACTTTGAAAACAGAGTTCCGTTAAGTTTGTATGCGGTAGGCATTCATTACACTGGTCAAAAGTTGGATTTATCTGCTCCTACCCTTTCTGATATTACCGGGACAGATGCTTTTTCAACCATGGAAGTAGTTTATCCTGTTCCTGAAGTATATATTTCCGGATATACTGAAATAGAATTCAACAAGGATATGAAGGCGGATATAGATGATGGTTGCGGTGACGGATATAGCAGTTTATTAGACACCTTAAGAGACATGCAAGGCAGTTCAAGTGATGTTTATTACGGTTTTCTGCCTAATGGATTTGATAGTGGAAACGTAGGAGGTTGTGGCGGTGGATCCGGTAGAGTTGCCGCCAGTCCCTTCGACTTTTTTGGGGGACTTGCACAGGAAACAGGTCACGCATTCGGTAGAGATCATGCTCCGTGCGATGATAGCAGCAGATGTAATAATCCAGACAATCAAGACGATAAATATCCGCAGTATGCAGATTTTGATTCAGATAGTATCGGTGAATTTGGATTTAATCCGAGAACTAATGAACTTTTCACCCCATTGAATAATCATGACTTTATGGGCTATTCCAATAGCACACCCCAATGGGTTAGTCCTTACACTTATATGGGTTTATTGGGAACATTTCCTTCTTCTGAGGGCATTACAGCTTTTTTAATGCGATCTTTTGTATTTGATAAAAGTAATACCGACTTTGACAATATGATTTCATTTCATTCAAGACATCATAATTTAGGAAGTGAATGGCTTAGAAAAGAAACATTGAAGTTATATTTATGGATAACGATTGACAGAAAAAGAAATGTAACGCGTCAACCTTCATTTTGTTATTATACTGCTCAGGTCAATAATCATGGGGAAAAATCAAAATTCATTGTTGAATTAATAGACGACAACGGAAATACTTTAGTTTGCCAAAACCTTATCGGTAATTGTGGTCATTGTAAGGAGAATTGTTATCCGAAGTCATTTCGGCAGTTCATTCCATATAAAGAAAATGCAAAAAAACTAATTATTTATGAGGAAGATAAATTAATCTACGAAGAAGAAATAATTATTCCCGAAGAACATACTTTGAAATTTGATTTCGATAATGATAAAAAAGGATTTATTTTACAATGGGAAAATTTAACATCAAAAATCGAACACACTTATTTACTTCATTGGCAAGATTCCGATGGACAATGGAGGGGTTTAGCTTCAAGAACACAAGACAAGACAGCTTTCATACCAGCAAAAATGTTCGGAAAAAGAGAAACTATGAATATCCGATTGCTTTGCACAACAGGCATATCTACTCTAATAGTGAAGGATACGTTGAAGCTACTCAAAAAATCTCGCAATAAAGTTACAATTATTCCTGTTGGAAATAAAAATTTGAATAATTGGTTTTCTGTTGCCATCATTGAAAACAATAAAATGATTCCCGATGCAAGCATAATTTGGTATAATGATAACCATCAAGAAGTTTCTAGAGGTAAGTCTATTAATTTGAAAAAACTAAGAAGAAAAATGAGTGTCCTTCATGCAGTCGCTTTATATGATGGAAATAGATATATAAGAACTTGGATTTTAAATCAAGAAGGAATTCATGATGTTGATGGAAAAAAATTAAAAAATAAATAAATATAAATCAAATGGAAATTAAAACTGGCTCAATAAATTTTGGTTCTTTTAAGGGATCAGGACCTCGTACTTCAAGTAGTACAATGACATTTTCAAATAATGTTACTCAAGCTACTGCTATTATGACTGGATTTAAAGCAGCATTTTCTCCGAAAAGCGATCATCATCTGGGTAGCTTGGACATTAGGATAAGAACTGATGCTCCTTCAGGCTCAACAGTAAATGTAACTGCGACATTTGGATTACGGGATTGGTCAGGAGATTGGGATGATAATTATGAAGGAACTGTTTTCTTTGCTGTTATTGCTGAATAAGGAATTTTCTAACCTTAAAAAACAAACCTTTGTAGTGTAAGAAAATACAATAAATTTTAGAATTCTGTCATACTTTTCTGAATTTCTAAAATTTATCTGAGTGAGTCAAAATAGAATTCAGGGCATAATTGCGTCAGAAACTAGAAAAATCGAATAAATGCTTTCCGTAGTTGTTCCAGAATAAATAACCAACCCATTCGTGGCGGTAGTTCCCGACCGTTAATAAAAACTCTATAATAATTAATCTGATTATTTCGATGTAATGAGAGTTCGTAGTTGACAGTTTCGCCAAAATCATTAGACATTGTAATTTCGTTAGTGTGTTTTAAGTATATCTAGCTGAATTTTCGACTATTCCACTTAATATTTGCATGGTGGGTATGATTCAAAGGTAGACGCTTGCTGATAGAAAATCCAAAGTGGCTTGTATGAAAACAAGCAAGTCGCTCCGTGTTTCCACCACGTTATACAAAGGCACTCAATGCTTGAATGATTGCGAAGTTGCCCGATAAGATAATGAGCATCTTATCGTTAGAAAGACAAATTTTCTTCAATTCACTATTTACAATTTTCTGATTTATGAAACCGAATATTCTCATTGTCGAAGACGAAGAATTGATGCGCTCGATTTTGCGGCAGTTGCTCGAAGGCGAGGATTGTCAGGTTTTTACCGCCGATAGTGCCGAGAACGCGCTTGAAATTTTTTCGACCAATGAAATTGCCGTAACATTATCCGACATAAAAATGTCGGGAATGGACGGGATCGAATTGCTCGACCAAATAAAGGCGATTGACAATGAAGCGTTGGTGATAATTATGACGGCGTATTCGTCGATTGATTCGGCAATCGCCGCGCTTCGCAAAGGTGCTTATGATTATATAACCAAGCCTTTCGTCAACGAAGATTTACTTCAAACCGTCAGAAACGCGATTCGCACGAAAAAATTGTTCAGCGAAAATCGCGCACTTCGGCGTGAACTGAATAAAAAATACAATTTCGCGGAAATCATCGGTAAAAGCGAAGCGTTGCAAGACGTTTTCCGCATCGTTGAAAAAGTTGCCGATACCAATGCCGGTATTTTGATTCAAGGCGAAAGCGGAACCGGAAAAGAACTGATCGCGCGTTCGATCCATTTTAACAGTCACCGCGCCGACAAATCGTTTCTTGCCGTCAACTGCGGCGCATTGCCCGAATCTTTGCTCGAAAGCGAACTTTTCGGACATACAAAAGGCGCGTTCACGGGCGCAAACGTCGATAAAAAAGGTCTGTTTCGCTCCGCCGACGGTGGCACTTTGCTGTTAGATGAAATTGCCGAAATGCCGCTTCCATTGCAAGTCAAACTACTACGCGCTTTACAGGAACAAGAAGTTACACCGATCGGATCAAGTAAAGCAATTCAATTCGATACCCGGATTATTGCCGCAACCAATAAAAATTTAGAAATTGAAGTAACGGAAAATCGTTTTCGTGAAGATTTGTTTTACCGTCTAAATGTTATCGAAATAAATCTGCCGCCCCTGCGTTCACGCCGCGAAGACATTCCGCTGCTTGCCAAACACTTTATTTCAAAAATTGCGCGTGAACAAAACAGCGTCGAAAAACCGCTAAAAACGGAAGTATTATCGGCATTAGTCAATCATTATTGGCAGGGAAATATTCGTGAACTCAAAAACGCGGTTGAACGCGCATTTATTTTATCGGGCGAAGAAATCGATATTGAAAGTCTGCCGCCGAAAATTAAAATCAATTCACAAAATAGCTTCGAAATACGCGACCCGGAAGGTTTACGTCCGACTTTGGAAGAAACCGAACGCCGTTATATTTTGGAGATTTTGAAGTCGGTCAGCGATGACAAAACTGCCGCCGCCGAGATTCTGGGAATTGATTTATCGACACTTTATCGAAAATTAAAACGCTATGAAGATATTTAATATCTTGGAATCTATTGTCTGAACAGTTCCAAAATAAAATAATCGGTATTTTCAATACGCGTTATTTTTCCGTTAGTGTATGGAGGTTGAAAAAAATCGTTGGCGGTATATGACTTCCCTTTCAGATTCACATCGCCGGAAATCTGGCTTTGCGCGATGAGTTCGGCGGGAAACCAGTCTTCGGCATCAACATCCACGTCATCGGCAGTTTTATATTTTTCGGATTGTCCGGTGAGTTTGTTGGCATCTTCCGGTAAAAACTTCAAAACTATCGTCAATTTCTTTTCGCTGTTTTGATCGTTCAAACCGGTTTCGCGCCACGTTGCTTCTTCGGGATGAAACGGTAATTTAATGATTCTTTCAAGTTCTTCAATATCGTCTTGCGGTGGAATTTTATTTTCGTTGGCAGTATTTGCCGTTTTATTTGTCGCCTGATTGACGTTTATTTCCGTTTCCTGTTTGCCGCATCCGTTAAATAAAAAAACGCCTAAAAAGAAAGCACATACCAAAGTTGAAGGGAGACATTTCATTTGGTAATTGTAATACAGATGACTAACCTATTGAAAGTTTGTAGATTTTGAATGGGAATTCAAATCGGTTGTTTTTGATGCTATTATTTAGGCACTCAGAATTTCAATAAAAACCACATGAATTTATTATTGCGTCGTATTCGGGCATTTATCATCCGCGATTTTCAACTCGCGCTTTCATACCGCGTGGAGTTTTTTATCAAGATCATTTGGATTTTAGGAATTTCCACGACCTTTTACTTTATCTCACGCATATTTGCCGGTTTTCCGCTTGCTCAATATGACCAATGGCAAAATCCGTTGGCAGCTTGGCTGACGGGTTTGGCGATGATCAACTATTTTCTGGTCGGCTTCTCCAGTCTTGCCAACGCAATCAGACAGGAACAGATGCAGGGAACGCTAGAAAGCGTTTTGCTAACACCGATAAATGTTCCGACAGTTATTGTTTCCAGTTCGGCTTGGTCTTATGTCGAGGCTACCTTTAACTCGTTTCTGTATCTTTTTTTCGGTTGGTTCTTTTTTAATGTGCAATATAAGGGCAGTTTTTTACTCGCGCTTTTATTTTTAATTTTGACAACATTGGTTTTGGCAAGTCTGGGAATTTTATCGGCGAGTTTTACGATGGCGTTCAAACGCGGCGATCCTTTTGCAATCCTTTTAGGCGCGGGAACAGCTTTGTTTTCCGGCGTTTTTTTCCCGAAAGAAATGTTACAGGAAGCACTTGGCGAAACCGGCGGCAAAGCGATCTCCTACATCAATCCTTCCACACACGGACTCGACGGTATTCGGGCGGTGTTAATCCAGGGAAAAGGTTTGAGCGAAGTCGAAGCACCATTAATAACGCTTGTCATTTTCCTCGCGGTATTACTTCCCTTCGCACTTTGGGTTTTCGGTCGCGCCATCAAACGCGCCAAACGCGAAGGCAGTTTGATTCAATATTAATCTGCATCTTTCCTGAATTTAGGGATTTGATATAATTTTGAAAGGAGATTTTTCTATGAAACCACAAACGGCAACCCGAAACCACCCGATCAAAACGAGCGAAGATTACATCAATTCCCTGCGCGGCAGAAATCTGAAAGTTTATCTGTTCGGCGAACTTGTCGAAGATATTGTCGAACATCCGATGATTCGACCGAGCATCAACGCCGTCGCTGAAACTTATGATTTGGCGGAACGTGAACCCGATCTGGCGACCGCGACTTCGCATCTGACGGGCGAAAAGGTTAATCGTTTTTTGAATATCGTGATGGACAGAGATAATGTCGTTTTGCAGAATAAGATGCAGCGGCGACTTGGGCAACTCACGGGAACTTGTTTTCAACGCTGCGTCGGGATGGACGCGCTCAATTCGCTGTATTCGACGACGTTTGAGATTGATGAAAAATACGGGAGCGATTACCACGAACGGCTGAAAACTTTCATCATCGAAGTTCAGCGGCAGAATCTCGTTATCGGCGGCGCGATGACCGATGTTAAAGGCGACCGCAGTTTATCGCCGCACGAACAAGCCGATCCCGATTTGTTCGTTCATATTGTCAAACGCACCGACGAAGGCGTTTACGTTTCCGGCGCAAAAGCGCATCAAACCGGCTGTCTGAATTCGCATTGGCTGATAATTATGCCGACGATGCGCCTGACCGAAAACGATAAGGATTACGCGATTGTCGGCGCGATTCCGGTCGAAGCGGAAGGTATCACATACATTTACGGTCGCCAATCGTGCGACACGCGCGCGATGGAAGGCGGCACGATTGACACGGGAAATAACAATTTCGGCGGACAGGAAGCGATGATTATTCTCGACAATGTTTTCATCCCGAACTCGTTGATTTTTATGAACGGCGAAGACGATTTTGCGTCAATGTTAGTCGAAAGATTCACCTGTTATCACCGCCGCAGCTACGTCTGCAAAAGCGGTGTCGGCGACGTTTTGATCGGCGCGGCGGCGCAGATCGCCGATTATAACGGAGTCGAAAAAGTCTCGCATATCAAAGAAAAACTCGTCGAAATGACGCACCTCAACGAAACGATTTACGCCACCGGAATCGCATCGAGCTATCAGTCAAAACCGACCAAAAGCGGCGCGTATCTAAACGACGATATGATCGCCAACGTCTGCAAACACCACGTTACAAAAATGCCCTACGAAATCGGACGACTCGCGCAAGATTTAGCCGGCGGAATGGTCGTCACGATGCCGTCCGAAAAAGACTTCCGCAGCGAAGCCGTCGGCGGACTTTTAGAAAAATATCTCAAAGGACGCGCCGACGTTTCCACCGAAAACCGGATGCGAATCCTGCGCCTGATCGAAAATATGACTCTCGGCAGAAACGCCGTCGGCTACCTCACCGAATCAATGCACGGCGCAGGCTCGCCGCAAGCGCAAAGAATCCAAATCGCAAGGCAAATGCAGATCGAATTCAAAAAAAATCTGGCGCGTGAACTTGCCGGAATTGACGAGCGTAAACGCGAACTGTTGACGAGCGAGATTACGGATTATTTCGGGAAAGTTTTTGATACGGAAGTTTAGAAATTTTGATTGTTTGAAACCTTCAAAATCTCCGAGACTGATTTTTTATAATGTCGTTCGGGAGATTATTCAGGAAAACTCACAATAATTTTCGCCTGAAGCTGATCATCAATATTTTAAAAAGTGTTCTTGACTCAATATATTTTTTATAATAGCTTATTGAAAGTGATTTTCATTTTCAGCACTATTTAAATCAAATTATGTTTTTCAAAAATACTTTTTCAGCACTATTTCTATTTGTCTGTTGTTCATTTGCTTTCGGTCAGAATTTCAATTCTGGCGAAGGAACGATTCGCGGCGTGGTCAGGCTCGCGCAATCTGGTAAACCGGTTCAAAATGCTCTGATAACTGTTGCCGATTTGAAAAAATCAGTTTCGACCGATGAAAACGGAGCTTTCGAGATTAAGAAAATTCCGTTCGGTAAATATCAAATCATCGCGCATCTCGACCGTGTGCCGGATGTCGTCAAAACGATTGAAGTCAGCGCGAACGGCGCGGGAACAAGCGTGGATTTTGAATTAGATTTGTCGGCGGTCAGCGAGCAGGTCACCGTTACCGCCACCGGCAATGCCGAAGCGATCAATCAATCCTATCAATCGGTGACATCGGTCAGCGCACTGGAATTGGCGCGGGAAAATCCGATTTCCATCGGCGAAGCCCTCAAAAATCAGTTGGGTGCGGCTAACCGTTCGTTCGGTCCGGGTTCGGGTCGCCCGGTAATTCGCGGCTTTGACGGCGACCGTGTGCTTGTTTTGCAGGACGGTTTGCGCGTCGGCGGAATCGCTTCGCAGTCGGGCGATGAGGTCGAACCGATTGATGTTCTGGCACTCGACCGCGTGGAGATCGTCAAAGGTCCGGCGACTCTGCTTTACGGCTCGAACGCTATCGGCGGCGTGGTCAACGGCATTTCAACCAATGATGTCTTTCAAAAGGGTTTATCGGGATATTTGACGGCTTTCGGCGGAACGAACAACTTTCAGGC
>JANMAA010000007.1:0-8175 GCA_031359215.1 Acidobacteriota bacterium | reverse complement strand
CGGTCAATCGTGAAACGGTATGCGACGAGTGCCTGTTGTCTTTCATCGTCCGCTATTTTCGCATAGATTTTAGCGGAATAATACTAAAGTCTTGCACTGAAAGTGCAAGGTTTTGACCTGCGTAATTCAAAGAATAAAAATTGACCACAACATATTTAATGTCACGAAAATCAGCATTGATATTCTCGCCAAATTATCACCGAAAAAAGCCCAAATTGCCGTCGCAGCCGAAAATACGTCGAGACTTATTAAAAGTGCCGCGATTATAATAGGCGTTTCAGTGTTACTTTGGCGCATTGCCGAAAAGTCATAAAAGAATTGATAAACGCCAAAATTAAGGAAAAGCAAAAGGCACATCACATAAACACCTTCAGGTTTGCGAATACGTTTTTTCCATTCAGTTTCCATAAACTTACAGACTTTTGAACAATTTTATCATTTAATGCCGAAACTGAAACTGCCCCAAAAACTTTCACAATCGGCTTCCTTACAATCGGTTTGGCATCTTTGCATAAACACGAGGCGAATGAGCCAAACGCCTTTGCGGTCGAGTTTAACGGAGAATTTCCCGTTTTTGTCGGTCTTGAGTTTTTGAGTTGAAATGTCCGTAGTTTCGCGGTTATTGGCGAAAACGGTTTTGTCGGCAATCGGTTTGCCGTCGAAAAGAACTTGAAGTTTCAGGTTATCGCCGACTTTTTTCGCGTATGGATTTTCGAGCGGAACGATTTCGAGTTTCATTCCGGCGATCTTTTTAAATGTTGCGTCGTGCTTGTCGCCGACTTGCAGCAAAGTTTTGAGAAAACGACTGTAACGCTCACTGGCAATTTTGCCGCTCTCGCCTAATTTTTCGCGTTCGGCGATGATGTATTCCATCCCGTCTTCGCGCAGATATTCCTCAAAATCCTTTAGCGCAAGCGATATAAAAGACCAATTTCGCTCAAGCGCAAACATATAATTGCCCGCTTTTTCAGCCGAAAAATTATACGCCGGCATCTTTTCGTCATTCGCCGGAGTTTTCAAATCCGAATTATTATCAACCGAATAAAGCCGGAACAAATTCGTCTTTAATAGTTGAAACGCACGTTCTTCGTCGTGCTTCAACGCTTCGCCGACGTAGAGGTGAACAGCAGTTTCTTCCTTCGGCGCAACGAAGAATTTATCCGCCTCGAACCAAAATTCGTGTGCAAAAGCCGAAGCCGAAAAGATTAAAAGTAAAACTGCCGCATACATTTTTTTCATCATTTATCATCCTCAAATGCTCGAAATAAAGTATTCAGATTACTCAACACTACTTAAAGCAAATAATTTCCAAGTTCAATTAATCCTTTGCGCTCCGAAATTCTTTCAATTTCGTTAAAACCAAAAACATAAGCCGTAACTTCACCGATTTCCGTTAAAAATTCTATTTCTGCTTCTGTATTGATACGAAAATGTTCCGCCCAAATATCTGTTCGAGGATTGAAAAATCGAATAAGTTTATTTGAAATTTCTGCAATCGAACCTAAATCGCTTCCTTTATTACGGTTGCAGGGCTGACACGCCAATGCCAAGTTTCCAAATTCAGTTTGTCCGCGATGTTTAAGACTGACTATATGGTCAATTTCGCCGCCGAAATATGTGTCTTCGATGGAAATTCGGCAATATTCGCAAAATCCGTTCGCACGAAGTTCGACTTCGATTCGCAATTTTTCGCTGATGTAACGGCTCATTTATTATTTGCCGTAAATTTTCGAGCAAAAATTTTCGCCATCCGCATCAGATGTTCAAGCTGCATATAATAATCGAGTTCGCTTTTTTCTTCGGCGGAAATTCCTTCGTTTTTTTCGCGTTCGATTAAATCCGAAACTCGCTGTTTGGTTTCCGTCGAAGGTCGAAACGCCAAAACTTTTGCCGGATTTGTCATTGCGATAAAATTTGCAACTTCTTCCGATGCTTTGTAATTTTTTACGGCGATCATAAGATTTCAACTCCAATTTTGAAATTATAACACGGCAAAAACTTTACTCATCGCCGACTGCCGAAGCGCGTTCGGGCATTTCGATTTGTTTGTCGCTTTTTACGTCATCTTTGAGATTTTCGCTGTGCAGACGATTTTCATGAGCGGCTTTGACGAATGAAACAAATAAAGGATGCGCGTTCAGAGGTTTCGATTTATATTCGGGATGAAACTGACACGCGACAAAAAACGGGTGAATTTCACGCGGGAGTTCAACCATTTCGACAAATTTTCCGTCAGGCGAAACTCCGCTGATGATTAAACCTTCTTTTTCTAATGTTGCGCGAAATTCGGGATTGAATTCGTAGCGATGGCGATGTCTTTCCGAAATTTCGGGCGAATTATGATAAATTTCCCGCGCCAGAGTTTCTTCTTTCAGTTCGCACGGATACGCGCCGAGACGCATTGTGCCGCCGTATTCTTCGACATTTACAAGATCGCGCAGTTTAAAAATCACCGGAAACGGCGTGTCGGCACTGAATTCCGTCGAATCGGCATCGCGCAAACCGCAGACGTTTCGCGCAAATTCGATACACGCCGTTTGCATTCCGAGACAAATTCCGAAATAAGGTGTGCCGGATTTTCGGGCATATTTGATAGCGCGAAGCATTCCCGAAATTCCGCGTTTGCCGAATCCGCCGGGAACGAGAATCGCGTCGAAATCTTGGAGACGCGAACCGTAATTTTCGTCGTCAATCAAACTTTCCGACTCGATCCAACTGACATTGACCTTCAAATTATTCGCCACGCCCGCGTGCGTCAGGGCTTCGCGCAGAGATTTATAAGAATCTTCGAGTTCGACATATTTGCCGACAATCGCAATTTTCACGTCGCCGTCGGAAGGTTCTTTAATCGTCGAAACCAATTCGCGCCAGCGTTTCAAATCCGCCGTCGGAAATTTATCGCGCAAATGCAGAGTTTCAATCACAAGTTCGTCCAAAGCTTGCTCGTGAAACGCGAGCGGGACTTCGTAAATCGTTTTTACATCGAGCGCGGAAATTACCGCATTTTCCTGCACATTACAAAACAGGGCGATTTTCTTGCGTAAATCGAGCGACAAAGTATGCTCCGAACGACACAGCAAAATGTCCGGCGCAATCCCGATTTCGCGCAGTTCTTTGACCGAATGCTGCGTCGGTTTCGTTTTCAATTCACCGGCGGCGGCGATATACGGAACGAGCGTAACGTGAACAAAAATCGCGTTATTGCGCCCGACTTCATTGCCGATTTGCCGAATCGCTTCGAGAAATGGCAGCGATTCGATGTCGCCGACCGTGCCGCCGATTTCGACGATTAAAACGTCGGGATTATCTTTTTCAGCAACGACGCGCACCGCCGCCTTGATTTCGTCCGTGATGTGCGGAATTACCTGAATCGTTTTGCCGAGATAATCGCCGCGCCGTTCCTTTTCGATGACCGAAAGATAAATTCGCCCGCTCGTCCAATTATTCGCCTTCGTCAAATGCGCGTTGGTGAACCTCTCATAATGCCCCAAATCCAGATCGGTTTCTGCGCCGTCATCCGTCACATAACATTCGCCGTGCTGAAAAGGCGACATCGTTCCCGGATCAACATTTATATAAGGATCGAGCTTCATCATCTGCACTTTCATCCCGCGAGATTCCAAAAGACAGCCGAGCGAACTCGCCGCCAAACCTTTCCCCAAACTCGAAACCACGCCGCCTGTTACGAAAATATATTTTGTCATTTCTTTTGTCCCTCAATTATTGATTTAACTCTTTCAAAATCTTCTGCCGTGTCAACACCAATCGAACTTTCAGCGACTTCGACGACTTTTATTTTTGCGCCGTTTTCTAATGCGCGGAGTTGTTCGAGCATTTCGGTCTTCTCTAAATTTGTCTGTTTAATGCGCGTAAATTCCAATAAATATTCGCGGCGATAAACGTAAAGTCCGGTGTGTTTGCGAAAAAGCGAAATTAAATTCGGCTCATTTTGCAAAGCATTTTCAAGCGATCCGTATTTTTTGACGGCTTCGCGCGGAAACGGAATCGGCGAGCGCGAAAAATAAAGGGCATAACCGTTTTTGTCGGTCACAACTTTAACGACATTAGGACTAAAAACATCGCGGTAATCTTCGATCTTTTCGCAAGTCGTGGCGATATCCGCATTTTCGTCAAGTAAAATCGCTTCGACCGCGCTTTCAATCGTTGATGGCGGAATTGTCGGCTCGTCGCCTTGCACATTGACAATAATCGAATGTTCGGGCAAATTTTCGGCGACTTTGGCGATTCTGTCGCTTCCCGATTGATGATGCGGCGAAGTCATCACGGCTTCATTTCCACTTTTCTTTATTATCCGTAAAATCTTTTCGTCATCGGTCGCAACGATCACGCGATCAATGTTCCGTGCTTTTTTGGCTTGTTCAAGCGTGTGTAAGATCAAAGGTTTTCCGGCGATTTCAAGCAAAAGTTTGCCCGCCAATCGCGTTGACTGAACACGCGCCGGGATGATTGCAATGACATTTTGTTGTTGATTTTTTCCGTGTTGCTCCACGGAATTTTAGGTTATATTTATTTTAGTCAAATTTCAAACTTGGAACTCATAAACATTTTCGTTAAACTCTTTTGTGTGCAAAACGAAGAAATTAAAAACATCGACTACAACACGCCCGAATGGAAAGAACTTTACGAATTTGAAAGCAATCAATTATCAATTATTCCAACACCAAATAATCCGCCTTGGAACAGTTGGGTGGCAGCCGGATTTTGGGCTATCAGTGTTGTTTCAATCATTATTTTTCCGGTTTTCTTTTTAATTCCGTATTTTATTTTCAATCGCGGAACTCCTGTTACGGATATGGTGAATGATCCGACGGCGGTCATTTTGAATATCTTAGCGGTTATTCCGGCACATATTTTCACATTGGTTGTCGGGTGGTTTATTTTAACCCAAAACAACAAGTTCTCATTTCGGCAAACTTTGGGCTGGTCAGGCAGTAACTTTCCTTGGTTTTACTACATTTTGATTCTCATCGGATTTTTTTCGGTGGCTGCCGTCGTCAATTATTTTATTCCCGAACAGGATAATGATTTATTAAGAATCTTGCGTAGTTCGCGGACAGCGATTTATATCGTCGCCTTTCTCGCAACTTTTACTGCGCCGTTGGTCGAGGAAGTCGTTTATCGCGGAATTCTATATTCGGCAATTCAGCGAAGTATCGGCGTAAAAGGTGCGATAGCTATTGTTACGGCACTTTTTGCACTTATCCACGTTCCGCAATATTGGGGAAGTCCGGGAACGATAATCTTGATCTGTCTGCTCAGTTTAGTTCTTACTTTGGTGCGCGTTCAGACCGGAAATCTACTTCCGTGCGTAATTCTGCATACCATTTTCAACGGGATTCAATCGCTTTTCTTAGTTTTACAACCTTTTCTACCGGAAAAAATTGGTGGAACGAACGAACAAGCCGCCGCAATCATCAGATTTTTCACATAAAAAAGCGGGAGATAAACAAATCTCTCGCTTTAATCAATTCTGTTTTAATTTATCCTTAATTATCACTAGGTTTGCCTTTTCGCTCGCCCGGTGAAATCGAAGGCGGAGAGCTTCGTGTATCATCACCCGGAGAAAAAACTGGTGGAGAAATACGCGGCGACGGATTTGATCGCGGCGACGGTGCAATGTCAGATTCACTACTCCGATCTACCGGATGATCACGTCCAAGGTCTTTTTGAATATTTTCAAATGGCGGACTTGTTCTTCTATTTCTTTGCTGTTGATTATCAGTCCTTCCATTATCGTTATTTACCATATTCGGCGGAGATCGATAATAAGGCGGCGGTTGGTTATAAATTGTTTGGGGAAGTCTGAAATACCAGAGATCACGTCCAAAATCAAAACCGTAAGGCGAACTCCAGCCATAGCCGAACGGCAGGAAACAATGATTTCTGCTAAACGGGTCAAAAACCCACAATCCGTAAGAGTTATACAAATTCCAGCCGTTATTATTAAAACTGGAGAGCAACGTGCTTCGCAAACTGTTTCTTTCCAGACGCGAATTTACTTTTGCCAATTCTTTAGCGCGGTTTTTACTCCAAGCGGCGAGCGATTCCTTGTCATCGCGCTTAAATTTTTCTACCATTACCTGACCATTGTTCACCGTCGCCTGTCTGCCGCCTTTGATAATGGTCGTATTGCCTGTCCCGACCTCTGCCTTGCCCTTCCAAACTTCGATTTTTCCGCTTCCGTCGCTTGCCACATCAACGCGATAGACACCTGATTGAATGATATTAAAACGGTTGGTCGGCGTTTGAACGACAAACTTAAAATCATTATCGGTGATAACCTCGAACATTGCGCTTCCGGCTGTTAATTTAACTTGCAGATCATCCAATGAAGTATTATTAAATTCAAAGCCTGAATTTTCCGCCAGACGAATATACGAACCCGGATTTAGTAGAATCTCCGCCTTACCGTTCGTTCCGGTGGTAACTTTATCCCCGACTTCGATATTGTCGCCTTTCAGCAAATTACCGCTTTTGCCGGATTTTTGCGCCACGGCAACTTTACCTTCAACGTAATTTACGCCGCCCGCATTTGCCGAGATAACATATAAACTACCGGCGGCTGAAACCGCCCGACTGTCCTGAGCAACAGCAAGAATCGAAAGCATAGCCATTACCACACTAACTGCTGCAGCATAGATAAAATTCTTTTTCATTTTTTTTCTCCTTGTAAAACGGGTTTGTTTTTTTATATTACGCAATTTTTGCAGTAAATACAACTTTTTTTTAAGTATGGGATCAAAACTTCGGATACAAATTTAACTGCTATTTTGAAATCTGTTATATTCCTTATCCATAAGCAAGAAAAATGAACGATCAAAAACGAGGTCGAAGCAGAACTGCTCAATCTTCAAACCATTCCGTTTTATAAGTTATCCACCAGCTAAAAAACAGGATCGGTAAAGTTGCGATCAATCCCCACATAAACGGCAAAATCAAATCCGCCATCAAGCCTATCATCATAAAAGAAATCCAAAACACTTTGCGCTTCATAAAATCTCCATTTTTATGATGACATATTAAGAATAATCGCCGCTATCTATTTTTTTTTGGTCTGCGGGATTGAGAATCCAAACGAGCTTTACTTACAGACATATCTCTACACCATATTGTATCTTGCAGAGGCAACCGCTTAGTTGGATAAATATCAACAATAAGCGGCGTGTCTGAAATTATTTGCGGCAAATCTACCGTAATCTCAGTCCATTTTTCATATTGACCATTGATAAAAGGAACGCTGACAATACCGAGTATAAAAGTCAGGATGGCGATTCTAACTTTTGAATATCTCATATTTGAAAGATGCGTCGAGAATCGAATAAGGATGCTTTTTGGGAAAATTGTTTGTTAAAGAAAGAAAGCAAAGCCATACTTGCTTTAACAAATGAAATTGATCGACTCTACGATTTGACCACTGAAAAAGTTGCGATTGTCGAAGCAATATAGTTTGAAAGTCCGTTAAGTCCGTTAAGTCCGTAACATTTTAAATTCGTTAAATTCGTTAATTTTTATTTCTAATTTCCGGCTTGCTGCTTTTTTCTCTCTTTTTTTGAGGTTTCCTGATTCACTTCCAGTTTTCAATTTTCTTCCATTATTAGAAATATTAGCTTTTCCGATTTCGAGTTATAAGTTAAACTAATTTAGATTAGCCTGACTTATTAATCGGCTGATTGCTGAACAGGCTTAAAAGACGGAGGCGAAGATGAAAACAGTTGAATTTTTACAGAATTTTCAGAACGTGAGGAAAACTTCAATTGGTTGGCTGGCATTGTGTCCGGCGCACGATGACACGAAGCACAGCCTTTCCATCAAGGAAGCGAACGGCAAAATGTTGTTGAAATGTTTTGCCGTTTGCGATGTCGAAAATATCGTTTCGGCTTTGGGCATCGAGTTAAAAGATTTGTTTTCCGAATCTGCAAAAATAATGTCAACTAATTTTCGATCAAAGAAGATCGCGGCTGTTTATCCATACACAGACGAAAACAGCAATGTGCTTTATGAAAACGTCCGCTTTGAACCGAAGGATTTTCGACAGCGCAGGTTTGATGAAAACGGCAAGGAAATCTGGAGTTTGAACGGCACACGGCGCGTTCCTTATCGTCTGCCCGAACTTATCGAAGGTGTGAAAGACGGTCTGGAAGTCTGGCTGTGCGA